>NZ_CP095474.1:3694753-3716345 GCF_023614315.1 Streptomyces sudanensis | reverse complement strand
GGNCCACCCCGACCCGCTCCGCCCCGGCCCGCTCCCTCCGGGGGCGTTTCCGCCGAGTGCGCTCCCTCCGGACGCGCTCCGCTCCGGTGGGCGCGGGCTGGCGCTCGTCGCGGCCCTCGCCGACCGCTGGGACTGCGTGCCCCACCCGCCCAGCGGCAAGACCGTCCGCGCGGTCCTCACCTCCCCGGCCGCCGGGGCCTGACCGCGTACGGCCCCGGCTCCCCTCCACCACCTCCGCCGTCCCCGCCTTCCCCTCCCTCGTCGCCGTCGCCCTCCTCACCGTCCTCCGCCTCGTCGCCGTCACCCTCCTCTCCTTCCTCGTCCTCGTCCTCGTCGAAGGGGTCGGCGAACGGGTCGGCGAAGATCGACGGCAGCGTCTCCTCGACCGGGTCGCCGAGTTCGTCCTCGGTGAGGAGGATCCGGCGGAGCATGTTCAGCGGGTACAGGCGGCTCTCCGGGTCGTCGGGGGCGCCGACGCAGGGGTGATCGAGCGCGGAGGTCTCCCCGGCCGCGCCGAAGAACGGTTCGAGCTCCCCGCTGACGATGTCGGGGACGTACTTCCACACCATCCTCCGGTGGCGGCGGAACACCTCCCCGACGTACCAGACCGCGCCCTGGACGAAGGGCGTCATCCGCCGGTCGGTGATCTCCTCCATGCTGCTCGCGGCTGCCCGTACCAGGCGGTCCACGATGCCCAGGGAGGCCGGGGTGAAGTCCAGCGCGTCCGCGAAGCCGGTCCGTCCGGCCCACTCCTCGTGGGCGTCCCGGCGTTCGCCCAGCCACCCGAGCAGGTCGGGGTGCCGGGTCGGGTCGTACGTCTCGTCAGGTCCCGTCATGCCGCCGACGCTAGTGGACACCGCCGGACCACCGCCCCGGCGGCACCGGTCGGCCGCGGACCGCTCGACGGCCGGGTGGCGGCGGGGTGGCGGAGCCCCCGGGCGTGGTCCGACGGACGGTGCGGCGAGACGCACCTCCGCGGGAGCCCCGGTACCCCGGGCGGCTCCGGAAACCCGCCGCGACCGGCACCGGCGGGGAGGCCGCCCCCGCCGGGCGGGCCGGACGGGCCGGACGGGCCGGACGGGTCAGACGGGCCGGACGGGCCAGGCAGATCAGACGGGCCAGTTCGCGAGGCCGAACTTCACCAGGTTGGTCATGCCGAAGCCGGCGGAGATGACGAACCTCGTGGGGTCGAAGACGTCCTTCTCCTGTCCGGTCACGGTGCCGGCGACGAGGGGGCCTTCGTTGGGCAGCCACAGCGGCCCTCCGGACCATCCGGGGCCCAGCTGGTAGACGTCCCGCGAGAACTCCAGCTCGAGTCCCGGGTCGTCGTTGTCTATGTCGACGATGGACATGTTGAACTCCACCGCGGGTCGGCCCTGGAAGGAAGAGGGGTAACCCGTGGAGTTGTAGCGCCTCCTGTAGTACTCGTTCTCGCTTCCGAACGCCACGGACCCCATCCAGCCGAGCCCTCGGCCGAGCGGGGTGTAGAGCCGGCAGATGACGTAGTCGTAGCCGGTCGCCTCTCCTGCCGGTACGCGAAATCCCCGGAACTGCGAGACGAACGAACTCCCGAAGGGGGGACGCTCACCCTGGCGGAAGCCTGGTATGAACTCCATGCTCCAGGGGTTCGCGTCCCACGGTGCGACGTGGCTCGCGGTCAGCATCAGGTTCGGTCCCACCAGCACGCCGCTTCCGGCGGGCCTGCCGTTCGCGAGGACCAGGCCGTTCGTCCGCCACGGGTACGTGAGCCTTTCCGCCTCCGAGGCCCTCGGTTCCATGTAGACCCGGCTCGGGTGCTCGGCCGTCCGGAACGGCGTGAGCCGGGGAACGAACTCGTGCGGCACCCACGGCGGCCGGTAGCCCTGGGTGCCGTCGATGGCGTTCCCGTCGCTCTCGCCGCCCGTCGGTTCGAGCTCGGTCCGCTCTCCGCCGGGTATCGCCGTCAGGATCTCCTCGCCGCCCGGGTTGTCGATTATCTGCCACATTCCGGGCACCCCGGGGACTTCCTCGACCCCGAAGTCCAGACTCGGCTCGGCGTCCGACCTGACGTACGGGCCCCGCTGCCCCGCGAGGAGTTCCCCGATGTCGGAAGGTTCGGACTCCGCTGCGGGTATCGGCGCCGCGTCCGCGAATTCTTCCAACGTCATCCAGGAGCTCAGATATTCTTGGGAAGCCGACGCATACTCACTCATGTTCTTTCTTCTTCGTGTGACGCAGCAGCGCGCCGACCCGTGGGCCGGACGGCGTCCCGCGCGGTGCGGTCGAACGATCGGGCGGAACACCTCGGCCGCGGCCCTGATCGCCTTTTCCGACAACCCCGTCGAGGTCACGAAGCCGGGACCGGTGGTGACTTCCGGGCATCCCGTGGCGGGACGCGCTCGCTGGGTTCGGACCGGAGGCGACAGGTCCTGATCGGCTGCACCACGACTGGGGACATGACCAGGGGATGCCCTTCGTCACGCACGAGGAGGCGTGGTCGCCGCAGCCCCGACTGCTGTCCCCCAGGCTACGCCCGCCCCCGCGATTCCGCACCCCTCTCCCGGAATTCCTGAAACATTCTCCAGGCGGGTCGGCCGTCAAATGTGTTCCACATTTTCGCGCGGTTAATATTGATTTTTGTACGGGTGGAAAGCGGGCCCTGGTGCGGGATTCTCGCCCGGCGGCCGGGAGGTCCGGCCGTCGCGCCTGCGGTGCGCGACCGGAACCGGATCGGGGGGCGTCGGTGCGGCGGGGTCCGTCGTGACGGGGCCGGGCGGCGTCCGCGCCGGAAAAGGACAGCGCGGCCGGGCGGGAGGGGTGCTCCCGTCCGGCCGCGCGGTTCGCGGGCCGTGGCCCCGGCCGCCCGCACCGGGCCGCCATGGTGCCGGTTCGGCGCGGGCCGGCCGCCGGTGGGCCTTCGGCGTGATCAGAAGGTCAGGCTCCAGCCGTTGAGCGTGCCGGTGTCCCCCGCCATCCGGTCGCTGACGCGCAGCTTCCAGGTGCCGTTCGCCTGCTCGGAGGAGGCGTCGACCGTGTAGGTCGTCTTGAGGTTGTCGGTGCTGTCGTAGCTGGTGCCCTTGAGCTGGCGGACGGTGCCGTCGGGGGCGATCAGCTCGATGACCACGTCGCCGCGGTAGGTGTGGGTGATGTCCACGCCGACCTTGAGGGCCGCCGGGGCGGCACCGGTGCGGCCGGTGACGCTGATGGAGGAGGTGACCCCGGTCGTCGAGTTGTCGGGCAGGGCGTACTTGGTGGTGCTGGTGTACACGTTGGTGCCGGTGTCGGTGCCGCCGGCGACCGCCGCGACCGTGCGCGCCGCGTCGGCGATGCCGGGGCCGCAGCCCTCGGGGCAGGAGCCGGGCAGCGGGCGGGCGTTGTCCCAGAGCGCGGTCTCGACCTGCGCCGGGGTGATGCCGGGCTTCGCGGCGGCCATCAGCGCGACGAGGCCGGCGATGTGGGGCGCGGCCATGCTGGTGCCCTGGTACGGCTTGTACGACTCGGCGGCCGGGACGCTGGTGCCGGCGTTCACCGTGGAGAGGATGCCGTTCTCGGGCGTGGTGACGGTGCCCGGGGTGTCGGTGGCGCGGCGCGTCTCGCCACCGGGGGCGGAGATGTCGATGACCTCGCCCCAGTTGGAGTAGAAGGCGCGGTCACCGGTGCGGTTGGTGGCGGCCACGGTGATCACCTTGCCGCAGCCCGCCGGGGTGAACAGCGCGGCGTTCTTGTTGCTGTTGCCGGCCGAGACGACCACGGAGGTGCCGCGGGCGACGGCGCCGTCGATGGCGTTCTGGTAGACGCTGGAGCACAGGCTCGCACCGCCCAGGCTCATGTTGATGACCTTGGCCGGGGTGGGGTTGGCGGGCACGCCGGCGACGGTGCCGCCGGACGCCCAGGTGATGGCGTCGGCGATGTCGATGGAGCTGCCGCCGCACTTGCCGAGCACGCGCACCGGCTGGACCTTCGCGCCATAGGCGAGGCCCACGACGCCCTTGGTGTTGTTGGCGACGGCGCCGATCGTGCCGGCGACGTGCGTGCCGTGCCAGGAGGAGGTGCTCGCCTTGGAGTCGGTACCGCACTCGCCGGCGGCGCTCCAGTCGCCCTCGTCGGCGGCGTTGGCGTCGCGGCCGCCGCCGTCACGGGCGCGGGCCGCGTCGGAGATGAAGTCGTAGCCGGGGACGATGTTGGCGGCGAGGTCCGAGTGGGCCACGTAGCCGGTGTCCAGCACGGCGACGGTCACGCCGGTGCCGGTGGTGCGGCCCCAGGCCGCCGGGACGTTCATGCCGCCGGTGGGCTCGAAGAGGTCCCACTGCTTGGCGTAGTCCGTGTCGTTGGGGGTGGACATCGCGTAGGCGAAGGTCTCCGCCTCGGCGTAGGCGACGTCGGGGTCCGCCTTGAACTCGGCGATCAGGTCGTCCACTTCCGCCTTGGAGCGCTTGCCGCCGAGGTGGAAGACGGCGCCGCCGGTCCCGGTCCTGCGCTCGAAGGTGAGCTTCTCGCCCGCGGCCCGGGCCTTCCCGGTGGCGTCGGTCGCGGCGGCCTTGTTCGAACCGGCTTCCTGGGTCTTCGCCTTGTAGCCGACGACGATGCGCTCGGCCGGCATCTGCGGGGGCGCGGCGAGCGGGTCGTGCGCGGTGACGGCGGGGGCGGCCGGCTCGGTCGGAGCGGCGACGGCCACAGAGGAGAAGGCGGCGGTGGTGGCGATGGTGGCACACGCGGCGGCCAGGGATATCAGCCTTCGTCCGTTGGCACTGATCACAGGGTTCCCTTCGGAAGCACTCGGTGGTGGGGGAAGTGCGGGACCGCACAGCGTCGTGCGACGTCCTCCGGTCACGGCCGGCGCCCTGTCAAGAGCATGAACCTGTCAGGTTGATGGATTCGTGGACCCGCTGGAGGAGGCGGAACCGCGAGCCCCTCGGCCGTGCTGCCCGAGAACGTCCGGTGGGCAGACACTAGGCGGCCCGCGGACGATGCTGATACGGGGAAACCCCTTGCAGGAGGACGAGGGTCGGCCCGCAGACCCGGCCCGGGACCCGGTCCGCGACCCGGTCCGCGAGCCCGCCGACGACGCCCCGCGACGACGTGCGGGCCGCCCGGGACCCGGCCCGGAGGCTTCGCGCGGGGCTTCGAGCGGGGCTCCGTGCGGGGCTTCGTCCGGGGCTTCGTCCGGGACTCAGGCCGGGACTTGGGCCGGGACGTGGGCCGGGGTCTCGCCTGGGACCTCGTCCGGAAGTTCGTCCGGGGCTTCGCGGAGCGCCGGACGGTCGCGCCCCGCCGCAAGGCTGACGGACCGCCGGAAGCGGACCTCACGACGGCCGAGGAGCGTCCCGGCCTCCGGCTCCCGGCAGCACCGCGCGAGGCGTACACACTGCCCGGCGGGCGCCGGGCCTCACGTCGAACCGCCCCGCGTGCGCCGGGACCTCATCGGTGACGCGGCTCTTCAGCACCCCCGTGTCGCGGGCATGCTCAGCGGGATCGGCTCACGGTTGCGGGCCGCCGCGCCAGCAAGCACCACGGCCAGGACCTGGGAGCAGTACGTGCGGGACACGCGGGACACACGGAGGAGCAACCCATGACCACGACCATCGGCATCCGGCACCACAACGACCTGGGGCCCGTACGCGCGACACTGCTGAGCGTATACGCCGACGTGCGCGCGGAGCTGCTGCATCTGCCGAACTACACCGTCGACGCCTTCACGGAACGGCTCGACCGGCACGCCGGTGAAGCCGGGTGGGAAGCGGTGATCGGGTACGACTCGGGGGAACCGATCGGCTACGTGTACGCGAACACGATCCTCGACGGGGACAGGTGGTGGCGCCGGGTCTCTCCTCCGCCGCCCAAGGGGTACACGGAGCGGCCGGCCGTGGCGCTCAAGGAGATCGGCGTACGGCCTCCGTGGCGCGGCACCGGCGCCGCCCTGAAGCTGCACGAAGCCCTTCTCTCCCACCGGGAGGAGCCGTACGCGACCCTCATGGTGAACCCGGCGGCAGGAGAGGGGAAAGTCCTCCGCCTGTACGAACGCTGGGGCTACCGCAGCATCGGCAGCAGCCGGCCGTCCCCCGGATCCCCGGAACTCACGGTCATGGTCCGGGAGCGCTGACGGGGCGGCAGGCCGCGTGAACGCGGGAAACCCCGCGTCCCGCCCGCCTCCGCCCGAAGCCGCCGGACCGTCCCCCGGTCCCGGCCCGGCGGCCCGTACGCCGGGCCCCGTACACCCGGCGCCGCGCGCCCCACCCCGTACGTCGGACCCCGTACACCCGGCGCCGGGCCCCGTACACCCGGTGCCGCGCACCGCCACGGGCGGACGAACCCGGCGGACGGGCCCGGCGGACAGGTCAGAGGGCGCCGCGGGCCCAGGGGCCGGTGATCGCGAAGGTGATGCCGGGGGTCTGGATGTTCACGAACAGCCAGTTGCCGTTCTTCGGCTCGAAGACCGAACCGGCCCACTCGGAGCCCCGGTGGTCGGCCGCCGCGACCTTCTTGCCGGCGGTCCCGTTCCGCAGGTCCACGTTGTTGGCGGCGAAGCGGAAGATCTCGCCGCCCGTGGTGAGCCCGTGGACGTACTCGGTGCCGCCGCCGTCCTCGCACAGCACCAGGCCGCCGCGCGGGCTGACGCACATGTTGTCCGGGGCGTTGAGGACCTCGGCGCCGGGGGACGCGAAGAGCACCCGGAACTCGTCCGTCGCCGGGTTCAGCTCGAAGACCTGGCCCTGGCGGGCGGGGCCGCCGTCGGTCGTGATCACGTAGATGCGGTCGTTGCCGTACCAGGCGCCTTCGAGGCGGCTGAACACCGCGGCGCCGTTCGCCTGCGCCTGGAAGCGGACGGTGTCCTCGGCCGGGTCGGCGTCCTCCACGGGCACCCAGGAGACGGTGCCGTACGCCTTCTCGCCGTCGCCGCGGGTGTCGTACTTGCCGGCGCCGATGCGCAGGGCTTCGAGGCGCCCGCCCTTGGACAGGTCGCCGGGCACCGCCGGGACGAACCGGTAGAGCGAGGCGTCGCCGCGGTCCTCGGTCTCGTAGACGTAGCCGGTCGCCGGGTCGATGGCGACGGCCTCGTGGTTGAAGCGGCCCATGGCCTTGTAGGGCTCGGGGTTGCCCTTGCCCTGCGAGGCCACCTCGAAGATGTAGCCGTGGCGCTTGCCGGCGTTCGTGGAGAAGGTCTCCTCGCAGGTGAGCCAGGTGTTCCACGGGGTCGGGCCGCCGGCGCAGTTGCGGAGGGTGCCGCCGAGGCTGCCGTAGGACTCCAGCCACTGCCCGGCGTCCGGGTCGAAGACCAGGGTGGTGGTGCCGCCGCCGGCCTCGGAGTCGTAGGCGGGGGCGGTGAAGGCGGGTCCGGCGCCGCGCTCGTGGTTGCGGACGAGGTGGACCCGGTCCCCGTACCGGAAGGCGGCCATGCCGTCGTGGGAGCCCGGGGTGGGGACCCCGTCGTCCATGGGGTCGTTGGTCCAGCCGTAGGAGACGTACTCGAAGCCGCGCGGCAGTTGCAGCAGCTCCAGGCCGGTCGCCTGGTCCCGGACCGGGCGCAGCGGGCCGTACCCGGCGTCGAACTCCAGCTTGGCGGGCGCGGCCGTCGCCGTGCGCGCCGCGAGGGCCTGGAACGGGACGGACGCGGCCGCGGCCACGGCGGCGCCGCGCAGGAGGGAGCGCCGGGCGAAACCGGAACCGGTCGGCGTCGCGGCGGACTCGTCTGTCATCGGGGGTCCTCTCGGTGCATCTGGCCGGGGGGCGGCGCGAGCCACCCTAGGAGCAGCCGTTCGATCCCTCCCCCAACGGGACGTTACCGTTAGGTGAACCTCTTTTCGGCCATGCATGGGGCCGTTCAAGCCAATGGCGGACGCCCTCTCCCTCCTCGGCGGAGGTACGACGTATCGGGGAGCCCGCCACGCGCGGGGCGGGGGCTCGTGCGGGATGGGGCTGTGCGCGGGCGGGGCCGTGCGGACGGACGCCGTGCGGCGCCGGGACGCCGGGCGGGACGCCGGGCCATGTGGGGTGAAGGGCCGGACGGGACGCCGGGGCGGCGGCCGCTCGCCCGTCCCGAGACCGGGAGTCCCCCGGTTCGATCGTCCCGGTGGACGTTCCGTGGGCCCTTTCCGTGCGAATCCCCTTACCGGACAAGGTTGTTGGGCGACAATGACCCTCCGGGTGGGAGGTCCGCGCCCGGAGGGCGGGCCGGGAGCCGAAGGGGTGGTGGGGGTGTCACGGGGCTGGAAGGTCGCGGTGGTGGTGCTGGCGGTGGCCGGGGTGGTGTCCACGCCGGTGGTGTGGCTGCTGGACGGCCCCGGCGCGGGGCAGATGGCCGGGGCGTCCGTGCAGGCGGCGGTGGCGATCGCCGCTCTGGTGTGGGCGGTGTTCCAGCCCGGCGGAGACCGGGCGGAGGCGACGGTGACCGGATCCGGGCCGGCGGAGGCGACGGACGGGGCCCGTTCGGTCACCGGACTCCTCCGGCGTGCGGGCCGGGGTCCGACGCGGGTGGAGAACAGCGGAGCTGCCACCGCCCGCGGCGCCGGCAGCAGCGCGGTGAGCGGGATCGAGGACGTCTGACCGGCCCGCCACGGGCGGGGCTCCGGGAATGCGGGACGAACGACGAGGGGGCGGGTGAACATGGCGTGGTGGCGCCGGAGGCAGGAAGAGGACGGGGCTCCGGACGCGGTGGTCGTGACGGACACCGGGGAGGCCGTCGCCCGGAGCGGCGGCAAGGCGGTGACCGGCCACAGCGGTCCGGTGCCGGCGAACAACCGGGGCCCCGGCACCCGGGTGGAGGTGTCGTGTACCGGCCCCGCGACCGCCAACGGCGGGATCGCCGTCTCCGGCTACCTGAGGGTCGACACGCTGCGCGTGGAGCAGCGCAGCCCCCAGGAGCCGATGCCGTGGCCGCACCGGGTCGGCACCGTCCCGCGCGAGTCGCGGTCCTTCCAGCACCGGGCCGAGGCGGACCAGCTGCGGGCCGCGTTCGCGGACGGGGGGACGGCGGTGCTGACCGGGATGGGCGGGNTGGGCAAGACCCAGCTGGCCGCCGGGTACGCCCGTACCGCCTGGGGGGAGGCCGACGGACACGGGGAGCTGGACGTGCTGGTGTGGGTCACCGCCGGCAGTCGGCAGGCCGTCGTGGAGCGGTACGCGCAGGCGGGCGTCGAGCTGTGCCGCGCCGATCCGAACAACCAGGAGAGGGCGGCCGAGTCCTTCCTGGCCTGGCTCGCTCCCGGGGCCGGCGGCAGGCCGTGCCGGTGGCTGGTCGTCCTGGACGACCTGGCCGACCCCGAGGACCTGTCCGGCCTGTGGCCGCCGGCCGGTCCGCACGGACGGGTCCTGGTCACCACCCGCCGCCGGGACGCCGCCCTGGCCTTCGGTGGCCGCCCGCCGATCGAGGTCGGCCTGTTCACCGACCGGGAGGCGTCGGCCTACCTCACCGACTGCCTGGCCGGGCACGGCCGCACCGCCCCGCCCGGCCAGACGGCCGCGCTCGCCGCCGATCTGGGGTACCTGCCCCTGGCGCTCTCCCAGGCCGCCGCCTACATCACCGACTCCAGGGAGACCGTGGTCGCCTACCGCGGCCTGCTGGCCGATCGCACCGCCACCCTCGCCGACGCGGCTCCCGACGCGCTGCCCGACGACCAGTCCCTGCCGCTGGCCGCCGCCTGGTCGCTATCCGTCGAACGCGCCGACACCCTGCGCCCGGCCGGCCTGGCCCGCCCCATGCTCCACCTGACCTCCCTGCTCGACCCCCACGGGATCCCCCGGGAGGCGTTGACCGCCGCTCCCGCCCTGGCCTACCTGGCCTCGGAACGCACCGGCGCCGCCGGGCAGGGTGCCGCGCGGGAACCGGAGCCGGTCTCCCCCCGTGACGCCCGGCTCGCCCTGGCGGCCCTGCACCGCCTGCACCTGGTGGACTACACCCCCGACACGCCGCACCAGGAGGTGCGGGTCCACCAACTCGTCCAGCGCGCCACCCGCGACACCCTCGGCCCCGGGCACCGGCACCGCCTCGCCCGTGCCGCCGCCGACGCCCTGGGCGACGCGTGGCCCGAGGTGGAGAGCGCCACCCCGCTGGTCCAGAACCTGCGCGCCTGCACCCTCGCCCTGGCCGAGCACGCCGAGGACGCGCTGTGCCGGCCTGACGACGGCGCCCACGTGGTGCTGTTCCGCGCCGGCAACAGCCTGGGGGCGATCGGGCAGGTCACCGCTGCCGCCGACTACTACGGGCACCTCGTCGACACCGTCCGGCGCCGCCTGGGCGGTGACCATCCGGACACCCTGATCGCCCGCCAGAACCTCGCCCAGTGGCGGGGCTGGGAGGGGGACACCACCGGCGCCGCCGCCGACCTGGAAGCGGTACGGGATGACATGGCCTCCCTCCTGGGGGAGACCGACATCACCACCCTCACGGCACGTGCGAACCACGCCTACTGGCGGGGGGAGAACGGGGACGCGGCCGGCGCGGTCGCCGATCTGGAGGCGCTGGTGGAGGAGATGGGCCGGTCGCTCGGCCCCGACCATTCCCACACCCTGACCGTCCGCTACAACCTGGCCCTCTGGCGGATGAACGCCGGGGACACCGACGGGGCTCCCGCCGCGCTGTCCCTGCTGGTCCGGGACATGGCCGAGGCGCTGGGGCCCGACGACTTCCGTACGCTCCTCTGCCTCGGCACCCTCGCCCGGTGGCAGGGCGAGGAGGGGGAGGCGGCCGAGGCCGCCGCCGTGCTGGAGCAGGTGGCGGAGAGGATGGGCCGGGTCCTGGGCCCGGATCACCCCCACACCCTCACCACCCGGCAGTACCTCGCGCTCAACAGGGAGCGGATGGGGGACGCGGCCGGGGCCGTCCGGATCTTCCGGGACCTGCTCTCCGACCTCGTACGGCTGCGCGGTCCCGAGGACCACCTGACCCTCACCGTCCGCTACCAACTGGCCGACTGCCGGGGGGACGCGGGGGACGCGGCAGGGGCCGCGGACGCCTTCCGGGAGCTACTGGGAACCACCGTACGGGTTTTCGGCCCCGACCATCCGGGTGTTCCCCAGCTCCGTCACCGCCTGGCCCACTGGCGGGGCATGGCGGGCGACGCGGCAGGGGCGGTCGACGCGTACCGGGAGCTCCTGGCGGACCGGCTGCGCGCGCTCGGCCCCCACCATCCGGACCTCCTCGCGATCCGCACCCAGATCGCCGTGTGGCAGGACCAGGCGGGGGACGCGGCCGGGGCCGTCACCGCCCTGCGGGAGGTGTTGGAGGACGAGGTGCGGCTGCTCGGCCCAGAGCACCCCGAGACCCTCACCACACGCGAGAGGCTCGCCAACGCGCGGGCCATGGCGGGGGACCCGGAGGGGGCCGCGGCCGATCTCGAAAAGGTCCTCGCGGTCCGCGCGCGCCTGTCCGGCCACGACCACCCCCAGACCCTCGTCACCCGGCGCAACCTGGCCACCTGGCGGGGGAAGGCGGGCGACGCGGCCGGAGCCGCTGCCGCTCTGCAGGACGTGCTGGAGGACTTCGTCCGGGTGCTGGGCCCCCGCCACCCCGAGAGCCTCGTCACCCGGCACAACCTCGCCACCTCGCGGGGGCGTGCGGGGGACCCTGCCGGTGCCGCGGCCGCCCTCGCGGAACTGCTGGAGATCATGATCGCGGTGCACGGCCCCGACCACCTCCACGTCCATGCCACCCGCCGCAACCTCGCCGAGTGGCGGGAGGCGGCGGGCGGTTGAGGAGCCCGCTCGGGGTCGGGCGGTGGCGGTGGGGGTCTCTCCGGGCCGCGGGCCGCCGCGGGCCCCGCGACGGGCGCCCGCCCCAGTCCGGTGCGGAACTCCCGCACCGGACTGGGGCAGGGAAGGGGGGAGCCGCTGCGGGTCGGCACGGAGGCACCGCGAGCGCGGAAGCGGAGGCACGCTGGCCGGTGCGGCGGACGCGGGCGGACGGGCGGGGCGCGCGGTGCTCAGTCCTCCGGGGCCAGGGCGCCCGTGGCGAGGCCCTCGCGGGCGACCTCGGCGAGCTGCCGGCTCAGCTCCTCGACCCTGCGCATCCCCTCCTCGAACTCGGCCAGGGCGCGGAAGGCGGAGCCGTACCGGCGCTGCTCGTCGATGCCCATGCGGGGGATGCGCGAGCCCCGGCCGTCGAGGCGGAAGGTGCCGCTGAGGCTGGTGGAGCGGCGGGAGTTGGCGGAGCTGCGCAGGAAGCCGCGGAGGTAGTCCGTGTCGAGCTGCTCGCTGGCCGAGACCGGTTCCGCCCCCTCGTACGTGACGAGTCCGGCGCGGGCGAGGTCCGCGACGCTGGTGCTGGCGCCCTCCAGCGAGCCCGGTCCCCCGCCCGGCGCGAGCCCGGGCAGGAGCGCGGCGAGCCGGCGGACCTGCTCCTCCAGCTCCTCGCGCAGGGCCGCGTACTCGCCGGGGTAGTCGCGGTGCCGGGTGCGCAGGTGGAGGCCGGGGGTCAGGTCGACGGTGTCGTCGAGGAGCTCGATCAGCGGTACGTCGGCGACCTGGTCGGGGCGCGGTTCCAGGCTCCCGTCGGGGCAGTTGCCGGTCAGGTCGACCATGCGCACCGCGGGGCCGGCGTCCGCGCTCCCGGTGCCCTCGGGGCGGCGCAGGCACCAGAGGTGGACGGGCAGGGCGTGGGAGGTCGCCGTGCCCGGCGGCAGGGCGACCACCTGGCGCACGATGCCGCGGCGGACGAGCTCCGCCCGGATGCGGCGGCCCGCCTTGCGGTAGGCGACCGAGGCGGGCATGACCATGAGGACCCGGCCGCCGGGGGCGGTGTGCGCGTAGGCGTGCTGGAGCCACGCGAGCTCCCCCTCGGCCTTGGAGGGGGTGCCCAGCTCCCAGCGGGAGTCGAGCAGCAACTCCTCCCGCCCCCAGTCGGTCACGCCCGCGGGGGGATCGCAGACGACCAGGTCGGCCCGGAGGTCCGGCCAGGCGTCGGCGCGCAGGGAATCGCCCGCCGCGACGCGCACGTCCGGCCGGTCCGCGAGGGCGGCACGGAGCTGCGCGAAGCGGGCGCTGTCGGCGTCGATCTCCTGGCCGCGGCACCGCACCCCCGCCTCGGCGGCGACGGACAGCAGCAGCGTCCCGATCCCGCAGGCGGGGTCGAGGACCGTGGCGCCGGCCGGCAGGTCGGGGGCGAAGTGGCGCACGGCCCGCGCCACGCGCTCGGAGGTCACCTGGTCCGACCCCGCGCGCCGCGCGGAGTCCACGAAGCGCTCGGTCAGCCCGTTGACGAGGTCGACGGGCTTCTCGGTTCGGGTGACCTTCTCCAGCCGGGCGGCGATGTCGTCCCGCAGCGCCGGTTCGCGCTCCCCGGCCAGCGCGGCGGCGACCTCCGCCAGGCCCGCGACCATCCGCTCCCCGTACGCGGCCCGCATGGCCTGCCACAGTTCGACCTCGGGCGAGACCTCCTGGCCCTTGCGCTGCCCGTCCAGCCACGCCTGAACCTCGGCGAGCGAGTACAGCGGACTGTTCGCGGCGCCCCCCGCCGGGGCGGGGAAGTCGTCGTAACGCCGGCGCCAGTTGGAGACAGCGGCCCGGGTGACCCCGGCCAGCCGGGCGATCTCGGAACCGGTGACAAGCGGGCCGACCGGCGAAGCGGCATTGTCCGTCATGATCTCAGCGTACACGCGGCGGAATTCACACCCCAGAGGCAAACAAGTTGACGACGTAAACATCTTCACTTCGCCCTCACATGTGTACGAATGCTTCCGCTCGGGGCGAGACCGGGGGCGAGGAAGGTGAGAGGTCAGGGCCACAAGCCGGCGGCGGGCGGGAGACCGGGCGGCGCGGAGCGCGGAACCCCCACCGGCCCGGATACGCGGACCGGGGGCCGGCGTGATCAACGATCAGGACGCCCACGCGGGTCGCGGGCGGCAGTCCGCGGAGTCGATCGTCCGCTGTCGGAACTCCCCGGAAGCCCCACGGACGCCCGCTCGCTCAACAGCCCCGCTCACGCTCCCACCTGCGAGGGACGGCGCCGACGGACGCACTGTCAGAGGCCGCGCCCAGGGTTGCCGACGAGGTCACCGGCGGGACGTGCCGGGGGCGTTCGGAGCGATCGTTGAAGGGGGCATGCCTTGGTGGAACCGGGAGCCCGGGGCCCGGGCCGAGTGGGTGCTCGAGCCGTTGGCCGGGGTGGGACCACTGCGGTTCGGGATGAGTTCCGACCAGGTCGCGGCGGCTCTGGGCGGGGCGGTCGCCTCCGTTTCGCAGGGCCTGGGCAGCGGGAGCGGTTGGGGCTGCTACGGCGACTGGGGCGTGACCGCGGTGTACGGGGAGGATTCCGGTCTGCTCGCGGTGGCGATCGACGCGATGGGCGGCCCTCTGGTGCGGCTGCGCGACATCGAGCTGATCGCCCGCGTACCGTCCGAGGTGCGCTCGGACATCCACGACCTCGCCCGCCGGGAGGGGGCTTCGGTGCGGGTGAACCGGAGCGGCGATCCCGAAGTCGAGGCATGGGGGGTCTCCCTGGGCGCCTCCTTGGAACTGGGGTTGTCGTCCGAGGGGTACGTGCAACGCGGGGACGCGGTGATCACCAATGCCCTGATCGTCGGCCCCGAGGCGGCCGCGGACCCCCACGGGGCCGACCCGATCGTCCAGTGGCAAGGCGCTCCCGAGCAAGAGCCGGATGCGGGGACGTGGCAGGTGAAGGCCGAGCGGGACCGGCCGCGCTGGGATTGGACACCGTTGGAGGGTGTCGGGCCGCTCCGGTTCGGCATGTACCCGTCCCAGGTCGCGGCCTCGCTGGACGAGGAGCCGGCCGCCCGTCATGGCCGGTACCCCTTCGGTGAGCCGTGGGAGGGCCCCGGCGAGTGGATCCTGTACGGCGACCGCTTCGACACCACCGGTGTGACGGCACACTACTCCTACGGGCGCAGCCGGCTTCCCGAGTTGGGCGCCGTCACCGTCCACGGCCGCACCGGCCCGCAGGTCGAGTTCGAGGGCATTCGGTTGATCGGCATGCCGGTCTCCGCCGTCGACACGGCTCTGACCCGGCGTCTCGAAGAGAACGGAACGGGCATGGTCATCGGCTGCGGCGGAGATCTGGGACCGGACGGTCTCCACATGTACGTACGAGCCGCCAGAGCCGGCGACGCCGCGATCAGCGAGGCACGGTTCTGCGGAGCGGAGTGGGAGGACCACGGCTGACCCGCGGGACGGCCTCACGGTTCCTGCACGCTGCGGCGAGTGAGGGGCGCCCACATCGGCCACGCGGGACGCGCACGCCTCCCGGGACCGGAGGAAGCCGGGCGGGCGGCCACCGGACGCGCACGCGACCTCTTCTCCGCTCGGCTTCCGCGGAATTCGCGTTCCCGGTGAATGCGGGAAAGCCGAACGCGGGAAAGCCACCGGAATCGCGAACGGCCCCCTTCGGAGGCCGTCGTTTCCCGATGCCGCGATGTGGAAAGCCCCGAACCCGCCCTCGCCGCCCCGGATCTGCACGTGGTGATGTGCCGTGCGATGTGCACCGTCACCTGTACGCGGTGCTGAGCTGCGCTGTCGGTGGGGAGTCGAACCCCGCGTTGCTCTTCACGCGCCAGGCATGGGCCGGAAAACCGCCGGCCCTCGGTGTGTGCACGCCTCCGAAGCCGCTACCTGCTCCACATCGTTCCTGCCCGCCGGACCGCTCAGTCCAGCAGGTCGGCCTCCCAGTTCGCCCGCTGGATCCGCACGTCGATCTCCCGGATCTCCCGAGCCAGCGCATCCGCCTGGCCGCGCAGTTCCGCGACCGGGAGGGCGGAAAGCATCACCAGCTCGGACCTGAGCTGCCGCCCGTACCCTCGCTCGCCCTGGCCCGCCGCGGCGTCCGCCGCCGCGGTGACCACGGAGTGACGCAGCCGCAGGACGTCCCGCCGTGCGAGGGCGTCGGTGAGCGTGCCGTCCGGGCCCATCTCCACGGCGGCGTTGGTCCGGTTGATCCGACGGATCAACGCCTCCAGGGCGTCCAGCACCTCACCGGTCTCGGCCAGCAACCGGGCCGCGTCCTCGGCGGGTGTCTCCCCCTCCTGGTACCGCGCACTGCCGACGATGCGCGCCCGCAGCTGCTCCACGCGGCGCGTCGCCTCCGCGCGTTCCGCCAGTGCCTCGGCAAGCTTCACCGACTCCGCCTCCCCCTCCACGAGTTCGCACGAGTATACGAGTGCGAACCGGCTCACCCGCATCCGGTTTTCGGCTCGCGAGGGCCTTGCCGACACTCCGGGGTGAGGGCGGGCCGCTGCTCACGGCGCAACGGAAGGAGACGAACGGGAATCCTGCGGTTTCAGTACCAAGCGGCAGTCGGCCGCGTCGGGAGCGTCGAGCCGGCGGTCGAACTTCCGTCCGCCGGTGGACGTCCCTGCGCAGCCGGTGCGGGTTCCGGTCCGGAAGGTGGGCCTGGTGAGGAGGAGTTCGGGCCGAGTGCCCTCAAGTGGCGCATTCACATCCGAAAAACGGTCGGAAAACGGAGGCGGCCGGTTGCCGAACCGGCCGGCTTCCTCGAAGGGGCTCCTGAAGGCTCCGGGGCCCCTTCGATGACATGCCCGACGAAATGCCCGGCGACATGCCCGGCGATCTTCCATGAGAGTCGGCCTTTTGAAGGCCACCGAGGCCGGCCTGCCGGGCGTCTCACGCCTCCAGCCGGCTCAGCGCCCGCATGGCCTGGCGTTCGATGCGCGAGAGATCGCCGAGGACCGCGCCGGCTTGCACGAGGGGCTGCGTCTCGCCCGATTCACCGACCTTCCCGACCAGTGCCGCGATGTCCGTCCACAAAGCGGCCGCCTCGGTGTACCCCGCATCCGCTATAGGAACAAGCACATGGGCTTCCCCTACGTGCAGTACTACCGAGGCGGAAAGCGCTACGGGAAGTGGGCCTACCGACCCGGCTTGCGGCACATCTGGCGGGCCTGGCGTTCTCTGTAAGGACACCGGTCACGGGTGAGCCGATGTGACACTCGGGGGTGCGAGGCGGGCCGAGGCACCCGCTTCGCACCCCCGATCGACTTCGAAACGAAAGGTTGGCCATGTGGAAAGGCTGTACTCCGCTCCTAGGCACAGAACTCGATCCGCTCCGCCACGAGATCACGGGCTGGGAGCTCCCTGGCATCGGGGAAATAGACATCGAATCAGAGGGCTACCGTATGTCGGTGCTGCCCGCAGACGGCTCTTTGCGCTTCGAGCTGGCTTTCTCCAACGCGTACACGGAGTCCGCATCAGCACCGTACCTGCCGCTCGGGCCAGTGTCCCTGGTTTTGGAGGCTGTGCGCTCCATCAACGTGGAAACCCTCGGGGCCCCTGCAGAACCGCTCTGGAAGCGAGTGCTGCGCGGCGATTCACACGACGAGCTGCTGCGGATGGTTTGGGACGAGAGGAACGATGTCCTGCACGTGAGGAACGGCAGCACAGTCCTTACCTGCCAAGGCGGGACCTGGCACTGGCAGCTCGACGGCGAGGCCGCAGTCTGAAGGCTGCCCCTGGCTGAACTCAGGAGCCAACGGAAAGCTGCCGCATGACCTTGTCCGGTTCTGTCTCTACTCGCGGTTTCATCTGAAGGCTGCCCCTGGCTGAACTCAGGAGCCAACGGAAAGCTGCCGCATGACCTTGTCCGGTTCTGTCTCTACTCGCGGTTTCAAAGGCGGCTCGGCCAATCGGCTGAATCAGACATTGGTGAACGATCTGCGGAGTTGCGGGACAGACCTTGGTGAGCCGTCGAGCATGGCAGGATACGGAACCACCAGGGCCCCTTCGGTCGCCGGTGTGACGAGTGGAATCACCACGCCAACGACGAGGGGCCCTGCCTCGTCACCACACCCACTGACCAGCCCATTTCACCCGCCAGCACAGGGTGAAAGAGGCTCAGTCAGCGGAAAGGTGTCGCGGGAAAGGAGGCGACTCCTTTCACTGCATCAAGGATTGCCTCCTTCTCCCTTTTGGATGAAGAAATATCCGACGAGACAGATGCAGGCGATGATTGCCAGCAAGGCCCACCCGCCAGAATTTCCGGAAATGATCAGAAATGCCGAAAAAAGGATTCCGATCACGGCGAAGAATCCGGCGAATTGGATGTACCGCTTCACAGCTGCTCGCTGTTCCATGGACCAGCCGACACGAGGCATGAGTTCTCCCTTTTAGGAAGGGGATGGGCGGAAGGAGATTCTCTCCTTCCGCCCATCCGGGGACATCAACCGCTGACTGCGTTTGAAGCTATTTGACTCGCACTCCAGGAAATGGCGTAGCAACCTGCCGTAGCCCCGAGGGAGCCACCGAGGGTGGGTGCAGCGGTAGCTGCCACCGCTGCACCGCATACAGCACCCGCCGCGCTTCCCGCCACGACTCCTGCGACATCGCCCCACAAAGCCCTCGTGTCCCCTTCAGCCAAGTGAATGCCCTCGGTGACCAGATCGCCGACCGGACCAAGAGCATTCGCTATACCGTCGACGCTGAGAAGCCCCGTGGGGTCGGTGCGGTTGACGGGGTCGCCTTCGACGTAGGGGTAGGGGTTGGTTTCCTGGCCGGAGGGGTTGGGTTGGGTGAAGCGGCCGAGGGCGGGGTCGTAGTAGCGGGCGCCCATCTTGTACAGGCCGGTGGGGTCGAGGTAGGCGCCGGCGAAGCGGTACGGCTGGCGGTCACCCTCGCGGGTGACGATGAGCATGGTGACTCACTCGACCAGGGCGTGAGGCAGGTCGAGTGCGGCAGGACAGACGACCAACGAGGCTCCCGCGCCGGTGGGTTGAGACGTAGAACACCTCCTCCAACGACATGGGAGCCTTGTGCGTTGCAGGGACCGGTCCTGTCACCCGATCAGTGGCCACGCTGAAAGAGCTCCGTCCGCGACGAAGTCCGCGCTTACGCTGTCGACCACCTCGGCGGCGATGGTGGCGTGCTGATCGTCGACGAGACCGGCTTCATGAAGAAGCGCCGGGCCTCGGTGGGCGTGCAGCGGCAGTACACCGGCACCGCCGGACGCATCGAGAACAGCCAGGTCGGTGTCTTTCTCGCCTACGCCACCGGCCGGGGGCGGGCGCTGATCGACCGCCGACCCTACCTGCCTGAATATTCCTGGTGCACCGATTCCGAGCGCCGCCAGGCGGCCGGGACACCCGACGAGGTGCACTTCGCGACCAAACCCCGCCCGGCCTGGGAGATGATCGCCCCCGTACTGGACGCCGGGGTGGAAGCACCGTGGGTGACCGGCGACGAGGCATACGGACAGGACCCGCAGCTTCGTGCCGCCCTGGAGGCCCGCGGAACCGGCTACGTTCTGGCCGTCGCCGGCTCTATCCGGGTCCGGATCAACTCCGGCCGTACACCGATTCGCGCCGACACGGTCGCCGACCACCTGCCCGAGGCTGCCTGGCACCGGCAAAGCGCCGACACCGGCGCGAAGAACCTGCACTATTACGACTGGGCCTCGATCCATATCGGTACCGGCGAACACCGCCACCTGCCGATCCGCCGCAACCCCACCACGAGGGAACTCGCCTTCTACCTGTGCTGGTCACTCACCGCAGCGCCGCTGGCCGAACTCGTCCGCGTGGCTGGCAGCCGCTGGAGCGTCGAAGAGTGCTTCCAGGCCGCCAAAGGCCAAGTCGGCCTGGACCATTACCAGGTGAGGAACTGGACCTCATGGCACCGGCACGTCACGCTCGCCATGCTCGCGCTGGCCTTCCTCGCCACCGTCGCCGCCGATGCAGCCCTCGACCGGCCAGCCGACTCACATCACCACGGCCAAGGAGCTACCACGCTCCTTCCATGATTTCTTCAAAGATGATGTTCCACTCTGAGGCGGGGTCTGCGAAGGGGGTGGGATCGAACGCCTCGATCTTGGACCGCGTCTGCAGGGCGAGCGCTTCCTCATCCTCGCAGGAATCGCATTCCAGGTGATATTCCTGCAGGGCGCAGAGGCTGTAGACGAGGGACTCGACGTTACGGTGCATGAGAAGGTGTCGACTGGTGCCTTCCGGAAAAGCGTAGACGTTTCCGGTGGAAGTGTCGAAGGCTAGGAGGGAGTCCTGGAAGTAGCCCAAGACCGGCCAGGCTTCCGCTCCTTCCGGACACAGACGCCCAACAGACGAAAGGGATCCACCGAGAAGTGGGGGGTCTTGGTTGGGATTTTTGACGTCCATGCGCGAAAGAAACAAGTCGTCGTGCGGGATACCTACTTCACGGAGGACACGCATGGAGGGTGTCTCGATGGCAGGGTCGCTGTGCCTGTCTCGGGGAAACAGAACGATGCCCTGAAGGCCGAACAAGCGGATGATGTCGGACGTAGTGATGGAGTGGCTCATGGATGGAACCTCACCGAGTTCTGCGGTTAACGACCGTGCGCCTTCTTCAACGCCTCGGCGTCGGCATCGGCGGAAGGAGCGATGGGGCTCGACGGTGGGCCCTGCCTGGTCGCGGACCCGGTGCGGCTTTGGTCCGGCCGGGGCAGGGGCTCTCTTCGGGGGCGCGGCAGGGACGGGCCCGATGTCAGGGGCGGGGGAGGTCGGGGCCGGCGAGGGTGGCGACCAGGAGGGCCTTGATGGTGTGGAGGCGGTTCTCGGCGCCGTCGAAGACGACCGAGTGCGGCGACTCGAACACCTCGTCGGTGACCTCCAGCTCCGTCAGGCCGTGGCGCGCGTGGATCTCGCGGCCGACGGCGGTGCCGAGGTCGTGGAAGGCGGGCAGGCAGTGCAGGAACCTCACCCGCGGGTTGCCGGTGGCGCGCAGGACGTCCATCGTCACCGCGTACGGGCGGAGGGCGGCGATCCGCTCGTCCCAGACCTCCGGCGGCTCGCCCATGGACACCCACACGTCGGTGGCGACGAAGTCGGCGCCCGCGACCCCCTCGGCGACGTCCTCGGTGAGCGTGAGGCGGGCGCCGCTCTCCGCGGCGAGCTTGCGGGCGTGGATGACGACGTCCTCGGCCGGCCAGTACGGGCGGGGGGCGACGATGCGGAGGTCCATGCCGAGGAGGGCGCCGGTGACGAGGTAGGAGTTGCCCATGTTGTTGCGAGCGTCGCCGAGGTAGGCGAAGGCCACCTCGTCCAGGGGCTTGTCGGTGTGCTCGGTGACGGTGAGCACGTCGGCGAGCATCTGGGTGGGGTGCCAGTCGTCGGTGAGGCCGTTGTAGACGGGGACGCCCGCGTACCGGGCCAGCTCCTCGACGGTCTCCTGGTCGGCGCCCCGGTACTCGACGGCGTCGAACATCCGGCCCAGGACGCGCGCGGTGTCCCTGACGGACTCCTTGTGGCCCATCTGCGAACCGGAGGGGTCGAGGTGCGTGGTCGACGCGCCCTGCTGGGCGGCGGCGACCTCGAAGGCGCAGCGGGTGCGGGTGGAGGTCTTCTCGAAGACCAGGGCGATGCTCCTGCCGCACAGCAGCCGCACCTCGGCACCGGCCCTCCGGGCCGCCTTGAGGCGGGCGGCCAGAGCGATGAGGCCGCGGAACTCCTCGGTGGTGAGGTCCAGTTCCTTGAGGAAGTGGCGGCCGGTGAGGTCGGGGGCCATGGGTGCTCCTGTGGGTCTGCGGGCGGGCGCCGGACGGGCGGGAATGGAATTCTATACGGTTCTAAGCATTTCTATACGGGAAGGGTGTGGGCGGCCCACGGGGAGGTGGGCCTGCCGTTGTGCTGGTGAGCCGGGGTCCGAGGGGCCGAGAGGTCGGGGTTCGAGGGGCCGGCGGGTGGTACCGGGG
>NZ_CP095474.1:3681356-3694745 GCF_023614315.1 Streptomyces sudanensis | reverse complement strand
GCCGGGGCTCGGAGCGCTGGGGCTCGGGGTGCCGGTAGGTGGTCCGGGGTGCCGGCGGGTGGGGTGCTCCGGTGGGTGTCAGGCGGCGTCGCGCTCGATGGGGCAGCTCATGCAGCGCGGGCCGCCGCGGCCCCGCCCGAGTTCGCTGCCGGGGATCTCGATCACCTCGATGCCCTCCCGCCGCAGGTGGGTGTTGGTGGTGACGTTCCGCTCGTACGCGATGACGACGCCCGGCTCGACGGCGAGGACGTTGCAGCCGTCGTCCCACTGCTCCCGCTCCGCCGCGCGCACGTCCTGCGTGGCCGTCAGGACGCGGATCGACGGCAGGCCGAGCGCCTCCGCTATGGCGCGGTGCATGTGCTCGGGAGCGTGGTCGGTGACCTTGAGGGCCTGCCCGCCCTCGCCCGGCTCGATCGTGTACGAGCGGAGCATGCCGAGGCCCGCGTACTTGGTGAACGTGTCGGGCGCGACCATCGTCATGACCGTGTCCAGGTGCATGAACGCCCTGCTCTTGGGCATGTCCAGCGCCACGATCGTGTGTGCCGAACCGGCGGCGAACAGGCCCCGCGCGAGCGCCTCCACGGCCTGCGGGGTCGTGCGCTCGCTCATGCCGATGAGGACGGCGCCGCGGCCGAGGACCAGGACGTCACCGCCCTCGATGGTGGCCGGGTAGTCGTCCTGCCCCTGCGACCAGTGGTGGAACGAACCCGCCTCCGGGCCCGTGAAGAGGGGGTGGTGCCCGTAGATCGCCTCGAAGTGGACCGTCTCGCGGCGGCGGGCCGGCCAGCGCATCGGGTTGATGGACACGCCGTCGTAGATCCACGTCGAGGTGTCGCGGGTGAACAGGTGGTTGGGGAGGGGCGGGAGGATGAAGTCGTCCAGGTCCATGACGTGCAGGCGGACGGAGGTCGGTTCGGCGTGGCCGGCCAGGTACTCGCGCTTCGTCATCCCGCCGACCAGCGCCTCGACGAGCCGGGGCGTCTCCATCGCGTCGAAGGCGGCACGGAGGTGGTCGGTCGCGAGAGGGCCGTACTCCTTCTCGTCGAAGACCCGATCCAGGACCAGCTTGCGGGCGGCGGGCAGTTCGAGGCTCTCGCACAGGAGGTCGCCGAAGAGGTGGACCTCCACTCCGCGGTCCGCCAGGGCGTCGGCGAACCCGTCGTGCTCGTGGCGCGCGCGGCGCACCCAGAGCACGTCGTCGAAGAGGAGGTCGTCCTTGTTGCTCGGAGTGAGGCGCTTCAGCTCCAGATCCGGGCGGTGCAGGATGACGCGCCGCAGGCGCCCGGTCTCGGAATCGACATGAAATCCCATCCCCCCATCCTGGCCGAGCCGGGCTCCGAAAGCACCGCCCCGATCACTCACAGGACCGCGATATCAAGACAACGATGATCGCCAGGAGGAAGAGGATCGCCCCGGTGCCGACACCGACCACGACGAACGGCTTGCGGTCCGCACCGCCCGGCGGATCGGCACCCCCGCGCGCATCCGGCCCCGCGGCGGGGGGGCGGCGGCCGTCTGGGGAGGGACNNGCCCTGTCCNGGGAGGGACGGGCTTCCCGGGGGTGGTGGCCGTCCGGAGAAGGACGGGTGCCAGGGGGTTGTCGGGTGTCCGGGGGTTGTCGGGTGTCCGGGGGGCGGTGATCCCTTGAAGGGCCCCGGTCGTGGGGGGAACGCCAGTCCCTTGAGGGGTTCCGGTCCTGTGAGGGGTTCCGGTCCTGTGAGGGGTGCCGGCCCTGTGAGGGGTGCCGGTCGTCCGGTAGGTGGGGGTCGTCCGGTGGGCGGTGGCCGTCCGAACGGTGTCGCCCCCCGGGGAGGTGGCGGTCCTCCGCAGGGCGCTCGGTGTCGTCGTGCGGGCTCCCCTCCCCTACGGGGTGGGGCGGGCGTACGGGGGCGGTGGAGTGGTGGCCGACCGGTACCGGCGGGGGGCCTCCCCGGCATCACCACTGCTTGCCTCGGGCCGCCACCCCGGCACCGGATCGCCGGACCCGGTGGCTTCGCGGCGGGCACCACCCTCTTCCGGCCGTCCGGCCCCTCCGGCGCCAGGTCCGGCGTCCGTCGCCCCGGCGCGCGGCACAGCGCCACCGGCATCCCGGTACTCGGCCCCGCCGTCCCGGTGAGTCCCCCCGGCATCCCGGTGGCCTCGGTCTCCCTGGGGGGTGGAGCGTGCCGCCTGCGGGGGCGGGGGCGCGGCCCCGTGTCGTTCCCCGACGGAGGCGGAGGGCCCCTCCGGCCCCAGGGGGGACGCGGGGGTGGCGGCTCTCAGCAGGGCCTGCCACGTGGGTTCCGGGAGACCCGGGGAGGGACTCAGGGTGATCTGCCGGACCGCCGCGCGGGCCGCGCGGTGCGGTCCGGTGCTCAGGCGCGGCAGGAGGTCGGTCACCCGCGTGGACAGGGCGGGGTCGTCCAGGAGGGGACGTACCGCCCAGCGGTAGAGCGACGCGGCGTTCGCGGCCCGTACGTCGTCGGCCGCCCGGATCGGTCCCGCCCGGTCGGTGACGAACAGTTCCCGCTCCAGGAGCACGGCGCACAGGGCGACGCGCTGCTCCCGGTTCCAGGACGGCCAGCGTTCGGCCACCTCCGTCATCAGGGCCGTCAGCTTCTCGTACCCGCCGGTGCTCGCGCGCAGCGCGCAGAGCAGTTCGTCGTCGGCGGGTCCGCGCCCCTGCGGTGAGCCGCCGCCCAGCCACCTGCGCGTCCGCGGCCGGCCCTCGGCGGGGACGGGCCACTCGGGCGCCACGACCGGGACCGGCGGATCCTGCCGGGGCCCGGCCTCCGGAGCCCTCCGCGACGGCGGGGCGGCCGGGCGGGACGGGAGCCGCTCCGGAGGCCGAGGCGAAGGCCGGTCCGGCGACCGGTCCGGCGACCGGTCCGGGTTCCGACCCGGGAGCCGTCCCGGGGGCTGCTCCGAGGGCCGGTTCGGGCTTCGGTCCGCAAGCCGGTCCCGGTCCGCAAGCCGGTTCCGGTCCGGGCCCGGCGATCGGTCCGGGGGCGGTTCCGGGGACAGGTCCAGGCCCCAATCCGAGAGCCGGTCCGAGAGCTGGTCCGAGAGCTGGTCCGGAGGCTGAGCCGAGGAGAGCCCCGGAAGCCGGTCCGGGCCCGAAGACCGGTCCAGACCCCGGTCCGGGTCCGAGGGCCGACCCCGCCCCCGATCCGGCTCCGGGGGCCGGTCCGGGAGCCACCGGGGGGGCTGCCCCGGGGACCGGTCGAAGCCCGAGGACCGGTCGGAGGCACGGTCCGGGCCCGGCGGCCGGTCCGGGCCCCGATCGGGGGATCGGTCGAAATCCCCGTCCCGGGCATGACTCGGACCTCGGCCCGGAGCAGGGTCCGGACCTTGGCCCGGAGCACGGTCGAAGCCCGGAGACCGCTGAAAGCCCGGAGATCGGTCCGAGTCCCGGCCCGGGTCCCCGCCCGGGTCCGGTGACCACTCCGGGCCCCGGCTCGGGGACCGGTCCAGGTCCGACAGTGCCGCCTCGGCGAGGGCCAGCCACGTCGCGGGGCCCCCGCGGGTCGCCCGGTGGTGGTCCGCGGCCCGGCGCAGGGCCGCCCTCACCGCGTACCGCTCGCGCAGGTGGTGGTGGACCAGGCGCTCCGCCACGGCCTCGGCCCGGTCGCCGCACCGCTCGGTGGGGTCGGCGCGCCGCCGGGCGCCGCTGCCGGACGCCTCGCCGGTCCAGCGGCTGACGAACACGAACCGCAGCCGGTCCGACTCGACGGTGTCGTGCGTGGCGAACGTCCACCACCGCGCGGCCTGGCCGCCGAAGAGGCCGTGCAGCCCCCACAGCACCGGGTGCGCCGCCCGTCCGGACGGGTCGAGGAAGGTGAACTCCGCGTCCGGGTGGCGCAGCAACTCGGCGGTGGCGCCGACCAGTTCGCGCCGTACGCGGGCGAGTCCGCCGTCGAGGAGCCGCTTCCCGGCGTCGGCGGCGGGCAGCAGCGCGGATGCGGGTACGGGCGGCAGCGTGCCCCGCACCTCGGCGAGCGGCAGGTCGCCGCCCTCCCACGACCAGGGGTGCAGGCCCAGGCAGGTCGCGGGGTCGAGGACGGCGGCCGGGCCCGTCAGGGCGTGGCAGAGGGTGCCGGCCCGGCCGCCCGCGTCCCGCCACGGCACCCGGCGCACCAGCAGGACCCAGTCGCCGTCCTCCAGGCGCAGCAGCGCGGGCGCGGTCGCCTCCCCGGTGGCCCGCAGCAGCGGTGCCGACGCCCGGAACACCGCGTCGGCCCGCGCGGGCGGGCAGGACCAGGCGACGGGGCCGAACCCGGTCGTACCGGAGAGGTTGTCGGTGTCCCAGCGGAAGACGATCTGGTCGGCCGACCTGTCGTGGGGCGACATCAGACACCGGCCTCTCGGGGGTCCGCTCCCGGCAGGAGCCCGCACATGGCGAAGATCGACAGAAGGGGCGCCAGGACCCGGCGGGGCCGGACGCCGTGGGGGAACCGGTCGTCCCGCGCCTGCCCGCCGGTGGCCGCCACGAAGTGCAGGGTGCAGCGGGCGCAGTCGTCGAACGGCCGCAGCCACGCGGCCGTCGCGTGCCGGGTGAGGAACGCGTGGACGTCGCGGCTCTCGGCGCGCGCCTCGTCCGCCCGGTACTCCGGGGGCAGGGGTCGGCCGAGCCACCGGTCGACGGCCGGTTCGACGCGGACGAGGTCGCTCTTGTTGACGGCGATCGCGGCGGGCGCCGCGACGTAGGGGCCCAGGGTGCGGGGGACGCGGTTGAGGACGGTGGTGAACGCCTCGTCGCCCAGGTCCCGCCGCCGCAGCCCGTTCAGCTCCCGCACCGGGTCCAGGGACGCCAGGCGCAGGGCCCGCAGCGGGTCGAGGACGAAGACGAACGCGTCGACGCCGGTCAGGAACCGCGCCACCGCGCCGTCCTGCGCGAGGTCCTCGCCCGCGAGGTCGAAGAAGACGACGGGCCGGGTCGGGCCGCGCCCGGTGACCAGCAGCCCGTCGGCGAACCGGGCGAAGGCCTGCTGCCCGGTGCGGCCCAGTTCCCTGCCCTGTAAGAGGTTCTGCACCCGTTCCCGCAGGAACGTGCGGTGGGTATCCGGGTTCAGCGGCAGGCACTTCAGGCCGTACGGTTCCAGGCCGCCCTGCTCGACCTCGGCGAGCATCGCGGCGAGGAGGTGGGTCTTGCCGACGCCGGAGCTGCCGACGAGGGCGACCGACAGGGGCCGGCCGTTGGTCAGGTACGGCACGGGCAGTTCGTGCAGGGTGTCCCGGCCGGCGTGGGGGCACGGCTGGTACGCCGTCCTGAGCAGGTCCTGGCGGTGGGCGGGCGGCAGGCCGCCCAGGTCGAGGGGGACGCGGTCGCCCTTCGGGTCGATGGTGACGAGGCCGGACGGGTCGTAGGCGACGGGCAGCAGGCAGTACGGGCACAGCCGCTCCGCCGACGCGGTGTCCGCGGCGGNCGGGNGGCNGTGCCGCNGACACTGGTGGCCGGTGCGGGCCGGCGGGCGGCGGTCCGCACCGGCCACCAGCGGCGGCGGGCCTGCCGCGTCTCCCCCTCCGGGTCCTCGGGCGGGGGCCGGTCGAGGCCCAGGTCGGCGCGTTTGCGGGCGATCCGGCCGTCGTACCCGGTGGGGCCGACGGTGGCCGGGGCGGGGTCGTCGGCGGGCGGGGCGGAGGAGCCTCCGGCGGACCGGGCGAGCGGGTCGGGGACGTTCAGCAGGCGCATCAGTTCGGCCGGGGCGGGGCGCCCGGCGGCCAGCGGGGCGAAGGCGCCGCCCCGGTCGAACGCGGCGAGCCCCCGGAAGTCAGCCAGGTCGGCGGGCGGGCCCGCGCCCCGGTCGGGGCGGCCGGCGGCCAGGAAGTACACGAGCTGCGCGACGGACCACAGATCGTCGCGCGGGTCGGCGGCCCCGGTGCCCCGGCGCTGCTCGGGCGACGCCCAGGGGGCCGCGCCGTACGCCTCGCGCGGTTCCCCGGCGCGCAGCGCGGCGTACGGCTCCGCGAGCCGCACGTGCCGGCCGTCCCAGTGGACGGTGTCCGGGCCGATCGCCCGGTGCACCAGACCGGTGGCCTCCAACAGCCTTACGGCGAGCACGAGTTGGGTGGCGACGCGCTGCCGCTCCCCGACGCCGAGGGCACCGCCGTGGGAGGCGAGCGGTTCGCCGTCCGCGATCCGGTACAGGACGAACGGTTCGGGCGCGTCGAGGTCGTGGCCGACGACGCGGGTGAAGAGCTCCCCGAACCGCTCGCGGCCGTAGCGCCGTTCCAGCGCGACGGCCGCGGCGGCCTCCCGTTCGAGGGCGGCGTGCGCACGGGCGTCGCCGGGGGCGACGCGGTACTGCAGGACCGTCCAGTCGGCGCCGAGGGTGACCGTGCGGGCCAGCCGCCCGGGGCGGCCGGGCGGTTCGCGGTCGGCGCCGAACCGGGCGGAGAAGCGCACCGGGTCGCCCTCGTGGGTCAGGAAGGCCAGTTCGCCGCCGGACTCGCGGGCCTGCGGGCGGGAGTGCCGGTGAGGGGGCCGGTGGGGTTGCGAGGGGGGGTGCGTCATGACGGGTCGCCGTCCTCTCCCGGGGTGTCCTCGCGGACCGTTCGGACGGCGTCGCCGCGCAGCGGGACCAGGCCGAGCACTCCGGCGTGGCGGCCGGCGGGCGTCCACACGACGTCCTCCGCGTGGGCGGTGCGCGCCGTGGGCCGCCCGTCCGGCGCGGGCGGGCCGTCGGGTTCCGCCGTGCCGCGCCGGAACGCCTCGGGGGCGAACCGGACGCGGTGCACGGCCAGCGGGTCGGCCGACAGCAGCCGCCGGTGCTGCGGCCCGCACAGCGGGACGGCCGGCTCGCCGTCGCCGTCGCCGTCGCCGTCGGGGGCGAGGAGGGCGGACACCCGGTCGGGGGCGACCCCGGTCATCCGGGTGGCGTCGGGGCGCCGTGCGGGGTGCGGGTCGTGCGGGGGCGGAGAGGTCGCCGCGTCGCGCAGGAGGCGCCCGTGGACCTCGTCGAGCAGGTCGCGCACGGGCCCGTCGAGCGGGATGCGGCCGGCGCGGGCGGGGTCGCGTTCGATCCGCGCCCAGCAGGGGGCGAGGATGCGGCGGGTGCCGGAGGCGAGGTCGGCGACGAGGGTGTCGACCAGGTCCGGCCCGCCGTCGCCGCGCTCCCGCTCCAGCCACGGCGGGTCCTCGGCGGCGCCGAGCGGCGGCCAGCCGTCGCCGAACCCGTCGGCCGGGTCGTCCGAGGAGTCCGGGACGGCCTCGTAGGCGGGCCCGATCAGCTGCGAGGACCCCGTCGCCGCGTCCCGGGGGTGGCCCGGGGCACCGTGGGGGTGGCCCGGGGTGTCGGGGCCGTACGGGGCGTCGGGCCCGTAGGGGCTGTCAGGCCCGTAGGGGGTGTCAGGCCCGTAGGGGGTGTCAGGCCCGTAGGGGTCGGTCACGTCGTAGGGGTCGGTCGTGTCCTGGGGATCGGTCGTGTCGTGGGGGTCGGTCGTGTCGTGGGGATCGGTCGTGTCGTAGGGGTTGCCGGAGCCGTACGGGTCGCCCGGCCCGTCGTGCGGGGCTCCGCCCGGCGGTCTCCCGCCGTACGGGTCGCCGCCGGTCGGAGCGGCCTCCCGTCGGCCGGGCGGGGCGGCCTCGTACCAGCCGTCGCCGGCGGAGCCGTCCCCCCAGGTGTCCCACTCCCACGGGTCGGCGCCACCACCGGTCCCGGCCGGGGGAACCTGACGGGATGTGGGCCCCGGCCGGGCGCCGCGCGGGGCGGGAACGGCCGGGTCGCCGTCCCGCCCGTAGGCGTCGGCGGTCGCGGCGAGGGCGCGCAGCAGCAGGGCGACCGCACGGGCGCCGTCCGCGCAGTGGTGCCGCGCGTCGGCGAGCAGCCAGTCGTGCACGGCCGTCTCGGCGAGGAGCCGGTCGACATCGGAGACGACCCGCTCGGCGTACTCGGCGTCGGTGTCGCGCCACCAGGCGTCCACGGACCGCGTCCAGTCCCGTACGGCGAGGACGACCGCGCCGACGAGGGCGACCGCCGCGGCCAGGGCGCCCACCCAGTCGGGCAGGCCCAGCAGGGAACCCGCCACGGCCCCCGTCGTACCGCCGGCGAAGCCGCCCAGGAGCCGGGCCGTCACCCGGGTGGTGCCCCCGCCGTCGTGGCGGCCGTCCGGGGAGCGGTTCGGGCGGTGGCGCCACATCAGGGCGCCGACCGCCGCCGCGACGGCCCCGACCGCGGGCCCCAGGAACCAGCCGGACCCCGGCCACAGGCCGGCCGCGAACGCCGGTACGAGCGCCAGCAGCGCCGCCTCGGCCGTGGTGCCGCCCGCGCGGAACGGCGGCGGCCCGGCCAGGTGGCGCAGGTACGCCGGGTCGCACGACTCGTCGAGGCGTGCCAGCCGGGCCGCGCTGCCCGCCGGGGCCGAACGGTCGGACAGGGCGGCGAGCCGCGCGGCGGCGGACCGCAGCGGCAGGGGCTGCCCCAGCAGGTGCTCGGTGAGGTCCCGCAGGGCGGGCACCACCCGGGTGCGGGAGGCGGCGGGCAGGTCGGGCAGGACGACGCCGCGCTCCAGGAGCCGGGCCCGCTGCTCCGGGGTGAGCCGTACGCCGTCGGCGTCGGCGAACGCCCCGGCGACGGTGTCCCGGTACGCCTCCAGGGCGCGGCCCAGCCCGGTGAGCCGGCCGGGCAGGTCGGCGTGGCGGGCGGCCCGGCCGAACAGCCCGGCGGGCCCGCGTACGAGCCGGTGCCCGGCGCGGGCCTCCCCGAGCGCGTCGTCGCAGGCGCGGCGGCGGGCGGCGGCGGGCCGCGAGGGCTCCAGCCAGCGGTGGCCGGCGACCGCGTCGGGCAGCGAGTCGTCGAGGAGGACGGCCAGTTCGGGCGGGACGAAGTCGCCGGTGCCGCCGCCCGTCACCTCCTGGCCGGTGAAGGCGCCGACGGCCTGCCGCCACGCGCGCGTGCGGGCCTCGTCGCCGAGGTCGTGCTCCACGATCCGCGCGGACGGGACGGCGACGCCGTGGGCGACCTCGGCCAAGCCGTGCAGGACGGCGTCGAACACCTCGGGCTGGACGAGGAGTTCGACCAGCGGGCGCAGCCCGTCCGGGTCGCCGCCGGTGTGCGGGTCGAGGAGCCACAGGACGCCGGCGGCGGGCGGGCGCAGGGTCGGCGGGCGGCGCAGGACGCTCCCCGGCGCCCNCTCNNNGGTGTNNCCCCGGCCCCNTCCCCGGGGCCTCCGACGGCGAGGCAGAGGACCGTGGCGGGGCCGTACGAGTGGAGCCGCTCGTACAGGAGGTGGTGGGAGACGAGCCGGGCCGCGTCGTCCAGGACGAGGAACCGCCGCTCGTCGTCGGCGTGGGACAGGGTGTCGAGCGCGGCGCGCACGACGTCGGGGCCGGGTGCGCCGCGCAGGTCGAGCGGGACGGCGTGGCCGGGCCGCCGGTGCACCGGGGTGGTGCCGGGGGTGGTGCGGAGGTTCACTCTTCGTCCCAGGGGTACAGGGGCGCACGGCCGGTGCCGGGCTGCGGTTCGGTGGGGGCGGGCTCCGGGTCGCGTCCGTTCCGGGGCTCGGGGAAGGGCTCGGGGAAAGACTCGGGGAAGGGCCCGGAGCGGGGCTCGTGCCGGGAGCCGGACCCGGGGCCGGAACCGGTTCCGGAACCGGGGTCGCGGCGGGACTCCGCCCAGGACCCGGAGTCGGGGCGAGGATCGCGGCGGGACTCCGTCCCGGACCCGGGCTCGTACCCCGACCCGGACCCGGCCCCGGAGTCGCGGCGGGACTCGGGGTCGGAGTCGGCCCCGGGCCAGGAGCCGTGCCCGGGGTCGTACCCGGAGTCGGAACGGGACCCGTACCCACTACGGGAATCGTGCCGGGACCCGTACCCGTACCCGGAATCGTGTCGGGAGTCGTGCCCGGACCCGTGCCGGGACTCCGCCCCGGACCGGGGCTCGTACCCCGACCCCGACCCGGGCTCGTGCCCCGCCTCGGTCCCGGAGTCGTGCCCGGACCCGGACCCGGAGTCGTACCGCGACTCGTACGGAGGTGCGTGTCCGGAGCCCGATCCGGACCGCGACTCGGGGCCGGGCCCTGACCCGTACCGGGGCCCGGGCTCGTACCGGGGCCCGGATCCGGGCCGGTGGGGGGAGGGGTCGGGCGGAGGCGCGGCGGCCTGCTCCTCCAGGCCGCGGCGGTACCGCTCGTACAGGGCGCGCAGGGTCCCGGCGGAGCTCCTGGCCTCCGTCTGGAAGGGCCGGTCGAGGGCGCCGGGCAGCGTCTCGGTCCAGAAGGCCCGCAGCGGTTCCAGCCACTCCTCCGGGCCCCACCGGGCGGTGAGCTCGTCCAGGCGGTCCAGTTCGCGCGGCGCGATCTCCTCGACGAACCGCAGGAACAGCGGGGCGGGCCTCACCGGAGCGGTGGCGAGGCCGGCCGGCTGCATGTTCATCAGCCGCTCGCAGAACACCCCGATGATGGACTCCTCCTCCAGCAGCGCGGTGCGCTCGTACGCCCGGAGCAGTCCCGCCCAGCTCGACAACTGCCCGTCGAACGGCTCCACGCGGAGCGCCATCGTCGCGGACTCGCCGCGCTGGAGGCGGATGCGCACCACGTCCGGCGAGGCCGGGTCGCCGTCGTGGCCGACGAGGCCGTTCCACATGGCGCACAGCACGCGGTGGAGGATGTGCTGACGGTCCTCCTCGGTGCTGACCAGCCAGTCGTCCCGGTAGCCGAGCCGCTGCCGCCAGGGCAGGAAGTCGTCGGAGCGGCCGGCCTCCCGCGCCTCGGACCACAGCTTGAGGAGGCCGCGGACCTCGGAGACGTCGGTGAGGCTCATGCCGCTGCGGAACAGCACGACGGTGATCGACTCGGAGTCGACGGGGTGCCGTTCGGTCTTCACGTGCGGGGGCAGGTGGAGGGCCTTCTCCAGGTACTCGGAGGTGCGGCCGTCGGCCTCGCCGCGCGGGAAGGTGATGAGGACCTTGAGGGGGCCGTTGCCGTCGGGGGTGAAGCCGACCGGCAGGAGCCCGGCGATCTGGGCGCGGAACTGCTCCAGCCAGCGGCCGTCCACGCCGGCCTCGGCCGCCTCGTCGCCGGCGGCGGCGCGCAGGAGCAGTTCCATCGACGGCAGGAGGGGGCGGTCGTTGAGGTTGTTGCCCTTCTCCCCGAACAGCGCCTTGACGCGCTGTTCCAGGACCTGCTTGACCTCCTTGACGGCGGCGCCGTGGGAGTGGCGCACGGCCTCCAGGGCGCGCAGCCAGTGGGAGGAGTCCACGAGGGCGTCGACGATGTCGGCCGGGTCGGTGTTCTCCTCGGGGAGGTGGAGGTCGCGGCCGAGGCGCCGGACGACGTCGTCGTAGAAGACGCGGAGGCTGTTCTGCGGGGGCAGCAGGTAGCACACGCCGGTGCGGTCGTCGCGGTAGAGCTCGCGGCGGCGGGCGGCGAACGACTTGCCCTCCTCCTGGGCGTGCCCGCGCAGCGCGTCGGCGAGTTCGGCGAGTTCCTGGACGGCGTGGTCGAGGACGGGCCGCCAGCGCGACTCGTGCTCCCGCCAGGCCCGGTGCCACAGGGCGTGGGCCCGCCAGCGGTACCAGTCGTCCTGTTCGGTCCTGGCCTCCCGTACGTCCGGGTCGCTCCAGCGGGCCGGTACGAGGCCGCCGGCGCCGCCCTTGATCCGGGGCACCTGGGGGGCGGACCGCTGGACGTGGGGGGGCCGGCGGGGTTCGCCGCAGCGGTTCTCGAGCATGCCGGCGAAGCCCGCCTCGGCGACCCGCTCGGGGTGCCCGCGCAGTCCCCGGACCACGGCCGCGACGCCGAACGGCCCGTAGGCGCCGAGGACCTTGCGGACGGCGCCGCCGGGCTGGAACTCCTCGGCCGTCCGGGGCATCTCGCGGGTGAGTTCGCGTTCCAGCCGGGCGAGGGCGTCCTCCATGTCCCCGCGGCGGTTGTGGAGGGCCAGGGTCACGGCCCGGCTGCCGCGGGGCGGCACCTCCGGGTCCGGGACATCGGGGGCGGCCCGGTTCCACAGGGCCTCGACGCGGGCGTGCCGGAACATCTCCCGGACCCGTTCGGTGCCGTTCTCGGCCGGTTTGCGGGCGCGTTCCTCCATGCCGCGCACGGCCTGGGCGAGGAGGCGGGCGGCGACGATCTCGGCGAGGTCGTCCACGGGGACGGTGAGGGACGCGGCGAGGGTGGTGGACATGCTGCGGTAGCCGATGCCGGAGGCGGCGTGGCTGGACCGTTCGACGCCCTTGTTGACGAAGCTCTCGGCGAACGACTGGTAGTCGTCCTGGGAGGCGCCGGACCGGTCGGACAGCTCGGTGCCGATGAGGGATGTCACCAGGGCGGTGATGGAGCGGCGCAGGTCCTCCCGGCGGATGACGGTGGGCTTGCCGAACAGGAAGGCCGTCTGCACGGTGGAGGCGCGCAGCCGCACGACCGTGTCGCCGGGGTAGCGGACGCTGATCCGGGAGCGGTGCTCGACGTCGCCGACGGCGGCGTCGGCGCCCGGCATGTTCTGGTCGTCCACGAGGCGGGAGATGTCGACCAGGGCGCGGGCGCCGTTGAGTTCGGCCTCCCGGCCGCCGCCCGCCCCGGGCGGGAACGCGGACGGCATGACGACGAGCGGGTAGATCTTCACGCCGGGCACCCTGGCGTTGCGGAACTCGTGCCCGACGAGGTGGAGGAAGTCGTGGTAGATGCCCGCGCCGGTGCCGCCCGCGACGGAGAACGCCACGAACACGTCGCAGCCCCGGATGCGTCCGCCGCCGAGCCGCTGGAGGTCGCCCGCGGAGGTGCCGATGGCCCCGATCGCGGCGCGCAGCGGGCCGAGGACGGGTTCGAGGCCGCCGCGGAGGGTGGCGAACAGGGCGGCGCGACCCACGGTGGGGAGCTGGCCGGCGCCGCTGTGGAGGGGGGCGACGCGGGGTTCGCGGGTGTCCGGGGGGAGCCAGTCGCGGGTTTCCCGGTGCAGGCCGACGCGCAGCATCCGGGTCACGTCCGGGGAGCTCTCGAACTCCGCGGGCAGCAGGTCGCCCACCATGTGGGAGGTGCGCGCGTACGCGGCGGCCTCGGAGCCCTTCCGGCTGAAGCGCGGGTGCCCCTTCTGGTCGGTCTCGCTGAAGTCGGCGTACACGAACTGGAGGCAGTCGGGCAGCTGGTACGGGGCGCGGCGGCCGCCGTCCACGAGCCAGGTGCCGTCGGGGCCGCACAGTTCGCGGCGCAGGCTCCGTTCGAGTTCGGCGCCGATCCGGCCGCCGGTGCCGCCCAGTCCGACGAAGAGCATGGGCTGGTAGATCTTCATTGCGTCTCCCCTCGGGGCGCGGGCGCCCCGTCGTGCGGTGCTGCGTCAGAAGTCCGGGTCCCAGGAGCCGGCGCCGGCCCGGCTGTCGTCGCGGCCGGTGCCGCCCGCGGCGTTCCCGCGGTCGCGGGACCAGCCGCCGGTGCCGCCGGTGCCGTCCGGGTCGTCGCCGGGGCGGCGGGGNCGGG
>NZ_CP095474.1:3677199-3681310 GCF_023614315.1 Streptomyces sudanensis | reverse complement strand
AAGAGACAGCCCNNNGNNNNGGTCGCGCCCCGTCCGGCCGGGACCGGACGGGGTGGGGCCGCGGCCGGGGCCCCTGCGGTCGTGGACGGCGGCCTCCAGGCCGTCGTCGAGGCCGACGGCGGCGCCGTCGCGCACGGGGTGCTCCGGGCCGCCGTGCGGGCGCAGTCTCAGCTCGCCGCCGCGGGTGGCGGTCAGCCGGTGGGCGCCGTGCGCGCCGGGGCGGGCGCGCTGGAGGGTGGGGGCGGCGCCGAGGCCCCGCTCGACGGTGAAGAGGAACGTGCCGTTCCGGGCTTGTCCGGTCCGTACGGTGAGCCGGTCCGCGGTGTGGCCGTCGCGCAGGAGCTCCAGTTCGACCCCGGTCAGGTCGAGGCGACGGCGGGCGGCCCGGAGGCGTACGGCGAGGAGCGCGCCGAGCAGCAGCGCCCCGGCGGAGCCCGCGGCGAGGGCCGGCCACCGGCGGGCGAGCCAGGTGGGCGGCGCCTCGACGCGGACGGCGAGGAACGTGCCGGCGAGGGACCGGCCGGGGTCGGCGGCGTCGACGGCGGTGATCTTCCCGCCGAGGTCGCCGAGGGGCGTGCCGGGGCCGACCGTCAGGGTGAAGGGCGTGTCGCGGCGGCTGCCCGGCGGGACGGTGACGGTGGCCGGGTCGACGCTCAGCTGCGCACCGGCCGCCTGGTCGGCGAGGGCGAGGCGCAGGGTGCGGGGGGCGCCGTCGTTGTTGGTGACGGACAGGGTGCCGCGGACCGTGCCGCCGGGGTGGACGGCCGTGCGGTCCACGGTGATCCCGGCGACGACGGCCGGGGCCCCCTCACCGGTGCGGGCGTGGAGCGGGCGCAGGTCGGAGGTGACGCCGGGCGCGGCCATCTCGGTGGTGAGCCGCAGTGCGCCGGTCGCCCCGGCGGGGATGGTGACGGTGCCGGTGAACCGCACGTCGGACCTGGTGCGGTCGGGGGCGCGGCCGTCGTCGGCGAGGGCGAAGGCGACGGGCGGGAAGCCGTCCCCGGCGAGCTTCCCGGTGACCCTGATCCCGGCGAGCTGCGCGGGGTCGGTGACGTAGACGCCGCGCCGGGTCTGCATGCGGACCTCCACGACGGCCTTCTCGCCGGGGCGGGGCGACGCGGGGTCGAGGACGACGGAGGAGCGGAGCCTGCCCTGCCAGATGGCGCGTACGGCGACCTCGCGGCCCCGGTGGCCCTCGGGTGCCTCGACGCGGGCCCGCCAGCGGCCCGGCAGCGGGTTGCCGACGCGCAGCGCCTCCACCGGGCCGCCCTGGCCGCTGAGTTCGAAGGTGGAGCCGTCGAAGGTGCCGGTGGTGGGGACCTTGCGGCCGCGCGGGTCGTAGTAGGTGACGGTGACCTCCGGGTCGTGCTTGCTGACGGTGATGGAGCCGTCGGTGGCGATCGGCGGGATCGTCACGTACAGGTCGGCGGGCGGGCGCCGGGAGTCGCCGGGGGTGACGCCGGCGCAGCGGGCGGCGGCGAACGCCTCCTGGAACGCCTCGTCGATGCCGGTGGAGTCGGCGACGACCCGCATGCGGGGGGTGGCGGAGGGCAGGTCGGCGCAGCCGCCCCGGTAGCCGCCCTCGGCCATGCCGGTGAGGGTGGCGCGGTCGATGGCGGTGCCGAAGCCGAGGGGCCAGATCTGGACGCGCTCGCGGCGGGCGCGGGCCAGTTCGTCGGCGAGCCGCTTGGCGCCGTTGGCCCTGCGGGCGGCCGGGTCGGCGCCGTACTCGGGGCTGTCGTCCACGTCGAGGCGGCCGTCGGTGAGGAGGAAGACGACCTTGGGGGTGGCCGGGGCGCCCTTCTCGGTGAGGCGGGTGACGGCCTGGCGGACGGCGGCCGGGAAGTCCGTGCCGGGGCCGACGCGGGCCGGGTCGCGGCGGGCCAGCCGCTGCACGCAGTCGCTGAGGAGCTGCCGTCCGGCGGAGTCGGCGACGGTGAGCGGGCACACCTCCCGCACGGGCGACTGGCCGGGCTTCTCGGAGCTGCCGAAGCCGATGACGGCGGCCCGGGAGCGTTCGGAGATCTCGCCCTGGACGAGCAGCGCGGCGGCCTCGACCTCGCGGGCGAGGTCCTCGTCGGAGAGGCTGTCGGACTGGTCGACGACGACGGCGAAGTCGACCGGGTCGGCGCCCTCTGGGGCGGGCGCGGCGGCGGCCGCCNNNGNCGGCGGCGGGCGCCCGCGGCGGGGCGGGGGCCAGGGCCGTCAGGGCCAGGAGCACGGCCAGGGCCGCGGCCCTCACGGTGCGTTCGGTGCGGGTCGGTCGCATGTCTCGGTCACCACAGTTCACTTGAGAGGGCCAGCGCCACGGCGAGGGCCAGGCAGAGGGCGCCCGCGCGCAGCCAGCGGTACTTGGCGGCCAGGACCTGCCCGTGGACGCCGGCCTGGTCCAGGAGCCAGGAGGTCGTGTCGGCGCCGGCCTCGGTGAGCCGGCCGAGCAGCACGTCGGCGGGGGCGCCGGCGACGAGGTCGCGCAGGAGGGTGCGGTCGGCGCCGATCCGGGTGCGGGGCAGGACGACCGCGACGAGCATCAGCATCCCGGCGCCCCACAGGACGCCGGCGAGGGCGACGAGGGCGGCGGCGAACCCGCGCGCGGTCGGCGGCGCGGGGTCGCGGGCGAAGACGACGGCGAGGAAGGCGAGCGCGCCGGACAGGAGGATCGCCGCCTTGGTGTCGGCGCGGCCGATGTCCTCGCGGACGGTGCCCAGCAGGTTCTCCGCGAGGGCGCGGACCTCCTCGGGCGAGGCCGAGGGGGCGGGATCGGGGACGGGACGGGNNACACCTCCTTNNCTGATTAATATATGNGNTCGGGGCCCGGGGCGGGGCTCATTCGTCGTCCCAGTCGTCGAAGCCGGCACTGGGGCTCGCGGGCGGGGTGTACGGCGGGACGTCGCGGTCGTCGGAACGGGACGAGCCGTACGGCGGGACGTCGCGGTCGTCGGCGCGGGGCGGGGCGTACGGGTCCTCGGGCGCACCGGCGTCCCGGTCGCGTCCCCGGTCGCGCTCCCGGTCGCGGGCGGACCGGACGCTGGTCGGCTCGTGGACGCGGTGGGGGTCGTCGTCCGGGTCCGCGGGGCGGTGCCCGGCGGGCTCGTCCTCCCAGGGCGGGCGGACCGGTTCGGCGGGCGGACCGCCGTCGGTGAGGGCGCGGGACCGGGGGCGCGGCAGGTCCAGGACCCGGTCCGCGACGCCGCCGAGGACGCCGCCGCTGCTGGTCCGCAGGTGCTCCAGGACCTGGTAGGTCATCTGGTCGAGGTCGTGGCGCTCGATGACGCCGGTGTCGATGAGCCGGTGCAGGACGGCGAGGAAGTCGGCCTTGCCCTCCCGCTCCTCCGCGAGGAGCTGCCGGCGGATCTCCCACTGCTTGTCGGGGTTGGCCGCCATGTGGTGCGCGATCTGCGCGGCCTCGCCCTGCCGGAGCACGGCCTGCAGCTCCCGCGCCCGGTCGGCGAGGAGCTGCCGGTCGTAGGCGTCCCTGCGGCGCTCCCGTTCGGCGACGCGCCGGTCGACGCCCATGCCGACGAGGGTGCGGTCGGCCTCGGCGAGCTGCCCCTTCACGTCGCTGTCGAGGTCGAAGAAGACCAGGACGCGGGTGCGCAGTCCGAGGTCGCGCCCGAAGTGGAGCCTGCCGGCGGCCAGTTCGTCCCGTACGGCCTCGTCGGCGCGCTGGGCCTCGGTGATCCCGAAGCGGCGGGAGACGGCGCGCAGCCCGTCGAGGAGGTCGTCGCGCAGGAGTTCGGCGACGTCCCACACCTGGCGGGTGACGACGAGGTGCGGGTCGTCGACCTCCCACTGGACGCTCGCCTTGGCACGGAAGGACACCCCGTCGCCGGCGGCGGGCAGTTCCAGGTCGAACTCGGTGACGTTGCGGCCGAGGAGCACCTCGAAGACCGTGTACGGGCCGCCGAACAGAGGCGTGTTGTGGTCCTCCTTCCGGTCGGGCCACATCACGCGGTGGCCGCCGTTGCGGTAGAGCAGGACGGCGGCGAGCCGCCCGCTGGTGCGCCGGTAGGGCGGCGGGCACTCGCGCAGCAGGGGCCCGAGGGGGCGGGTCCCNTGTACACCAACNNCNCGCANCTCANGTGACNCGCTTGAAGATCGTATGCCGTCT
>NZ_CP095474.1:3656260-3677134 GCF_023614315.1 Streptomyces sudanensis | reverse complement strand
GCGCGGGCGGGTCCGGGGGTCATCGCTCGGCTCCTTCCGCCACGGCGTCCCACATGCGGCCGGCCGCGGCTCTGTCCAGGGGCTTGTCCCGGTCGCGTACGAGCCCCGTGAGCAGGCCGCGCAACCGGTCGCGGTCCCGGGGGGTGGCGGCGAGCAGCGGCAGCAGGCCGTCGACCGGCCGCAGGGCCTCGGGGTCCCGGGCGGCGCGCCGCAGCAGGGAGGCGAGGCCGTCCAGGGCGGGCGCCCCGGAGCGGGGGGTGTTCAGGGCGGCCCGGACGAGCGCGGCCAGCGGGGCCGTCAGACCGGGCCGGGCGCCGAGCAGGGCGAGCAGCAGCGGCCGGGCGCCGTGCGGTTCGAGGTGCGGGACCTCGGTGAGGCCCCAGAGGTGGGTGGTGCGCATGGTGAGCGTGCCGATCGTGGTGAGGAGGACGAGGTCGGCGAGGGCGCGCCGCCCGTCGCCGAGCCAGTCGCCGAGGCGCCGGGTGACGGTCTCGGGGTCGGCGGAGGCCAGGAGCCGCATGACGCTGAAGGAGGCGGTGGCGAGGAGGTCGGCGTCGGCGCCGTCGCCGGCGCGCACGACGGCGCCGAGCGCGTCGAGGGAGGAGCGGACGGAACCGGCGGGCAGGACGTAGCCGTGGGCGAGGACGGCGGTGTCGACCAGGGCGGCGTCGCCGCTCCTGGCCCATTCGCGCAGGACCGCGGCGACGGCCGGCTGGACGCGCGGGTCGCGGGCGGCCTCGGCGAGGGCGGTGGCGGCGGCCATGCGCGGGACGCGGCCGTCGAGGGCGGCGAGGGGGCGGACGAGTTCACCGAAGCCGTACACCCAGTCCCAGGAGCACAGCACGCCGGCGGCGACGGAGGCGCGGACCCACACCTCGGGGCGGGGGTCGTCGCACAGGCCGCGCAGCCAGCGGGCGAGGGGGCCGCGGACGTTGTGGTGGCCGTGCCACACCTCGCGCAGGACGGCGGTGGCGAGGGCGTCGCCCTGGAAGCGGACGACGCGGGCGGGGACGCGGGCGGCGCCCAGGTCGATCTCGCCGTCCTCGACGACGGACCGGGCGATGACGGGCCGGTTGTCGGCGTGGGTGCCGAACAGGCGGCGCCCCGCGGGGTGGGCGGGGTCGAGGGTGACGGCGAGTTCCCAGGCGAGCAGTTCGGCGGCCTCGGCGGTGAGGCTGTACGCGGAGCCGTTGAAGACGGCGACGGCGATGCGGAACGCGGCGGCGTTCAGCGCGGGCAGCGCCTCGGGGAGCGTGCCGGGCCGGTCGGCGCCGGCGAACCAGGCGCGGGCCTGGGCGCGGACGAAGGCGCCGCAGTCGTCGAGGAGCTGGGCGCGGGTGAGTTCGCCCTTCTGGTGGCGGGCGAGGTGCTTGGCGAGCCGCGCGGCCTCGCGGGGGCGCAGTTCGCCCAGGCCCAGGGCGCGCACGACGTCCTCGTGCGCGGCCAGGGCGCGGGCCTCGTCGAGGGCGCCGTCGGGTTCGCCGCGCAGCAGGGCGCGCAGGTGGCGGTGGAGTACCTCGGCGGGCGAGGGGGGCGGGCAGTAGGCGCCGTACCGGCCCTGGAGGAGCCGGTCGGCGAGGTCGCCGCCGTCGACGAGGACCACCCCGTACGACTCCTTGGCGCGGAGCTGGCCGCTGAACCGGTCGAGGTGGAGCTCGGTGAGGCGGCGGTGGGCGCCGGGCGCGGCGCGGTCGTCGTCGCCGGACTCGGGGCCGGTGCCGTCCTCGGGCGGGAGCTCCAGGAGGTAGCCGTGGCCGGGCTGGAGGGTGTCGTCGGCGATCGTGTGGACGGCGGTGGCCGGGTCGAGGCGGGTGACCCGGTCGTCGGTCAGCTCGGAGAGGAGGGCGAGCGCGGTGGCGGTGCGGCCGCTGCCGGGTTCGCCGGTGAGGACGAGCAGTCCGCAGGAGCGCAGGAGCTGCTTCATCCGCTGGTAGCCGGCGGTCTCGCAGTAGACGCCGGCGAGCCGCTCCAGGGTCTCGGCCGGTACGGGGCCCTGCACGGCGGGCGGCCCGGAGTCCACCCAGAACTGGTTGACGAAGGTGTTGTCCTCGAAGACCTGGCCGTCGCCGCGGATGTCGTAGCGGCGTTCGGCGCGGCCGTGTTCGAAGGTGGTGCGGGCGGCGTGGGCGGTGCCGGCGCCGCCGGTGCCGCCGGACCCGCCGAGCGGGTTGCGGCCGGCGTGGTCGAAGGGGTTGGGCGGGGGCTCGGGCGCGCGGTCGGCGTCGGCGCCGTCCCGGTCCCTCTCCCGGTCGCGGTCCCGGTCTCTGTCGCGGTCGCGGTCGCGGTCCGCGGATTCGGGTTCGGCGGCCCGGTGGTCGGGCGGGAGGACGTCCTCGTGGTCGGTCATGCGCCCTCGCCCCCGTCGCGGTCCTTGCGGATGCCGGTGAAACCGCCGCGGATGGTGTTGCCCTCGAACACCTGGAGGTCGCCCCCCGCCCGGTAGCTCCGCCCGGACGGGGGCGCGTCGGCCGTGCGGGGCGGTGGGCCGTCCCCCGGTGTCGGCCCACCGCCGGTCCGTGCGGCACCCGGCGTGCGGTCCCGGGCGGCGGCCGGACGCCCGCCGGAGTCCCCCGGCAGGGGCGGCGCGGACCGCCTGGGGATGTGGAACCAGGCGGTCTCGTCGGTCTCCTTGGCGCGGACGCGGGCGGGCCGGTAGTGGCCGGGCTCGACGTACCGGCCGCCCTCGGAGACGACGTTGTCGTACAGCCAGCCGGAGACGACGACGAGCAGGTCGGCGTCGTCGGCACGGGCCATCACGTCCTTGGCGGCGGCGCTGTCGCACAGCCGGCAGGCGAGGTCCACGGCGCGGCCGACGAGCCCCTCGCCGTCGTCGAGGACGAGACCGGCGTTCATGCCGACGCGCATCCGCAGCCTCGGGTCGCGCCCCGCGTTGTGCTCGCGCAGGCTCTCGTACAGCGTGTCGACCCACCGTCCGACCATCAGGGTGGGCGGTACGTCGGGCCGCAGCGCGGCGAGGATGCCGTCGCCCCGGTCCTCCTGGTGGACGTGTCCGGGGTCGACGCCGACGGCGGCGTACGCCTCGCCGAACGACGCGTACATGGCGGCGCGCATGCGCCTCTTCGCGTCGATGCCCAGCGTCCCGGAGGCGCAGGCGTCCCCGTAGACGACCAGCCGGTGGATGGCTCCCGCACTGCTCACTCGGACTCCCTGGGTGCCGTGATGTGCCGTGGTGCTCGTGGTGACGGGACAAGCCTCGCCGTGCGGCGCGGCGGGCGATGTGGCCGTTTACACACCCGGCGGAGATTTCTCCGCGGGTCCCGCCGGGCCGGGTCCGCGGCCCTGGGCGAGGCGGAGGAGTTCCGCCATGTCGGTGACGACGACCCGGCGCGGGGCGGTGCGGACGACGCCCCGTTCGCGCAGCACGCGCAGGGCCTTGGCGACGGCCTCGCGGGTCGCGCCGATGGCGGCGGCCAGGTCCTGCTGGGGCAGCGGGATCTCCAGGACCGTGCCGCGCGGGCCGGGCCGCCCGGCGCGCTCGGCGAGTTCGGCGAGGCGGGCCGCGAGGCGCTGGAGGACGGTCTCGGAGGCGAGGGAGCGGCGTTCGACGTCGGCGCTGCGCAGCCGGGCGCTGAGCTGCTGCATGATCAGCGAGGTGGCGTGCGGGCGAGCGGCGAGGAAGCGGCGGAACCGGTCACCGGACACGGCCACGGCCCGGACCCGGCCCAGCGCGGTGACGGTGGCACTGCGGGGGCCCCGGTCGACGGCGGCGAGGTCGCCGACGACCTCGCCCGCACCGCGCAGGGCGAGGATGAGGCGCGTGCCGCGCTCGGTGCCGACGGAGACGACGGCCCAGCCGGAGAGCAGGGCCAGGACGTAGGCGGAGGTGTCCCGCTCCCGGATCATGACGGTGCCCGGCTCGTACACACGGGGGGCGCCTTCGGCGAGGAGGGCCCGGCGGTCCTGGGCGGAGAGGGCTTCGAGGAAGGACAGGTCCTGGCCGAAAAGACTCATTTCCGTTCCCCTCACCGCGCGTCGCACACCCGAACGGACAGCCGCGTACCCGGCCGCTCCGCGTGGGAGCCCGGCGCCGTCCGGTGGGGGGAGGCTTTCCAAGGAACCCTGGGTAAAGCCCTGTTGACGTCGCGGCACTCCTTCGGGTGACGAACGCTATGGGGCTCGGTTCAGGACCGTCAACAAAATCACCGGCACACCGGGCGCACGCGATTCCGTTCCGCGCCCCCGGTGCTACCCGGCCGCCCCTTGCCACTGTCCTCCGCACCGTGTACGGGCCCCGCCGCTACCGGCCAGCCCCGCGGCCGGGGGGACGCTTTCATCTCGCCGGCCTGGACCCGATCGGCGGGCCGGGCCCCGGCACGGGTCACTGACCGCCCCAGGCGGGAACGAACTACGAAAATCTTGTTCCCGCGGGTCGAAATCCGGCTGGGCGTACGGAAGATTGACCCTGACGGTCCGGGTACCTCCCGGGGCCGGGACAGGGTCGCGGCGGAGTGGCGCCGAGAAGCGCCGCCGGACGCTCGGAGGGGCGATGCTGGCCAGGGAGTACGGCTACCGGGTGCTCCCGGGGAAGGCGATCGACACGCGGTCGACTGCCCGGTTCCTGCAGGAGTGGCGGCGGAGGGCCGCCACCGCGTCGAAGTCCTCCAAAGTGCTGGTGTGTTGGGGCTTCGTGGGCCTCGCCTGCGTTCTGGTCTATGCGACCGGATCCTGGCCGGTCGAAGCGCGTCTGCTGGCGGTGGTAGCCTGGACCGCGCTCTGTGCCGTGCTGTTCCGGGCGGGTAAGCGCATGATCACAGCTCCGGTGACTCAGGCGGAGAGCGTCCTCACCCGGGCACCGTGGCAGGTGTGGCCGTGCCGGGTCGAGGGGGACGAGTGGCTCTCCGGCACGTACCTCTGCCGGATCTCTCTCCTCGCCCCCGATCGCCAGGTGGCGCGTGCCTTCCAGGGGTACGTTCCCGAGGGTGCGTGGCGGGCCATGACGGACGGCCTGGGGCTCCTTCTGGTCTGCGGCGATCTGCGCCACACCGTCGCGATCGCCACGGAGGCGGGTGAGCCCGTATGGCTCGCGAAGCCCGTTCCCATACCGGACCGCTCGATCGGCAGCACCGGCGAGCAGCCGGGCATGGTCGAGAACCTGATCTTTCAGGCCATGGGCAATGCGGCGGGTGGCTGGCTGAACGACAACCTGTGACGTTTTCCCGGCCACAGGCGATCGAGGATCTCCGGACCGAGATCGCCACACGCCCTGTGCGGACGCTGCGCGGCCCTCGAACCGGTGCGACTGACTGCCCGCCGACGAGGTCCCGTGGCGCCTCCACGGGATCGGGCGTCACCGCCCTCAGCCCTCACCGTGGCTCCGGGGTCACGATGCACGCCTCCGCCCCGGGTGCGGACGGACCGGCTCGTACGGTTTCCGTCCGTGTCCGACCGTCCGCACTCACGGGTGGTCCAACGCCGGTCAGCCGAGCTGGGTCTGGACCCGGGAGGAGATCAGTTCCAGGTGGTCCAGGTCGTGGAGGTCGAGGATCTGGAGGTACACGCGGGAGCTGCCCAGCTCCGCGTACCGGCCGATCTTGTCGACGACCTCGGCGGGCGAACCCGCCAGGCCGTTCTCCTTCAGCTCGTCCACGTCCCGGCCGATGGCCGCCGCCCGGCGGGCCACCTCCGCGTCGTCCTTGCCGACGCACACCACCAGGGCGTTGGAGTACACCAGGTCGTTGGCGTCCCGCCCGGCCTCCTCGGCGGCCGCGCGGACCCGGCCGAACTGGCGCTCGGTGTCCGCGAGGGAGGCGAACGGGATGTTGAACTCGTCGGCGTACCGGGCCGCCAGGCGCGGCGTGCGGGTCGCGCCGAGGCCGCCGATCAGGATCGGCACCCTGGGCTGTGCCGGCTTGGGCAGCGCCGGGGAGTCGGTCAGCCGGTAGTGCCTCCCCTCGTAGCTGAAGGTCTTGCCCGTCTCCGTGCCCCACAGGCCGGTGACGATGGCGAGTTGCTCCTCCAGGCGGCCGAACTTCTCCTTGGGGAACGGAATGCCGTACGCCGTGTGCTCCGCCTCGTACCAGCCGGCGCCCAGACCCAGTTCGACCCGGCCGCCGGACATCCGGTCGACCTGGGCCACCTGGATCGCGAGCACTCCGGGGAGCCGGAACGTCGCGGCCGTCATCAGGGTGCCGAGGCGGATGCGCCGGGTCTCGCGAGCCAGGCCCGCCAGGGTGATCCAGGCGTCCGTCGGGCCGGGCAGACCGGTCACGGACCCCATGTGCAGGTAGTGGTCGGACCGGAAGAAGGCGTCGAACCCGAGGTCCTCGGTGGCCTTGGCGACGGTGAGCAGGGTCTCGTAGTCGGCGCCCTGCTGCGGTTCGGTGAAGATGCGCAGATCCATGTGCCCATCCTGCACCGGCGGGCGCCCTCCGCCGGGCCGCGACGGGCGGCGCCCGGCGCTCCCGAGCCCACCCGGCGGGCGCGGTACCTCTCGGAACGGCTGCTCGGCCGGGTCCGCCGGAACTGGCGGATCATCATTTCGGCGTGTCCCGACCGCCATCCCCTCCCGCGCCGGTTTCGCCAGACCTCCCGGACCTCCCGGACCTCCCAGGGCTTCCAGGGCTTCCAGGGCTTCCAGGGCTTCGGACCCTCCGGGACGGCCGGGTGCGTCGGACCGACGAAACCGGCGGAACCGGCGGAACCGGCGGAATCGGCGGAGCCGGTGGAACCGGCGGCAACGTCACCTCGGGACGCCCGGGTTGGCCTGACCGCGTCCGCCTCCCGCGCCGGCCGGTCGTGCCTCCGGTGCGCCGCCCGGTGCCGCCCCGCCCCGGTCCCGCTCTCCGTCCGGCCGGTCGGGGGGCCGGGTCCGATCGTGCACCGCCATCCGGCGCAGCATGGCGCGCACCCGGTCACCGGCTTCGTCGGCCGCGTCGATCGCCTCGACGCACTGCCAGTACAGGCCCTCCTCGTCCGTGGTGCAGGCGACACCGACGAGGGCCATGCCCACCTCCCCGAGCAGCGCCCCGAGCGCCGTCAACGTGCCGCGGGGATCGAGGACTTCGGACAGCCTCGACGCCGCCGCCCCCGTCCGCGGCACCGGATGTCCCGGGGTCGCGCCCCCTCGGCCGCCGATCTCACCGAGCCCGCGCGCCTCGCCTCTCAGTTCCCTCGGCCCGAGCAGGGCCAGATGGTCCCCGATCGCCTGGGCGAGACACTGCGCCTGCCAGGCGGACGCCATGATGTCGGGCACCGCCCGGCTCTCGGCGAGATCGTTCCGACTGAGGGAGATGAGCCGTTCCGCGTCCATGTCCGCCGCCCCCGTTCATACGACTCTCCACTGCGAATTCACTACCCAGAGTGAGGCTGTTCGAGCCGAAGCGCCAGAGGAATTCGGAAATCTGTGGACAGGAAGCTCGGTGTGGACAACTCCGTCACTCCGAAGAGTGACGATCGTGTCGTGCGGAGCGCCCCGGTGGCCGCCCCACGGGGAAGCGCCGCTCGTTCCGGTCGATCTTCGCGGAGAGCGCCTCCAGCGGGTCGACCCCCACCGCCCCGCAGAACTGGAGGAGGTAGGCGAGCACGTCCGCCACCTCGTCGGCCACGCGGTGCGCCGTCTCCGGGTCGTCCATCACCCGGTCGGCCTCTTCCGGGGTCAGCCACTGGAAGATCTCCAGCAGTTCGGCCGCCTCGACGCTGAGCGCCGCCGCCAGGTTCTTCGGGGTGTGGTACGGCTGCCAGGCGCGCGAAGCGGCGAACTCGGCCAGCCTGCGCTGCAGTCCCTGCACGTCCGGTTCTGTCACGGTGACAGGTCTATCACCGCCGCCCCGGCCACCTGCCCCTCACCCCCGTCCGGACCGGGCACCGCCCCCGGTCCCGGCCCCGTGGTGTGCGGGTGGGGGGACGGCGAGTGGCCGACGGGGTGCGCGGGGATGCCGCGGTCCTCGTCCACGACCCATCCGCACGGGGCCCGCGCGGTCCGTCCTTCACGGGGCCCGGGAGGTCCGTCCACCGCGGGCGGCCGACTGCGGCCCCCGGCCTCCGGGGCTCGTCGGCCGTCGGGGCCCGCCGAGGCCGGCCGCACGCCCGTTCCGCCCCGTCACCACCGCCCCGTCACCGCCGCCCCGCCAATGTCATCCCGCCAGTGTCATCTCGCCGGTGTCACCCCGCCGGCGCGCCCCGCCGGTGCCGTCGCGCCGACGCCGTCCCGTCACCACCGCTCCGTCGCGGGACCGTCAGGCGTGCGGTACGGCGGCCGCCGCCGTACCCTCGACCTCCGTGCCGGCGGGCGTGAGGAGGAAGACGTTCCGGTCGACCCGGTGCATGGAGCTGCCGAGGCCGAAGACGACCCCGCTGCTGAAGTCCAGGACGCGCTTGGCCACCTCGGTGTCGGCGCTCGTCAGGTCCAGCAGGACGGGAACCTGGGCGACGAGGTGCTCGGCGACCTCCCGCGCGTCCGCGAAGACCTGCACCCGCAGGACCACCATGCGGCGCTGCGCTCCGGCGCCGGGGTCCTGGGGCATCGTCCGGTGGTCGGCCCGGGACGGCCACTCGTCGCGCCCCCGCAGCGGGACCACCTGCGCCAGGCCCTCCCACTGCTCGTCGGTGGCGTCGTAGCTCTCGTACCTACTCATGCGTCCATCCTGGCGCCCCTCACCCGTTCGGCCCAACTCCGACACGGTTCGTATCGCACCGGTCCTCCCTGCCGGGCCCCGCGAAGGGATCGGCGGGTGCCGGGCGGCGGTTCCGCGCGGCCCGCCGCCCGCCTCCCGCCCGCGGCGCGGACAGGGCGGGAGATGGGACGGGGCGGAACGGGACGCGAGGGGGCGGGACGCGAAGATACCGCCCTAGGGGTGCGGCGGGGAAGGCGCGGCGGGGAGGGAACCGGTCGTACCCCGGTTCCCGCGCCGTCCTCCCCCGTCGCGGACGCGGGGCGGCCACCGGGCCGTACGAGGGGGGCTCCGCCCTTTGCGCGGGCCGCCGCAGGGCCCACAGTGGAGGGAGAGGGTCGTGGAAGCGACCGCCGGCACCGAGACCGTGTCCGGGAGGCCGTCATGGGGCAGCACACTCCGGTTCGGGGCGTTCCGCGGGACTCCGTCCGGGAGGAGGGGCGGGCCGCCGGGAGCGACCCGGCTCCGCAAGGCGTACCGGTCCCGCAGGGCGTACCAGTCTCGCAGGACGCACCGGTCCCGCAGGACGCACCGGTCCCGCAGGACGTACCGGTCCCGCAGGGCGTACCGGTCCTGGAACGGGCCGTCCGGGACGTGATGCGGACGTCGCTGGTGACCGTCGCGGCCGGGGAGACGGTGCTCGCCGCGTGGGAGCTGCTGGAGCGGTCGGGGGCGGGGTACCTGCCCGTGGTCCTGCCGGACGGGCGCTGCGCCGGGCTGCTGGACCGGGCCGAGGTCGCGGTCGCCTGCGCGGCGCCCGCCGTGTCGCTGTCCCGGCGCTACGCACGCGAGCTGGCCCGCTCCCACAGGTGCGTGGTGGTGAACGAGGAGGACACGGTGGGCCGGGCGCTGGCGGTGATGGACGCGAACGGCTGCGACGCGCTGCCGGCCGTCGGCGGCGACGGGACGCTGGCCGGGCTGCTCACGGCCGCCGACGTGGTGTCGGCGCTGGTCGGACGCCGTCCCGAGGCCCTGGCCGGCGCGGGCGCGCGGCCGCCGTACCCGTACCCGGTGATGCCCGGCCTGCCGCCCCGGCGGGACGGCCGGGTGTCCCCGGTGCCGTGAGGCGGGACGCGGCGGGGCGACGGACGGGGCGGCGGGGCGACGGATGTGGCGGTGGGGTGACAGGGCGGGGGCGAAGGAGGTGGCGTGATGGCGAACGAGGCCGAGCGGGGCCGTGACCGGAACCGCGGGCGCGAGCCGGATCGCGACCGGGACCGCGGGCGCGGCGGGGCCGTCGGCGCTCCGGGGCCGGGCGGACGGGGCCAGGACGGCGGCGGACGGGGCCAGGACGGTGACGGACGGGGCCGGGACGGCGGCGGACGGGGCGCCCCCGGGGCGCGGCTGCCGGCGCACGGGACCTCGCGGGGGGCGTCGGCCGCCCGGGGGAACCGGCCCGCCCGGGAGGCGCTGTGGCGGGACCGGCCCGTACGGACGATCCGGGTCCCTTCCCTGTTCGGGTGAGCCCGGCGCGCCCGGCGCGTCCGGTACGACGGCGGGCCCGGCACGGGCGGTGAGCCACATGCGCCCGGCGCGTCCGGTACGACCGCGGGTCCGCCGGGTCCGCCGGGTCCGCCGGGTCCGGCACGTCCGGGCGGATCAGACGGTGAAGGGGCGCTGCGCGAGGAACGACTCGGCCGGCCGGCCGGACAGGTGGAAGTTGGGGCTCTGGCTGGCGGGCATGCGGCGGACGATGGCGCGGTGGAAGGCCCGGTGTCCGCCGCGGTAGGCCCCCCTGTCCCAGACCTCCAGCAGCGTCCCGGTGAACCTGCCGTTCACCGGGCCGTCCGCGGCGACCTGGTTGTCCTGGCAGGCGGAGATCAGCAGCGCGTCCGCGGGGCGCCCCGGTGCGCGCAGCTCCTGCTGGAGCCCGCGGAAGAACTCCTTGTCGCGCTGGTAGAGGGTGCCCTGCCGGGCGACGGGCATGAGGCGGGACACCTCCTCGACCTCGTCGCGGTCCGCCGTGCCGAACTGGTCGCGCAGCGCCTCCGGCGTGAGCAGGTCGCGCACCTCGATGCCGCTGCCGCTGTGGCAGCAGTCGAGCAGGACCAGGGTGCGCACGCCGTCGGCGAAGCGGGCGAGCTCGCGGTTCAGCTCGTCGTCGAGGTACTGCCTGTCGTACAGCACGAGCGTCTCGTCGAGGGCGTCCGGCTCGTCGTCGCCGGCGGTCTCGTCCGGGACCTGGCCGCCGTGCCCGGAGTACGTCAGCAGGAAGGCGTCCCCCTCGCGGAGGCGGCCCGCCGCCTCGCGCAGGGCGGCGGTGACGCCTTCGACGGTGGCCTCGCCGGTGAGCAGGACGGTGTCGGCGTAACCGGCGTCGCGGGCCAGGGCGGCCATGTCGCGGGCGTCGTTCTCGCAGGCGACGAGGCGGCCGTCCCAGCCGTCGTAGCGGGCGGGATCGACCGTGTTGAGTCCGATGTGCAGGGAGAGGCCGGTGGCACCCATGGGTCCTCCTGGGGGGCGGCTGCGGGGGCGGTCGGCCCATTCCTTCCGCGCGTGGCACTCCGGCGAACCGCGGGCGGGCGGCCGGGCGGGGAGATCCGCCTGAACGGGCCCGTCCACCGGGTCCCGGCCCGCCCCCGGGCGGGGCCCGCGCACCACCGGCTCCTGCGCTGATGGGGTGGCGCGGGCCGCCGCGCCGTGGGGAGACCCCCGCCGCACGGTATCGGGCATATCGTGATCTCTTCTGATGATTCGGAGAGGCCGGGAGGATCCCTGGCCGACCGCGACGGCTACGACGAGGGCTTCCTCGGCCCCGTCGTGCCGCTGCCGCGTCTCACCGCGCCCCGCGTCGAGACGGTCGTCCTGCCGTACACGCACTTCAGCGTGGTGCTGCGGCCCGACCGGCGGCTCGCGGCGGCCACCGCCGTGTGCGTCGACGGCGGGCACCTGGTCGAGGACGTGCCGCGCACCGACGACTGGCGGTACGACCCGCGCGTGCCGGAGGAGTGGCAGGCCGGGCCCGAGGTGTACCGGAACAACTCCCTGGACCGGGGCCACCTGGTGCGCCGCCTCGACCCGGTGTGGGGCGCGGCGGCGGTGGCGGTGCGGGCGGACGGCGACACGTTCCACTACACCAACGCCGCCCCGCAGGCCGACGTGTTCAACCAGGGCAAGCAGGTCTGGCAGGGCCTGGAGAACCACCTGCTGGACCACGCCGCCCGCTACGACCGCCGGCTGACGGTGCTCACCGGTCCCGTCCTGCACGACGCCGACCCGCCGTACCGGGGCGTGCAGGTGCCGCTGCGGTTCTGGAAGGTCGCCGCGTTCCTCCACGGCGGGGCGCTCGCGGCGACGGCGTACGTCCTCGACCAGAGCCCCGACCTGACGCGGGACGCCGACCGGGCGCTCGCCGGGGCGGTGCCGGGCGCGCCGCCGCCGCTGGGCGCGTTCCGCACGTACCAGGTGCCGGTGGCGGACGTGGGACTGCTGACCGGCCTGGACCTGGGGCCGCTGCCGGCCGCCGACCTGATGCCGCCGACACGCGCCCCGGAGTCCCGGTGGCGGCGCCTGGAAGCGCCCGACGAGACCCTCCTGGCCCTCTGACCGGCGGCGCCCGGCCCGGAACGCAGTCCTGCGGCACCCGGTCCCGCCGGACCCGGTCCCGCGGCCCCCCGTTCGGAACGCCGGTCGCGGGCGCGAGCCCGGCCGCCGCGGCGCCGGCGGGCACCCCCGTGCGGCGGGCGAGCACCCTTCGCACCGGCCGGTGCGGGAGCCCGCACGGCGGGCGTCCGGCCGGCCGCGTGACCGGATTGCACCGGCACGCACCCGGTGTGACCATGGCGGAAGAGGGCCGAAGGGGGGTTCGGAACGACCGGGAGGGCGACCGCGCGGCGACGACCGGGCAGGTGCCGAATGCCGTTGGAGACTCCCGAGTGGGACAAGGTCACCGAGTGGGTGCGGGAGTACCTGCTGGACTCCGTCGACCCCCACACCCAGCTGCGGCACGCCGGCTTCGCCCCCGAGTTCATCGGCGGCCTCCCGCTGACCGCCGTCAGCTCCCACAACGCGCGCGTGCTCGTCCAGGCGTCGCGCGGGAGCATCGGCGGGCAGGTGCGGTTGCTCCAGGCTCTGGTCCTCGAGGACCGGCTGCGCACCCTGCCGTACGTCAGGGACGCCGAGGAGTACCTGGCCCGGCTGGAGCGGGACGCCGAGGAGCACGCCTCGCAGGACGTGTTCCGCACGTGCCTGCTGCGCGGCGGCACGGAGGTGTTCCTCGACCGGGAGGACCTGCGCGAGACGCTGCGCGAGTTCGTGGCGGACGACCAGAAGTCGGTGCTGCTCGTCGACGGCGAACCCTGCAGCGGCCGCTCGTACACGTACGCCTTCATCCGGCACCTCGCCCAGCACCGCGACTTCCGCCCGGCGCGGGTCCTGCTGGGTCCGGCCGCGACGGCCACCAAGGTCGTGCGGCGCCTCGCGTCGTTCGTGTCCGACCCGGGCGCGGGGGTCGTGCCGCCCGTGGCGACGGACTTCGACGATCCGCTGCCGGCGCTCGACGAGGTGGTGCACTGGGTGGTCGTCCAGGCGACCGGCTCGGAGGGCCTGTTCTGGTTCGTGCTGGACGACTGCGACCGGCTCGACCCGGGCTCCGACGTGTGGGACCTGATCGGCCAGCTCGCCCTCGCCATCTACGAGTACGAGCCCGTGCGCCGCGCCCGCGCGCCGCGCCTGGTGCTCCTCGGCTACGGGGAGGCGATGCGGCAGCTGCCGTACGAGCTGCGGCACAGCCTGTGCCGGGACCGGGCGCGGACCGCCGGGCCGGACGAGGTGCGGGCCTTCTTCGACCGGTACGTCCACGAGCAGCCGCCCCCCTCGCTGGCCGCGCTGGCGGCCGGGGAGCGGGAGGAGGCGCTCGCCGGGCTGGTCGACGACGCCGTGGAGGGGGTCTTCGCGGCCGTCGGCGGCACGGACGCGGGCGGCCCGGAGGGCGTCGGCGGCGCGGGCGGCACGGACGGGGAGAGCTACATGCGGCGGCTGGGCACCGCGGTGGAGGAGGCGGTCCGTGTCTACCGCGCCCTTCCGTGACACCCCCGGAGCCGGGACCCCCGAAGCCGGGGCGCTCGGCCCCGAGGCGCTGCGCGAGCGGTTCCGGGCCCGGCTGCGGCAGGAGCTGCGCCCCGCCGCCGGGCCGCCCTGTGCGGTGCCGGACGCCCGGAGCGGCTACCGGCGCGCGGCCTGCCTGCTCACCTCGTTCGACCCGCACCGGCTGCGGCTGCCGGGGGAAGCCGAGCCGACGGGGCGGGCCGTGATGGAGCTGGCCGCGGACTGCGCGGCGACCGGCATGGCGGACCGCACGGAGTGGACGCTGAAACCCGAGGTGCGCGAGGAGACGCTGCGCGCCCTGCCGGGCCCCGGGGAGGCGCTGCGCTCCCTGGAGGCCAACCTCGACGCGGCGCCCGAGGGGCCGGGCCCCGAGCGGGTGTGCCTCGCGGTGCTGCGGGGACGTGCGCCCGAAACGGCCGGGGCGGGGCCGGACGAGCTGTCCGACGTGCTCCAGGCCGTGCTGTGGCTGTCGCTGGTGCCGGGCGTGACGGGGCTGCCGGACGCCCGCTCCGTACAGGAGGAACTGGAGACGGCCCGGCTGCTCCAGCCGCTGGAGCGCCTGGCGCGGGTGCCGTCGTTCGTGGGCCGGGAGGCCGAGCTGGCCAGGCTGCGCGACTTCGTCCATGCACCGGGGGACGCGGCCGGCGCGGACCCGGCCGCGCCGGCGCGGCTGACGGTGCTCGTGGTGCACGGGCCCGGCGGCATGGGCAAGAGCACGCTCCTGGGCAACTTCCTGCTGGACGCCCTGCGGGAAGGGCGGGACGGGGCGGAGAAGCGGGACGAGGCCGAGGGGCAGGACCGGGCGGAGAAGCGGTATGGGGCGGAGGAGCAGGACGAGGCGGAGAAGCGGCCCGGAGCGGAGAGACNGGGCNGGGGCCGGCGGGGNTTCCCGTTCCCCTTCGCGTACATCGACTTCGAGCGGCCCACCCTGTCGGTGCACGAGCCGGTGACGCTGATCGCGGAGGCGGCCCGCCAACTGGGCGTCCAGTACCCGGCGTTCCGCGCCGAACTGGACGCGCTGGCCGCCGCGTGCCAGGAGGAGGCGCGCGTGCAGCGGGCGGAGGAGGAGCGGGTCGCCGAGTTCAACCGGCTGGCGACCACCCGGGCGGGGCTCGGGCGGCGGACGTCGCGGCAGTTCCTGGCGGGGGCGAGCGAACGGGAGAGCGCGCTGTTCCGGCGGGTCGGCGAGGTGCTGCGGCGGGCGGTGCCGGGCGACGTGCCGTTCGTGACGGTCATCGACTCGTTCGAGGAGGCCCAGTACCGGGGTTCGCCGGCGCTGGGCCGAATGTGGGCGGTGTTCCTGGCGCTGGCGGAGGCGTACCCGCGGGTGCGGGCCGTCGTGTCGGGGCGGTCGCCGGTCGGGCACCCGGGGGCCGGGTCGCTGCCGGTGGAGATCGAGCTGTGCGACCTGGACCCCGAGGCGTCCGTGCGGCTGCTCGGGGCGTGCGGGGTGCGGGACCCGGAGCTGGCGCGGGTGCTGGCCGAACGGGTCGGCGGGCATCCGCTGAGCCTGCGGCTCGCGGCGCGGGCGGCGGCGCTGGCCGGGTCGGACGCCAAGGGCGTGGCGGAGCTGGTCGGCAGCCTCCCGGCGCGGCGCCGGGACTTCTTTCGCCGCGTCGACCAGCTGCTTGTGCAGGGCGTCCTGTACGAGCGGATCCTCCAGCACGTCCCCGACCCGGACGTGCGGCGCCTGGCCCGTGCCGGACTGGTGCTGCGGCTGATCACGCCGGACGTCATCCGGGAGGTGCTGGCCGAACCGTGCGGGGTGGCCGTGGCGGGGCCGGAGGAGGCGCGGCGGCTGTTCGGGACGCTGTCACGGCTGGACCTGGTCGAGCCCCGGGGCCCGCAGGCGGTACGGGTGCGGGCGGACGTCCGGGCGATCATGCTGCGGCTGGCCGGGAGCGATCCGGAGTCGCCGACGCGGGAGGTGGAGCGCAGGGCCGTGGCGTACTACGCGGCACGGGAGGGCCTGGAGGCGCGGGCCGAGGAGATCTACCACCGGCTGCGGCGGGGCGAGGACCCGCGCACCGTGGAGGAGCGGTGGCTGCCCGGTGTGGAGCGGCTGCTGGAGGGGGCGCAGGACGAGGTGGGCCCCCGGGCGGCGGCGCTGCTGGACGCGCACCGGCGGCGCGGCGGGGCGTCGGACCTGGTGATGGCGGAGGCCGACCGGGAGGACTGGGAGCGGATCGCCGGCCGCGAGGTGGAGGACCTGCTGGCGCAGGGGTTCACCGAGGAGGCGCTGGTCCGGCTGGCCGAGCGGCGCCCGTGGACGCCGTGCAGCGCCCTGCACGCGCTGCTGGCGGAGGCCCTGGACCGGGCGGGCCGGCGGGCGGAGGCGCGGCGGACGCTGTCCGACGCGATCGACGCCGCGCGGGAGGCGGACTGCGGGGAGCGGCAGCTGGAGCTGCTGCTGCTGTCGGCGCGGCTCGCGGAGGAGGACGGCGACGCCGACGGCGCCGACCGGGACCTGCGGCTCGCGGAGGACGTGGCGATCGGCCTGGGGCAGGACCTGGAGGCGATGGGCACGCTGCTGGCCAGGGCGCGGCTGGCGGCCGACGCGGACGTGCCCGACCGGGACGCGGACACCCGGCTCGCGCGGCGGCTGCGGCAGGTCCCGGACGAGAAGCTGGCCGGCCAGCCGTCGCTGGTGCGGGCGGCGGCGTCCCGGGTGTACACGCTGGACGCGCGGGCGCTGGACCACGCGCTGGAGCTGGTGGGGCTGCCGGAGGGCGACGAGGTGCTGGAGGCGCTGGGGGCGGGGCTGCGGCGGGCGGTGGCGGCCGATCCGGCGCTGCTGCGTCCGCTGATGGACCTGCTGCGCTCGGCGGCCGGCGGCCGCGGCGCGTCCGGGCCGCCGCTGGCGGACGTCACGGGCATCCTGCGGCTGGCGCGGGACCGGGGTGCGCTGGACGGGCTGGCGCGGCGGCTGCTGGTGCTGCGCGACGGCAGCGGGCAGATCGCGGCGGGCGTGGCCGCCGCCCTGCGCGGCGACGGGGAAGGCGGTGACCTGCCGTGACGGGCGGAACGGGCGGAATGGACGGAACGGGCACCTGGGGGTATCTGACGCGGGAGGCCGTGCTGGCCGTGCGGGACGCGGCCCTGGAGGCGGGCCTGACCGATCCGGCGGTACGGCCGCTGCTCTTCGACGGAATCATGCCCCGGTACCGGGCGACGCTGCCGCTGCTGGCCGCGCCCGGGTTGCAGGTGCAGTCGGACCTGGTGGAGATGAACCGGGTCGAGCGGCTGGTCGACGGGTCGGTGCCGCTGGAGACCTGGCTGCGCAACGCGGTCGCCCAGACCACGGCCGCCGCCCCGATGGCGGTGCTCCAGCGGGCCCTGGACGACGTGGCGCGGGACGCGGGCGGCGAGCCGGACGTGTTCGCCGACCGGCCGGTGCCGGAGATCAAGGAGGAGATCGTCCACCGGGACGACACGGTGCCGTTCGGGTTCCTGCGGGGCGGGGACGCGGCGGGCGCGGCGGTCGCGCGGATCAAGGTGCCGCCGTACGAGGGCGGCCGGCCGCTCCAGCCGAACGGCTTCCCCCACTCGGGCACCGCCTGGCTGGTCACCCCGGACCTGCTCGTCACCAACCACCACGTCGTCAACGCCCGTACCGGATCGGGCGGCAGGCGCCCCACGGCCGGCCCGGAGGACCTGCTGCTCCAGGCGCGCGGCGCGCGGGTCCGCTTCGACTACGAGAGCGACGACACGGGGAGCGAGGAGGCCGCCGTGCGGGAGCTGGCCGCCGCCGACGCGGAGCTGGACTACGCCGTGCTGCGGCTCGCGGAGCCCTCCGCCCGGCCGGTGCTGCCGCTGGCCGGGCGGACGCTGCGGGTCGCGGCGGGCGACGTGGTGGCCGTCAACATCATCCAGCACCCCGGCGGCGCCCCCAAGCGGGTCGCGCTCCGCAACAACCTGGTGTTCGAGGCGGACGAGCGGGACCTGCGGTACTTCACCGACACCCGCGGCGGTTCGTCGGGGTCGCCGGTCCTGACGGACGACTGGCTCGTGGTGGCGCTGCACCGGGGCACGCGGCGCGTGGAGAACGTGTCGTTCCAGGGCCGCGGGACGGCGTTCGTGAACGTCGGTACGCAGTTCACCGCCGTCATGGCCCACCTGGCCGCGCACGCCCCGCAGGTCCACGCCGAGATCGAGGCGGCCCAGCGCGTCACGGCCGGACCGCGCCCCTGAGAACCCCCGGGGGCTTCCCCGAAGGGGCTTCCGGGAGTCCCCGAGAGGAGTCCCCGACAGGCCCCCTCGGGGCCCCCTGGGAACCCTCTGGGGGTCCCGGAGAGGAGGAGCACATGGACGGCAGGAACAGGTCACCGGTCGCGGCCGGCCCCCAGGAGGTCTTCGCCGACCTGCGGGCCGTCGCCGACCGGGTGCGGGAGCAACTGGCGCGGGAGGTGCCGGAGTCGGTGCACGAACCGCCCGCCGACCAGGCCCCCGGCGAGGAGATCGGCCGGTTCGCCGCGCAGGAGCGGGCCCGGGTGCTGGAGGCGGGGGCGCGCGGGCTGGAGAAGCTGGCGGAGGGCCGCGACGACGAGGTCGGTGACGACGAGTCGTTCGGGATGGAGGCGATCGTCCTGCTGGAGGGCCGCCCCGCGATCCTCGTGCAGAACGGCGACTTCCCCCCGCAGGAGGGCGACTGGACGGTGCTGGACGGCCAGCGGGCCGCGATCCGGGAGACCCTGGCGCGGGTGGGGCGGGTCGAGGTGTCCGGGCACGTCAGCCTCGACTGGGTGGGCACGGCGTTCCTGGTCGGCGCGGACGTGGTGATGACCAACCGCCACGTCGCGCTGGAGTTCGCCGGGGACGACGCCCCGGGGCGGTGGGCGTTCCGGCCGGGGCTCGGCGCGGCGCTGGACCTGACCCGCGAGTTCGGCGCGCCACCGGGCGTCGCCGGGCCGGCGTACGAGGTGGTGGAGGTCCTCGGCGTCCACCGGGAGGCGGACATGGCGCTGCTGCGGGTCGCCCCCGCGCCGGGCGGGCGGGAGCTGCCGTCGCCGCTGGCCGTGGCGGCGGACGCCCCCGCCGCCCTGCCGGGCCTGCCGGTGTACGTGGTGGGGCACCCGGCGTGGGACGGGCGGCGCAACGAACCCGAGGCGATGCGCCGGATCTTCATGGATGTCTACAACGTCAAGCGCCTCCAGCCGGGCACGGCCGGCGGGCTGCTGCCGGAGCGGAACGTGCTGACGCACGACTGCTCGACGCTCGGCGGCAACAGCGGCTCCCCCGTCCTCGGCCTGGGCGACCACCGGGTCCTGGGCCTCCACTTCGGCGGGCGGTACGGCTTCGGCAACTACGCGGTGCCGCTGTGGACGATGCTGGAGGACCCGCTGGTACGACGCGCGGGGCTGAACTTCGTCTGAGGGCGGGGCGCCGGGGCCCGGACCCTCGCNGNGAGGTAGTCTTCCGCATGGGCCGGGCGGCGGGGTGGCGGAGTGGCGGAGTGGCGGAGTGGCGGAGTGGCGGAGTGGCGGAGTGGGGCGCCGCCCGGCCCGGAGGCCGGGCCGGCCCGGAGGCCCGGGCCGCGCCGGAGGCCCGGGCCGCGTCAGAGGTCCAGGCCGAAGAGGCGGGCGGCGTTGCGCCACAGCACCTGCTCCAGCTCGTCGCCGGTGAAGTGCGCGTCGCGGACGACGCCGAGCGAGACGCACGGGTCGACGAGGGTGGCGTCCGTCCCGAACAGGAGGCGCTCGACGGGCACCCCGGCCTCGCGGGCGTACGCGACGCGCCCCGCGTCGGCGACGGTCCGGCAGTGCTCCAGGTACAGCCGGTCGCAGGCGGCGGCGGCGTGCGCCGCCTCGCGCCAGGCGTCGCCGCCCGCGTGGCCCAGGACGACCCGCAGCCCGGGGCGGGCCTCGACGAGTTCGGGCAGCAGGGTGACCTCGGTGCCCCAGGTGTGCAGCAGGAGCGGTACGCCCGCCTCGGCGACCACGTCGAAGGCGGCGGCCATCTCGGGCGAGCCGGGCAGGCGGCCCGGGTAGGTGGTGTGGATCTTCGCCCCGACGAACCGCCCGGTGTCGAGGCAGCGCCGCAGGTCGGCGGCGCTCTCCTCGATGCGGTTGGGGTTGACGACGGCGTAGCCGAGGAGGCGGGGCCGGGTCGCGAGGGCCTTGTGGAGGGCGGCGTTGCCCGCGACCGCGTCGAACACGACGGCCTCGGCGGCGGAGACGATCTGCAGGTCGATGCCGTAGCGGTCCATCTGGCGGAGGTTGGCGTCGGCGTCGCCGGACGTCAGGTGGAACGGCCAGTGGCCCACGTGGGCGTGCACGTCGATGATCGGCATCAGGCCAGCAGCTCCTCGACGTTCTTCGTGGCGATCGCGGCGCGGTCGTCCGCGGAGATGTCGGCGTACCGCAGTTTCAGCGTCTGGGGCGAGAGGTCCATGAAGGGCGTGCGCGACCCGAAGACGAGGTGGCGGGCGCCGACGGACTCCACCACCCGCTCCAGCGAGTCGGGTCCGGAGAGCATCCGGGTGGTGGCGCGGAAGCCGGGTTCGTCGCGGGCGAGGAGGAGGAAGTCGGCGAGGACGTACGCGTGGAGGTCGAGGAACACCACGTCGGCGCCCAGGCCGGTGAGCGGCGGGCCGAAGCGGCGCGGGTCGCCGTCGTGGAGGAGGACCATGCCGCGCTCGACGGCCAGCCGGACGGTCCTGCGGTAGCCGGGGAAGTCCGGTTCGGCGCCCTGCTCGACGGTGAACAGGCGGAGGAACCGGACGCCCGCGGCGGCGAGTCCCTCCAGGCGGGCCTCGGCGGTGAGGGCGTCGCGCAGGTCGACGGTGCCCACGGGGCACAGCTCGGGGCAGTCGGCGAGGTCCCGGAGCGTCTCGGCGTTGCCGCCCGCGTCGTCGAAGAGGGCGCCGCGCGTGGACAGCGCCAGCGCCCCGGCGACGGGTGAGGCGGCGAGGCGGGCCCGCACCTCGGCCAGGGTGGTGTCGCGGTGGTGCCGGGGCCAGGGGCCGTACAGCACGTCGACGTCCCACCCGACGTGCTCCTCCGCCGTGGGCCGCAGCCAGTCGTACCCGATCACGCCGCCTCCTTCCGTCGACCGGTCGTGACCGGGCCCGAAACTAGGACGGCGAGGGGGCGGCGTCAACGAGGCGGGGCCACGGCCGGACCTCGCGCCGGACCGCGCGCCGGGCGCGGGCCCGCACGGGGGGGCCGGCCCGGAAGGGGGACGGCCGCGGNCCGGNGGG
>NZ_CP095474.1:3655869-3656249 GCF_023614315.1 Streptomyces sudanensis | reverse complement strand
CCCGCGCGCCACGTGCCGGGCAAGGTCACGACCCGTACGAACCGCCCGCACGAACCGCCCGGAAAGCCCTCCCGCGCGGGGATTCGGGCGTGCCTTCCGGCGGTCGCCGTGTTTGGCGCACCGGGCGGGGAGCACTCGGCCGGGAGGACGAAGGGAGGCCGTCGTGATCCTGGAGGAGGTCGCCCTGCCCGCGGCGGACGGTTCCGCGCTCCGCGGCGATCTGGCCCTGCCCGCCTCGGTGCCGCTGATGGTGGTGTTCGCGCACGGCAGCGGCAGTTCCCGGCACAGCCCGCGCAACCGGGCCGTGGCCGCGGCGCTGCGGGAGGCGGGCATGGGAACCCTGCTGATGGACCTGCTCACGGAGCGGGAGGAGCGCCACG
>NZ_CP095474.1:3651738-3655861 GCF_023614315.1 Streptomyces sudanensis | reverse complement strand
ACCNGCNGNNNNACCGGTTCGACATCGACCTGCTGTCGTCGCGGGTCGTGTCCGCGGTCGACTGGCTCGCCGACGTGCCGGCGACGCGGTCGCTGGGGGTGGGGCTGTTCGGGGCGAGCACCGGTGCGGCGGCGGCGCTGCGCGCGGCGGCGGAGCGCCCCGGGCGGGTGGGGTCCGTGGTGTCGCGCGGCGGGCGCCCCGACCTGGCCGGGGACGCGCTGGCACGGGTGGCGGCCCCGGTCCTGCTGGTCGTCGGCGGGGAGGACCCGGAGGTGCTGCGGCTGAACCGCGAGGCGGCCGGGCGGCTGGAGGTGCCGCACCGGGTGGAGGTCGTACCCGGCGCCGGCCACCTCTTCGAGGAGCCGGGCGCGCTGGACCACGTGGTCCGCGCGGCACGGGAGTGGTTCCTGCGGCCGGGCGCCGACGCGCCGGGCGCACCCGGCGGACGGCCGTGACCGGCCGGGACGCGGACGCCCCGGGGGCACCGCGGTGAGGAGGTAGTGATGGAGCTTCGGTTCGAGGACCGGCGGGACGCCGGGCGCCGGCTCGGCGAGCTGGTACGGGTGCGGGCGGCCGAGCGGCGGTGGCCCGACCCGGTGGTGCTGGCCCTGCCCCGGGGCGGCGTGCCGGTCGGGGCGGAGGTGGCGCGGGCGCTCGGCGCGCCGCTCGACGTGCTGGTCGTACGGAAGATCGGGCTGCCCGGCCGGCCGGAGGTGGGCATCGGGGCGATCGCCGGGGAGGCACCGCCCCTGTTCGACGAGCGGGCGCTGGCGATGCTCGGCATCACCCCGGACGAGCTGGGCGCCGACGTGGCGCGCGAGCGCACCGAACTGCACCGGCGGGAGGCCCTGTACCGGCACGGCGACCCGGGTCCGGACCTGCGGGGCCGGACGGCCCTCCTGGTCGACGACGGCCTGGCGACGGGCGTCACGTCCCGGGCGGCGGTCCGGCTGCTGCGGGGCGAGGGGCCCGAGCGGCTGGTGCTGGCGGTCCCCGTGGGCGACCGCCGGGCCGTGGCGGACCTGCGGTCGGAGGTGGACGACCTGGTCTGCCTCTTCGAACCGGCGGACTTCCACGCGGTGGGCCTGTGGTACGAGGACTTCGACCAGGTGCCCGACGACGAGGTGCTCCGGGTGCTGGCGGACCTGTCCGCCCCCGACCGCCTGCGTCCCGTACGCCACCGGTGACCCCGGGCCGTCAGTGATCCCGGGCCACCGGTGACCCCGGGCCGTCCCGGCGGGGCGGGCGCGGATCCGGGCGGCAGTCGCCCGGGCGCGCCCCCGTCCCCGGAGCGCGGCGGGCGCCCGGCCGGCCCGTGCGGGCGACCGGTACCCGCGGGCGACCGGCGCATCCGGACCGCCGGATACGCGCGAGCAGCGGCCGACACCCCCGGACGGCCCGTGCGCGGGCGCGGGCCGTGCGCGGGCGCGGGCCGTGCACGGGGGGCGTCGGCATCCGGCGGGCGCGCGGGCCGTCCCTCGGACGGTCGCCGCCCCGCGGACGGTCGCCGCCCTACGGACAGCCGCCACCCCGCGGACGGTCGCCGTCCGGTGGCGCTAGCGGGGCGGTACGGTCACGGCCGTGACCGCCAGGGCCTCGTCCACGGCCCACCGCCCGGTGAACCCCTCCGCCGGGACGGCCGGGTCGGACTGGAGGAGCCGGGCCGTGAACGTCCCCTCCGGCGCGAAGGCCAACTCGGCCTCCTCGTGCCCCAGCCAGCGGCGGGCGAGCGGGAACCACGCCTTGTAGACCGACTCCTTCGCGCTGAACAGCAGCCGGTCCCAGTGCACTTCGGGATGGAGGCGGGCCAGCTCCGCCAGGTGCGCCCGTTCGGTCTCCGACGCGACCATGCCCAGGACGCCGTCCGGCAGCGGCCGGTGCTCCTCGGCGTCGATCCCGAGGGACCGCAGGTCNGGCTGCCGNCGNNCCCACACGGGCGCCCCGCGCTCGCCCCTCGGTATCGGTACGGGCGCGACGCCCAGGTCGGCGAGGGCCCGCCGCGCGCACCACCGGGCGGTGGTGAACTCCCGCCGCCGCTTGTCCACCGCGCGGCTCACCTCTCCGGCCTCCGTGCCGAGCAGCGGCAGGTCGGGCGGGTCGTGGAAGGCCTCGGCGACGGACACCGCGGACGGCAGTATCAGGTCGATCACGGACGTTCGCTCCCCCCTGGCGCCCCGGCGCCGCCCGACGGGGGGGCACCTTCACGCACGGACGTGCAATCAGATCATCTGCATCCGAACGGATGAAACCATCGCACGCCCGGCGGTGGTACCCCGGCACCGGAAGGCGCCCATGCCCCCGCCGCTCCGGGGCCGGGCGGAGGGACCGGGAGTCCTCCCCCCGGGAACGGGCGATGCCTTCCCGGGGGGAGGACGATCGGGGGTCGCGGCCCGGCCAGGGGGTCACGGGTTCCCGGCGGCGCCGCGATCCCTCCGGGGGCCGTCGCCCGCCGGCGCCTGGGTGTTCGGGTGCGGGGTGTTCGGGTGCGGGGTGTCGCGGCCCGCCGGGGAACGGTTCGCCGATCGGCGCCGCCCGCGCGCCGCACGGAAGACCAGGGCCCGCAGGAGGCGTACGTACGGCGACCGGCGGGCCGGACGGGCCACGGTTCCGGTGCAGGCGCGTTCGGCCCGGTCGAGGGCCTCCTCCAGCAGAGCGTCGTGCAGGGGGCGGAACGCCAGCGGCCAGGTGAGCCGGGCCAGGCCGCTGGTGGACATGGCCAGGGCGTGGTGGATCCGGGTGCGCCCGGGGCCGGCCGGCAGCACCGCCAGCTCGTGGAAGCCGTGGAAGCCCCGCGGCCGGGTGAACTCGAAGCGGACCCAGCGCCCGGGGAGGTAGCCGGACACCGTGTACCCCACCAGCCCGTGGCCGCCCGCCGCGCCGGGGCCGAGCGGCCGGTCGAACCTCATCGGCGACCAGTCGCGGCCGGGCCACAGCAGGTCGCGCTCCCCGCTCGCCAGGGTGTCGATGAGCGCTCCCACCTCGCTCTCGTCCGCGGCCAGCAGGCGCTCGTGCACGTTGCAGACGGCCATGGGCCCTCCTCCCTCGTATTGGAGACCTGCCTCCAATAAAGGAGAGACTACTCTCTGAATGCATGGCGAGACCACCCCGCTTCGACACCGACCAGTTCCTCGACGCCGCCGTCCGCCTCGCCGCCGCGGGCGGACCGTCCGCCGTCACCATGTCGGCGGTCGCCCACGCCGTCGGAGCCCCCAGCGGCTCCGTCTACCACCGCTTCGCCGGACGCACGGCGCTCCTGGCGGAGGTGTGGCTGCGGACCGTGGAACGCTTCCAGGACGGCTACCACGCCGCCCTCGTCCGGGAGAGCGACCCCCGCGAGGCGGCGCGTGCGGCCACCCGGTACGCGGTGAGCTGGAGTCGCACCAACCCGGACGAGGTCGCCCTCCTCCTCTACGGCGCCGCCGACTTCGGCCGTGCCGACTGGTCCGAGGAGCACGTCCGGCGCGCCGACCTCGGCAACCGGCGGGTGCTGGCCTCCCTGGGAGCGCTCGCCGAGGCCCTCGGCGCCACGGACGAGCGGAGCCGGGAGCGCGTGACCCTCGCCCTGATCGACCTGCCGCTGTCCGTGGTCCGCCGCCACCTGCGCGCCGGCGAGCCCCTGCCGCCGTACGCCGAGGACCTCGTCGAGGAGTGCGCGGCCGCGCTGCTGGCATAGGGCCGGTGCCGCGCGTCGTCGGGACCCGCCACTGAATCGGGACCCGGCCGCTGAAGGGCGTCCCGGCCGCGGACGGATCGCGCCCCGCGGGGCGATCCGGCACGCGGTCATCGCCGGCGGCGCTGAGCCGTCCTCGCCCCGGGGCGTCGGGCCGGACCGCCCGTCCGGCCGCCGGCGGCTCCTCCACCGCGCCTCCACCGCGCCTCCGGCGGCAGCCCCGGCGGGCGGGCACGGCCACCCGCCGGCGCCCCGAACCGTCCGGACGCCCGCACCGGCGGGCGCCGTTCACGCAGCGGCCCGGGCCGCCGCACGATCACCGCGACCCCCGCCGACCGCCGGTCCCGGCCGCGTCCCGACCGGGCACGACCGGGCACGACCGGCACCGCCGCGCGCCCGTGAGACCGGAACGGGGCGTCAGGCGCCCCCGCCCGCGGCCCNGNCGCCCTGCCC
>NZ_CP095474.1:3651471-3651720 GCF_023614315.1 Streptomyces sudanensis | reverse complement strand
GGACGACCCCGTCCTCCCCGCCGTCTTCGTCGTCCTCCGCCGACCGCTCCCCCTCCGCCTGGGACGGGGTCGTCCGGGCCACGTCGGGGTGCTCCTCGGCGTCCGGGTCCCGCTCCCCTTCCGCCTGGGACGGGGTGGGGTAGCCCCCCGGGTCGCTCATGGGGTCGTTCATGGGGTCGTTCATCTCGTGCCTCCGGTGGCTCGCCGGTCTCCCCGCCCCGGCGCGGGACGGGCGGGCTACGGGTACCC
>NZ_CP095474.1:3527217-3651430 GCF_023614315.1 Streptomyces sudanensis | reverse complement strand
GTCCTCCGGCCCCGGGGCCGCGCCGCCCGCCCCGGGGCCGGACGGTGCCCTCGCGGTCGCACGGCCGCCGCCGCACCGGCCCCCGCGCCACCCTCACCACGTCCCCGGCGCCCCACCGAAAGACATCCAGGATGCGCAACGCGTTAACTATTCGTACGCCCGCAATTAAATACGTATCCGTAGTCACCCCCCTCCGTATGGCCTAGCGCAACGTTCTGGCCATAGCTTTCCTGCCATCCGGCCGACCGAACGCACTTGACGACGAAGAGCCGTCACATGCGGGACAGCCGACCGGTGCTCTGCGCGGCGGGAGGACCCCGCGGGCGGACGCACCCGGCCCACAAGGCCGCGGCGCCCGCACCGCATTCCCCCCGGCATCCGGTTCACGAGCGCATCCGAAGCCGTCGGTGCCCGCGAACCGGAGCTCCCTCACGCCGTGCGTCCGGCCGCCACGACCCCCACCCGTCCTGCCCGCGGCCGCAGGAACCGGCTTGTCATGCACGTAACACGCGTGCGCAGCTTCCCCAGCCGGGTCGAAATCCAGGAAAGGCGATGCCTTGAACGGCTACAGACGCGTTCGCACATCCCTCATCGCAGCGACGGCCACCGCGCTGCTCTGCGCCGGCACGGCCACCTCCATCGCCGCGCCCGCCCCGGCCGCCCCNGNGCCGGCCCCCNGCGCCGGCCGCCGAGGCCGCCCAGGCCCCCGTCGAGCGCCTCATCGTCGGCTACAAGTCGATGACCACCGAGGCCAAGTCCGACGCCGCCGCGGCCAAGGACGCCGAGGCCAAGGGCAAGAAGGCCGGCGAGGCGCTCGACTTCGAGCGCCGCCTGGGCACCGGCGCCGCCCTGGTCGACCTGGGCGAGGCGCAGGACAAGAAGAGCGTGGACGCCGTCATGGCCGCCTTCCGCGCCGACTCCGACGTCGCCTACGTCGTCCCGGACCGCCGCGTGTACGCCGCGGCCGTGACCCCGAACGACACCGAGTACACCCGCCAGTGGGACCTCTTCGAGTCCACCGCCGGCATGCGGGTCCCCGGTGCCTGGGACAAGGCGACCGGCAGCGGCGTCAACGTCTCCGTGATCGACACCGGCTACGTCGCCCACTCCGACCTCGCCGCCAACATCGTCTCGGGCTACGACTTCATCTCCGACACCTTCGTCGCGAACGACGGCGGCGGCCGGGACAGCAACCCCGCCGACCCGGGCGACTGGATGCTCCAGGGCGAGTGCGGCAACAACTACCCGGAGCGGGACACCACCAGCTCCTGGCACGGCACCCACGTCGCGGGCACCATCGCCGCGTCGACGCACAACGCCAAGGGCATCGCCGGCATCGCGTACAACGCGAAGGTCCAGCCGGTCCGCGTGCTCGGCAAGTGCGGCGGCTCGACGTCCGACATCATCGACGCCATCACCTGGTCCTCCGGCGGCTACGTCGCGGGCGCGCCGACCAACCCGTACCCGGCCGACGTCATCAACATGAGCCTCGGCGGCAGCGGCACCTGCGACGCGGGCACCCAGAACGCGATCAACGCCGCCGTCAACCGCGGCTCCACGATCGTCGTCGCGGCCGGCAACAGCAACGTCAACGCGTCGACCTTCAACCCGGCCAACTGCGCCAACGTCATCACCGTCGCCGCCTCGGACCGCGAGGGCAACCGCGCCTCGTACTCCAACTACGGCACCGTCATCGACATCACCGCCCCCGGCGGCGAGACCGCGATGGGCTCCGCCAACGGCATCTGGTCCACGGTGAACAGCGGCACCCGCAGCCCGGTCAGCGAGACCTACTCGGCCTACCAGGGCACCAGCATGGCCGCCCCGCACATCGCCGGCCTCGCCGCGCTGATGAAGCAGGCGACCCCGTCGCTGACCCCGGCGCAGATCGAGTCCGCGATCAAGAGCAACGCCCGTACGCTGCCCGGCTACTGCTCCGGCGGCTGCGGCGCCGGCCTCGCCGACGCGGCCGCCACGCTCGGCGCGGGCACCGGCACCACCCCGCCCGCGGGCAAGGTGTTCACCAACTCCGCCAACGTGACCGTCTACGACAACACCACGGTCACCTCGTCCATCGCGGTGAGCGGCATCAGCGGCTACGCCCCGTCCGCCCTCAAGGTCGACGTCGACATCAAGCACACCTACCGCGGTGACCTCAAGGTCGAGCTGGTCGCCCCGAGCGGCGCCTCGGCCCTGCTGAAGGACGTCAACACCAGCGACAGCGCCGACAACGTCATCACGTCGTACACGGTGAACGCCTCCAGCGTCCTCGCGAGCGGCACCTGGAAGCTGCGGGTGACCGACAGCTACACCGGTGACACCGGCTACATCGACTCCTGGAGCCTGACCTTCTGACGGTCCGTTCCTCCGGTCCTCACCAGGGGGCCCTTCCGATGCCACCCCGGCACCGGAAGGGCCCCCTTCCCGTCGTGGGCGCACCCCCGGCCCCGCGCCGGGGACGGATCCCGGCGCGGGGCCGTCACATCCCGAAGGTGCGGACCGGGGGACGCGGACCAACGGACACGGACCGGCGGGAGGCCGGCGCCCGGAAGGCCGGTGCCGCGGGGCGCGGACCGTACGCACCTCACCCGCACCGCTCCGCGAAGAGACCAGAAAGGGCCTTGCGCCGGTCCCCCTCCTCACGACCCACCACCGCCGCCGGCCCTCGGCACGTGCCCTCCGAGGGGCGAGAACGAGACAGGCGGAGGCGGCCGAACCGCTCCCGGCCCTCCGTGAAGCGACCGGAAAGAGCCTTGCCCCGGCCCTCCTCACGGCCCATCATCGCCGTCGGCGTTCAGCGGGTGTCGCCCAGGGACAGGAGCAGGGCGCGCAGGAGGTCGTTGAACTGCTCGCACTCCTCCGGGGAAAGGCCGGAAAGGAGCTTGCGCTGGTTCCGCACGTGGCCCGCCACCACGTCGTCGACGCACGCGCGGCCCGCGTCGGTCAGGACGATGTGCAGGCTCCGGCGGTCGTCCGGGACGGCCTGCCGGGCGACGAATCCGCGGGCCACCAGGCGGTCCACGCGGTTGGTCAGGGCAGCCGACCCGATCATCACGCCGGCGGCCAGCTCCTTGGCCGTGAGCGGCCTGTCACTGCGGCGCAGCGTGGCCAGGACGTCGAACTCCCATACCTCCATGCCGTGTTCGGCGAAGTACTCCTTGAGCCCGACGCCGACGATCCTCGAGAGGCGCAGGAGGCGTCCCACGGCCCCCATGGCCTGAAGGTCGAGGTCGTCACGCAGGGTGGCCCATTGTTCGAGGAACCCGTCGACGGAATCGCGCACAGCGGCTACCCTCCCTTCATCGGTTCGCCATCGAAAGGTTTGACGCAAGTTTAGCTTCGCCAATACTGTCTTGATTCCAGAAGGTTCGACACCGAAGAGATAGGGCTGGATCGTGACCACGGCAGCGTCGGATCACGCCATTGTTGCGCGGATCATCCGCGCACGTCGAAGTGTTCGCCACTACCGGCCCGAGCCGGTGCCGACACGGCTCGTGGACGAGCTGGTCGACCTGGCGCTGGAAGCACCGTCCAGCTTCAACCTCCAGGCGCGCTCCATCGTCGTCGTCTCCGGCGAGGAGGGGCGTCAGGCCCTGACCCGGGCGACCGGGGGCCAGCCGCATCCGCAGGAGGCGCCCGTCATGCTGGTGTTCGTCGCCGAGTCCGCCGCCTGGCGCGAGGACCGGGGCGACATCTGGGAGACGGCCCGCTCCCGCGGCGCCTGGTCGGAGGAGTTCGCCGACGGGACACCCGAGAGCGTCCGCCTCTTCCACGAGGACCTCAGGGCCCGCGGCCTGGAGCGGGAGTACGCCGTCAAGGACGCGATGATCGCCGCCTCGTTCCTGATGATCGCCGCGGAGGCCGCCGGCCTGGCGACCAGCCCCATGGGCGGTTGGGACGAGGCCGAGGTCAAGAAGGCCATCGGCGTGGACGGCCGTGAGGACGTGCACATCGCCCTGCTCATGCCTCTCGGCTATCCCGCCGAGACGCGGCTCCACCCGGGCCGCAGGGACCGTGCGCTGACCTGCTTCAGCGAGACCTACGGGCGCTGAGACCGGGGCACGCGGGCCCGGTCGCGATCGTCGAAGAGCAGGGAGGGAACCGCTTCCGCCTGCCGGGAGCACGCTCTTCGGTGTCGAAAAAACACGAAAAAGCACAACAGGGGGGAAGGTCGTCATGACCACTGTGAACAAGCTCGTCCAGGTCGCCGGCATCATCGACGCGGCCGAAGCGGACATGATCATCGAAGAGGGCGCGGACTGGATCGGTTTCGCGCTGCGCCTGCCGTCCGGCAAGGACGACATAGCCGAGCACGACGCCGCCACCATCATCAAGGGCCTCCAGCCCCCGCACGCCGGCGTCCTCATCAGCTACCTCACCGACGCCGAGGAGGTCAGCGAGTTCTGCCACGAGCTCGGCGTGGTCGCGGTCCAGCTCCACGGCGACGTGGCGACCGAGGAGCTGCGCCGGCTCAAGGAGATCCGCCCCGACCTGTTCGTCCTCAAGTCCCTCGTGGTCAAGGAGGACAACGCGGAGGAGCTGCTGAAGCTCGTCGACGAGACCCACCCGTTCGTCGACATGTACATCACCGACACCTTCGACCCGAAGACCGGTGCCAAGGGCGCCACCGGCCTCACCCACGACTGGAACGTCTCCGCGGAGCTGGTCCGCCGCTCCCCGAAGCCGCTGATGATGGCGGGCGGCCTGAACCCGGAGAACGTCGGGGACGCGATCCGCGCCGTGCGTCCCGCCGCCGTCGACGCCCACACCGGTCTCGAGGGCCCCGACGGGCGCAAGGACCGCGCCAAGGTGGCGAAGTTCGTCGCCGAGGCCCGCCGCGCCTTCGACGAGATCGGCTGATCCGTCCGGCCGGGGCGGCCGGCCCCGTGCGTCCGGCCGCCCCGCCCGTTCCTCATCTCACCCCTCTCGCGCCTCCGCTCCCGCACGCCCGGGCCCGCCCCCGCAAGGGCGGCCGGCCCGCCCCGGCCGCTGCGGAGCCGCGAGGCGCGTCCAGGAACACCGAGGATCCCGAGGAGAGATCCCGTCGTGACCACTGGCCACAACGTCCACACCCTCCCGCAGACCGACCAGCTCCGAGCGATGCACACGGTCATCCGCGACCGCGACTGCGCCCGGGAGGACTTCGTCTTCTACTCCCGCCGGATCATCCGCCTCCTGCTGGAGGCCGCCTCCGACCTGCTGCCCTTTAACAAGAAGGAGGTCACCACCCCGGTCGGCGCCACCTACCAGGGGCTGGAGCTCGCCTCCGCGCCGTGCGCCGTGTCCGTCATCCGCGCCGGCGACGCCATCGAGGGCGAGCTGCGCGACGTCCTGCCCGGCGTCCGCATCGGCAAGATCCTGATCCAGCGCGACAAGCGGACCAAGCAGCCCCGCCTCTACTACCAGCACCTCCCGGCCGACATCGCCGACCGGCACGTGCTGCTCCTGGAGCCGATGCTGGCCACCGCCGGCTCCGCGCTCGCGGCGATCGACGTCCTGCTGGAGGCGGGCGTCGAGGAGGACCGGATCATCATGGTCAACCTCCTGTCGTCGCCCGAGGGCCTGCGCCGCGTCCACTCCGAACGGCCGCGGGTGCGGATCGTCACCAGCGCCGTCGAGGACCGGCTGAACGAGCACGCGTTCATGATCCCGGGCATCGGCGACTTCGGCGACCGGTTCTTCGGGACCACCGACTCCGGAATGCAGAAGTGAGCAACCAGAGCCTCGCCGGCACTTCCCTGATGACCGTCCTCGCACCCGCGGTGTGGGGCTCCACCTACCTGGTCACCACCGAGTTCCTGCCGCCCGACAGGCCGCTGCTGGCCTCCCTGGTCCGCGCGCTCCCGGCGGGCCTGATCCTGCTGCTGATCACCCGGGTCCTGCCCAGGGGCGTGTGGTGGTGGCGGGCCACGGTGCTCGGTGTGCTGAACATCGGCGCGTTCTTCTACTTCCTGTTCCTGGCCGCGTACCACCTGCCGGGCGGCGTGGCGGCCCTGGTCATGTCCATCCAGCCGATGATCGTGCTGCTCCTCGGCGCGCTGCTGCTGAAGGAGCGCATCCAGCCGGTGCACGTCGTCGCCTGCCTGGTCGGCGCGGCCGGCATCGCCCTGCTCGTCCTCCAGCCCGGCGCGGGCCTGGACGGCGTGGGGGTCGTGGCCGGCCTGCTGGGTGCGCTGTCCATGGCCTGCGGCATCGTGCTGACCAAGCGGTGGGGGCGGCCGGAGGGCGTGACGCTGCTGACGTTCACCGGCTGGCAGCTCACCGTCGGCGGTCTGCTCCTGCTGCCCGTCACCCTCGTCGGCGAGTCGCTGCCGGACCGCGTCACCTGGACCAACATCGGCGGGTTCGCCTACCTGAGCATCATCGGCGCCCTCATCGCGTACGTGCTGTGGTTCCGCGGCCTGGCCCGCCTGCCCGCACTGGCCGTCTCGTTCCTGTCGTTCGCCTCGCCCCTGTGCGCGACGGTCCTCGGGTACCTCTTCCTCGACCAGTCGCTGCGCCCGTTGCAGCTTCTCGGCGCCGCCGCCGTCATCGGGGCGGTCGTCCTCGCCCAGCCCCGTGCCAAGAAGCCCGAACCGGCACCGGGCGAGCCCGCCGCGAGCCGGGCCTGACGCGGGACGCCCGTCCACGGGCCGTACCGCACACGGCGACGGGCCGCGCCCTCGTCTCCCACAAGACGAGACCGCGCGTCCCGCACCGCCCACCTGCTCGCGCACACAACCCGCCGCGCACCGCCCGACGGAGACGTCGGCGGCGCGCGCGGGGGAGCACACACCATTCACCGCCCGTCCAAGGGCGTTTCACCGGGGGGTCACCACATGAGTATCAGTCCGCCAATATCCTGCGTGTCCCACAAGGGTGCCTCGCTGGCTGCCCTGCTCACCCGACAGGCCCGCCTCCGTCCCGACGACGTGGCCGTCACCCTGCCCCGGTCCCTGGGGGCCTCCCCCGCCGGCGCGGGGGGCACGGGGGACGGTCACCTCACGTTCCGCCAGCTCAGTGACGCCGCCCGCCGGCTCGGTTCCCACCTGGTGCGCCTCGGCGTCACCCCGGACACCTGCGTCGGCGTGTTCACCGAGCCGTCCGCGGAGCTGATGACCGGGGTGTGGGGCATCCTCTCCGCGGGGGCCGCCTACCTGCCGCTGTCGCCGGACTACCCGGAGGACCGGCTCAGGTACATGCTCGAGGACTCCGGCACCCGGGTCGTCGTCACCCAGGACCACCTGGTCGACCGCGCCCGGCGCCTGGTGCCGGAGGGCACCACCGTCGTCAGCGCCTCCGACGTCCCCGACCTGCCCCCGGTGCCGCTGCCGGAGAGCCGCGGCGACCACCTCGCCTACGTCATCTACACCTCGGGCAGCACCGGCAAGCCCAAGGGCGTGATGATCGAGCAGCGCAGCATCGTCTCCCAGATGCAGTGGCTGGCCAACCTCGGGCACCTGGACGCCGAGGTGTCCATCCTGCAGAAGACGCCGATGAGCTTCGACGCCGCCCAGTGGGAGATCCTCGCCCCGGCGGTCGGCGCGCGGGTCGTCATGGGGGCGCCGGGCATCTTCCGCGACCCCGAGGCGATCATCACCACCATCTGCGAGCAGCGGGTGACCGCCCTGCAGGCGGTGCCGACGCTGCTCCAGGCCCTCGTCGACACCGAGGAGCTCGGCGCCTGCTCCTCGCTGCGCCGCGTCTTCTCCGGCGGCGAGGCCCTCACCCGCGCGCTCACGGCGGAGATCTTCGCCGCGCTGCCCGGGGTCTCGGTGGTCAACCTCTACGGGCCGACCGAGACGACGATCAACGCCACCTCGCACTGGATCGACCCCGACTCCCTCGCCGACGCCCCTCCGGGGATCGTGCCGATCGGCACCCCCGCCGACAACGTCACCTGCTACATCCTCGACGAGAACCGCCAGCCGGTCGACATCGGCGAGAGCGGCGAGCTGTTCATCGGCGGGGTCCAGGTGGCGCGCGGCTACATCGGCCTGCCCGAGCAGACCGCGCAGCGGTTCATCACCTCCCCGTTCAACCCGACCGAGCGGCTGTACCGCACGGGCGACCTGTGCCAGTGGAACGCCGACGGCACGATCCAGTTCATGGGCCGCACCGACAACCAGGTCAAGCTGCGCGGCTACCGGGTCGAGCTGGAGGAGGTGGCCTCCCGCATCGAGGAGCACACCTGGGTGCGGCGCGCCGCCGCCGTCGTCACCGACGACCCGCGCACCGGCAGCAAGGCCCTGGTGGCCGCGATCGAGCTGAACGAGCGCACCGCCGCCGTCATGGACCAGGGCCGCCAGGACGCCGACCACCACCGCTCCAAGTCGTCCAAGGTGCAGGTCAAGGCCCAGCTGTCCAACCCCGGTCTGCGCGAGCCGGAGGAGCTGGTGGGCCGCCTGGCCGTCAAGCTGCCCGGCCGGGAGGAGACGGCCGTCCAGCGGCGGGAGGCGTTCGCCCGCAAGACCTACCGCTTCTACGACGGCGGGCCGGTCACCGCCGACGACGTCCTCGGCATGCTCGCCCCGCGCCCCGTGTCGCCGTACTCCCGCTCCCTGGAGGAGCTGCGGCTGGCCGAACTGGGCGAGGTGCTGCGCTGGTTCGGCCCCTTCCGCAGCCGGGAGCGGCTGCTGCCGAAGTACGCCTACGCCTCCCCCGGCGCGCTGTACGCCACGCAGATGTACCTGGAGACGCGGGGCCTGGACGGCGTCGAGGCGGGCCTGTACTACCACCACCCGGTCGACCACACCCTCGTCCGCGTCGGCGAGGTCGCCGGGGACTTCCCCGAGCGGGGGCTGCGGGTCCACTTCCTCGGCAAGGTGCGGGCCATCGAGCCGGTCTACAAGAACAACATCGTCGAGGTGCTGGAGTTCGAGGCCGGCCACATGGTGGGCGTCTTCGAGGAGGTCCTGCCGAAGTACGGGCTGACCATCGACCCGCACGGCTTCGAGCCCCGCGTCAAGGAGCGGCTCGACGTGGCCGACGAGGACGTGTACCTGGGCACGTTCGAGATCGGCGAGAACCACGGCCGGCCGCGCCAGGAGCCGGTGGAGCTGTACGTGCAGGCCCACGAGGACCGCGTGGCCGGGCTGCCCGGCGGCCTGTACCGGTACCGCGGCGGCGCGCTGGAGCCCCTGGGCGCCGACGTCGTGGAGAAGCGCCACGTCATCGCCATCAACCAGGGCGTGTACGACCGGTCCGCCTTCGGTGTCAGCGCGGTGTCCCGGACCGACGAGGAGTGGCTGCGCTACGTGGTGCTGGGCACCGCGCTGCACCGCCTCCAGCGCGTCCCGGGCATCGGCCTGATGTCCTCCGGCTACTCCTCCAAGACCGGCAACCCGCTGCCCGCCTCGCGCCGTCTGGACGACCTGCTGGCCGCCGCCGGCGAACCGGCCGCCGACGCCTCGTACTTCTTCGTGGGCGGCCGGGTCAGCGCCGAGCAGAGCGCCCACGAGGGCATGAACGAGGACGCGGTCCACACCAAGGGCCCGGCCGAGATCGTCCGCGACGACCTCGCGCGGTTCCTGCCCGACTACATGATCCCCGCGCGGGTGGTGGTGGTGCACGAGCTGCCGCTCACCGCGAACGGCAAGATCGACGCCAAGGCCACCGCGCTGCTGCCGGAGGTCTCCCAGGCCCGCACCTCGGCGCCGTACGTGGCGCCCGCGACGCCCACCGAGCAGTGGCTGGCCGTCGAGTGGGGCCGGGCGCTGAAGTACGACGACGTCTCCACGCAGGACGAGTTCTTCGCCTCCGGCGGCAACTCGCTGCACGCGGTGGCGCTGGTGAACCGGATCAACCGGGAGTTCGGGACGAACCTGCCGCTCCAGGTGGTCTTCGAGGCGCCGAGGCTGGCCGACCTCGCCGCCCGCGTCGACGGGGGCACCCCCCGCCGCGTGTCGCGCCTGGTGCCGCTGCACCCGGGCGCCGGCGAGCGGCCGGTGTTCTGCTGGCCGGGCCTCGGCGGCTACCCGATGAACCTGCGGCTGCTGGGCCGCGAGGCGGCGGGCGAGCGGCCCTTCTTCGGCATCCAGGCGCAGGGCATCAACGCCGGTGAGGAGCCGTACGGCACGATCCGCGAGATGGCCATGGCCGACGTGGCGGAGATCCGCCGGGTCCAGCCGTCCGGCCCGTACACCCTGTGGGGCTACTCCTTCGGCGCCCGCGTGGCGTTCGAGGCGGCCTGGCAGCTGGAGCAGTTCGGCGAGAAGGTCGACCGCCTGCTGCTGATCTGCCCGGGCAACCCCCGCGTGCGCACCGCCGACGGCCGCCAGTGGGGCCGCGAGTCCTCCTACGCCAACCCCGCCTACGTGACCATCCTGTTCTCCGTGTTCATGGGCACGATCAGCGGGCCCGAACTGGACGAGTGCCTGGAGCGGGCGGTCGACGAGGACGCGTTCGTGGAGTACGTGCACACGCTGCTCCCCCAGCTGGACGCGGAGACGATCCGCCGCATCACCCGGATCGTCGGCGGCACCTACGAGTTCGAGTACAGCTTCAACGAGCTGCGCGAACGCCGGATCGAGGCCCCCGTCACGATCTTCAAGGCGCGCGGCGACGACTACTCGTTCGTGGAGGGCAGCTCCGGCTACTCGGCCGCGCCGCCGCAGATCGTCGAGCTGGTGGGCGACCACTACGACGTGCTCAAGGAGCACGGCGTCGGGGAGCTCGTCGCCGCGATCGACCGCGTGACGGGCGGGCGGTAGCCGCCCGGCGGCGGCAGCCCCCTCGTCCCCGCACGGCCCCGGCGCGGGNNCGGGCCCCGGCCCGCCCCGCGCCGGGCGAACCGCCCCCTCACGTGAGAAAGGAGCCCCGCCGTGCCGCACGTCAGCGTCAAGCACTGGCCCCGTACGTTCACCGACGCCGAGAAGGCCCGACTGGTCACCGAGCTGACCGAGACGATCACGGGCGTCTTCGGCTGCGACCCGGGCTCGCTCTCGATCGCCGTGGAGGCCGTCGAACCGTCCCGCTGGACGGACGAGGTGCACGTACCCGAGATCGAGGGCCGCACGCACCTGCTGTGGAAGAGACCGAACTACACGCAGCCCATCCCGACCGACCCCACGCCCGAAGGAACCCGATGAGCACCACCATCCCCCTCGTCTTCACGGAAGAGGTCCGCGAGGCCCTGCACGAGGGCCGCCCGGTCGTCGCGCTGGAGTCCAACGTCATCACGCACGGCCTGAAGTACCCGCACAACGCCGAGACCGCCCACCGGGTCGAGGCCGCGGTCCGCAAGGGCGGTTCGGTCCCGGCGACGATCTGCATCGAGGACGGCGCGGTCCGCGTCGGCATGACCGAGCAGGACATCGAGCGGTTCGCGTCCGAGCCCGGCATCCCGAAGGTCTCCAGCCGCGACCTGCCCGTCGTCCTGGCGCGCGGCGGGCGGGGCGCCACCACCGTGGCGTCCTCGCTGGTGGCCGCGGAGCTCGCCGGCATCCCCTTCTTCTCCTCCGCCGGCCTGGGGGGCGTCCACCGCGGCGCCGAGACCACCATGGACGTCTCCTCCGACCTGATCCAGCTCACCCGCTCCAAGGTCGCGGTGGTGTGCGCCGGGGCGAAGATGATCCTGGACCTGAAGCTGACCATGGAGTACCTGGAGACGCAGTGCGTCCCCGTCATCTCCTACGGCTCCGACGACTTCCCCGCGTTCTACTGCGCCTCCAGCGGCGTGAAGTCGCCGCACCGCATCGACGACGAGGACCTGATCGCGAAGGTCGTGGCCCTGCACTGGGCCGCCGGCCACCCCGGCGGCGTGGTCCTGACCACCCCGCCCCGGGAGGAGGACGCGGTGGACTCCGCGGAGGCGGAGGCCGCCATCGCCGACGCGCTCGTCCAGGCCGAGCGGGACGGCGTCACCGGCCAGGGCCTCACCAAGTACCTCATGCACGCGGTCGACCGCGCCACCGGCGGGCGCACCGCGCAGGCCAACATGGCCGTCCTGATCTCCACGGCCGAGGTGGGCGGGCGCATGGCCGCGGCCTACGCCCGCCACCTGGCCGACCGCGCGTGATCGTCCGCATCCGCGCACCGTTCTCAGAGGCACCGGAAGGAAACCCCACATGACCTCGCTCTTCGACTCCGTGACCTTCGGCAAGATCCCGCTGGCCAACCGGCTCGTGATGGCCCCGATGACGCGCAACCGGGCCACGTCCTCCGGCGAGGCCACCGAGCTGATGGCCGAGTACTACGCGCAGCGCGCCTCCGCCGGCCTGATCATCACCGAGGGCGTCCAGCCCTCCCAGGTCGGCCAGGGCTTCCTCAACACGCCCGGCCTGCACACCCCGGAGCAGGTGAGGTCGTGGCGCGCGGTCACCGACGCGGTGCACGACAGGGGCGGGCGGATCGTCGTCCAGCTCATGCACTCCGGCCGCATCGGCCACCCCTCGCTGTACGACAGCGCCCACCAGTCGGTCGCCCCCTCGCCGGTGGCCGCCGCCGGGCAGTGCTTCACCCCGGACGGGATGCGGGACTACGAGGTGCCGCGCGAGCTGACCGTCGACGAGATCGCCGCCACCGTGCAGGACTTCGCCACCGCCGCGCGCAACGCCGTCGAGGCGGGCTTCGACGGCGTCCAGGTCCACGCGGGCAACGGCTTCCTGCTGCACCAGTTCCTCGCCGGGAACACCAACCGGCGCACCGACGCCTACGGCGGCCCGGTCGAGAACCGCATCCGCTTCACCGTCGAGGTCACCGAGGCCGTGGCCGCCGCGATCGGCAACGAGCGCACCGCCATGCGGATCTCGCCCGGCAACACGTACAACGACATCGCCGAGGACGACACCGAGGCCCTGTACGCGGCGCTGGTCCCGGCCCTGCCGGAGCTGGCGTTCCTGGAGGTCTGCGAGATCGTCGCCCGCCCGGTGACGCGGACCCTGCGGGACCTGTGGAAGGGCAACCTGGTGGTGAACCCGCACCCGGCGCAGGACTCCTTCCCGGCGACGCGGGAGAGCGCCCAGCAGGTCCTCGACGAGGGGCTGGCCGACGCCGTGTCGCTCGGCGCGCTGTTCCTGGCCAACCCGGACCTGCCCGCCCGCATCGAGGCCGGCGGCCCGTTCAACGAGCCCGACGAGGCGACGTACTACGGCGGCGACCACCGCGGGTACACCGACTACCCCGTCCTCTCCCGGTGAGCGCGGCCCGCCACCCCGACCGCTCCATGCTCCTCTTCTCCGGCCGGGCCCACCCGGACCTGGCCGGGCGGATCGCCGGTGCGCTGGGCGCGGAGCTGGTGCCCACGCAGGCCCGCGACTTCGCCAACGGCGAGATCTACGTCCGCTACGAGAAGTCGGTGCGCGGGGCGGACTGCTTCGTCATCCAGTCCCACACCGCGCCGATCAACACGTGGATCATGGAACAGCTCATCATGATCGACGCGTTGAAGCGCGCCTCGGCCCGGAGCATCACCGTCGTCGCCCCGTTCTACGGGTACTCGCGGCAGGACAAGAAGCACAAGGGGCGGGAGCCGATCTCGGCCCGGCTGCTGGCGGACCTGCTGGCGTCGGCGGGCGCCGACCGGATCATCACCGTCGACCTGCACACCGACCAGATCGCGGGTTTCTTCGACGGCCCGATGGACCACCTGTTCGCGCTCCCGATCCTCGCGGACCACATCGCCGCGCACACCGACCACGACCGGCTGACCGTGGTGTCGCCGGACGCGGGCCGGGTGCGGGTCGCCGACCGCTGGTGCGACCGGCTCGGCACGCCGCTGGCGATCGTCCACAAGAAGCGGGACAAGGACACGGCCCACCAGGTCAGCGTCCACGAGGTGGTCGGCAAGGTCGAGGGCCGGGTGTGCGTCCTCGTCGACGACATGGTCGACACGGCGGGGACCATCTGCGCCGCGGCCGAGGCCCTGTACGACGGCGGTGCCGAGGACGTCATCGTGGCGGCCACCCACGGCATCCTGTCCGGTCCGGCGGTGGACCGCCTGAAGAACTCCCGGGTCAGCCGGTTCGTCTTCACCGACACGCTGCCCACGGCCGCCGCGACCGGCCTGGACAAGGTGGAGGTCCTGTCCGTCGCCCCGGTCGTCGCCCGGGCGATCCAGGAGATCTTCGAGAACGGCTCGGTGACCAGCCTCCTCGAGGAGATGTAGCACCGCGCTCCGCGGCGGGGCGGCCCCCTGAGGGGTGCCCCGCCGCGGAGTGCGCCGGCCGGCGGCCGGTCCGGGAGGGTCCTTCGGTGCCTTCCCGGACCGGCCGCCGGCGCGTTCGAGCGGGGGCGCGTTCGGGCGGGGAGCGCGGACGGGCGCAGCGCGCGGGCCGCCGCTCCGCTCCGGCGTCCGCATGGGGACGGGGGTACGGGAACGGTGCACGGGAACGGGACACGACCCTGATTCGGTAATGGCATCCATTTTCATGTAGCGTGGTGCCACCCCATCGGACCTGGAGATTCGTCATGGCCGTTCCCAAGCGGAAGATGTCCCGCAGCAACACCCGCCACCGCCGCGCCCAGTGGAAGGCCGTCACGGCCCAACTGGTGCCGGTCACGGTCGACGGCGTCGTCCACCAGGTCCCGCAGCGCCTGGTGAAGGCGTACGAGCGCGGCCTGCTGCGCCCCGAGGGCTGACGGGCGTGGCCGGGCGACTTCCCGTCACCGTCCTGTCCGGCTTCCTCGGAGCGGGCAAGACCACGCTGCTCAACCACGTGCTGGGCAACCGCGAGGGCCTGCGGGTCGCGGTCATCGTCAACGACATGAGCGAGGTCAACATCGACGCCGCGCTGGTGCGCGGCGGCGAGGCCGCCCTGTCGCGGACCGAGGAGCGGCTGGTCGAGATGACCAACGGGTGCATCTGCTGCACCCTCCGCGACGACCTGCTGGAGGAGGTGGACCGCCTCGCCCGCGAGGACCGGTTCGACTACCTCCTCATCGAGTCCAGCGGCATCTCCGAACCCATGCCGGTGGCCGCCACCTTCGCCTTCCCCCGCGACGACGGCGCCACCCTCGGCGACCTCGCCCGCCTGGACACCATGGTCACCGTCGTCGACGCCGCGAACTTCCTGCCGGAGCTGGAGGGCGGGGACGAACTCGCCGAACGCGGACTCGACCAGTACGAGGACGACGAGCGCACCGTCAGCGACCTGCTCGTCGACCAGGTCGAGTTCGCCGACGTCGTCGTGCTCAACAAGCTCGACCTGGTCGGGCCGGAGGAGGCACGCCGGCTGCGCGCCGCGCTGTCCCGGCTGAACCCGGAGGCGCGGATCGTCCCCGCCGTACGCGGACGGGTGCCCCTGGAACACGTCCTGGGCACCGGCCTGTTCGACGTGGAGAAGGCGCAGCAGGCCCCCGGCTGGGTGAAGGAGCTCAACGGCGACCACGTGCCGGAGACCGAGGAGTACGGCATCTCCTCGCTGGTGTTCCGTTCCGACCTGCCCTTCCACCCCGGACGGCTGTGGGCCTTCGTCACCGAGGACCTCGACGGCGGCGCGTTCGGCCGGGTCCTGCGCTCCAAGGGCTTCTTCCGGCTGGCCAGCCGGCCCCGGGTGACCGGGCTGTGGTCCCAGGCCGGCTCCGTCGCCCGCTTCGAACCGTCCGGCGCCCACGGCCCGGAGACCACCCAGGGCCAGGAACTGGTCTTCATCGGCACCGGTCTGCGCCCCGGCGCCCTCCGCTCGGCGCTGGAGTCCTGCCTGCTGGCGCCGGGCGAGACCGCCCCCGCCGACGACTGCTTCCCCGCCTGGGAGACGTACGGCATCGAGGACGCCTGCGAGCACGAACGGCCCGAGCCCGTGCCGCGGGGATGAGGCTCCGGGGCGGGCGGTGGTCGCAGCCACGGCACCGCCCGCCCCGGCACTCCCTCCCGTACCGCNCCCCGGCGACGGGCGNCATCNCGNCCGTCCGCCCCCNGACACCCCTCCGCGCCCCGGCCGTCACGGCCGGGGCGCGGCGTCGTGTACGAGGCACGGCCGCCGTCCGCGGCCCCCGGCGTGGTGGCGTCAGTGGTCGTCCCAGTGGTCGTCGTGCGCCGCGTGCCGGTGGCCGTCGTGCACGTAGTCGACGTGGTCGCCGTGCGGCACCGCCACGTGACTGCAGCCCTCGCCGTGCGCGTGGTCGTGCCCGGGGTGCTCCCGGTGCCCGTCCGGTTCGCACTCGTCCACGTGGTCCTGGTGGTCGCGGTGCAGGTGGCCGTCGTGCGCGTAGTCGACGTGGTCGCCGTGGGGGAGCGCCACGTGGCCGCAGCCCTCGCCGTGCGCGTGGTCGTGCCCGGGGTGTGTCCGGTGCTCCGCCGTCTCCGTCATGCCGATCGCCTCCGCGGGTGTGCGCCGCCGCGGGCCCTGCCGGGCGAGGGCGGCCTCGGGATTCCTTTCCACCCCCTCCACACAGGCTGTCACGGCCGGCACGCACCGGCAAAAGGTGGCTCTCGCGTCCGCGGACGCACCCGGCGGAGGGCGCCGCCCCCTCCCCCGGCCCCGGGAAACACCCGTGTACGGGACGCGGGTTCGCGCCGGACCTCCGTTCCGGAGGTCCGGCACGGCACGGCGGGGCCGCGTCCGGATCGGACGCGGCCCCGCGGTCTCGGTGCGCTTCGGCCCTCGACCGGCCCCGATCAGCGCTTGAGTGAGCGCTCGGTCAGCGCTTGAGCGAGCGCAGGTACTTCGCGAACTTCTCCAGGCCGTCGATGTTCCTCGGCCCGCTGATGCCCTCGTTGTAGTCGAGGATGAAGAAGTTGTTCTTCTTGACGGCGGGCAGCTCCCTGGTGTGGGGGGACTTCTTCAGGAAGTCGATCTTCTTCTGGGCGGGCAGGTCGCCGTAGTCGAGGATCATGACGACCTCGGGCTCCGCCTCGGCGACGGCCTCCCAGTTGACCTGGGTCCAGCGCTGGTCGAGGCCGTCGAAGACGTTCCGGCCGCCGGCGTTCTTGATGATGTCGTTGGGCGGCACCTGGTTGCCGGCGGTGAAGGGCTGGTCGGTGCCGGAGTCGTACAGGAAGACCGGCACCGGGGTGCCGCCCTTGGGCGCCTGGGCCTTGACCGCCTCCACGCGCTTCTTCAGGTCCCCGACGACCTCCGCCGCCTTCTTCTCGACCCTGAAGATCTTGCCGAGCCGGTCGAGGTCGGCGTAGAGGGCCTCGAATGGGGCGACCTTCTCCGGGTACCGGGGGTAGTTGAAGCAGCTCTCCGTGTGCATGAAGCTCTGGATGCCGAGCTTGTCGAGGATCTCGGGGGTGATGCCCCGCTCGTCCTTGAAGCCGGAGTTCCAGCCCGCCACGACGAAGTCGGACTTGGCCTCCACGACGAGTTCCTTGTTGAGGAGGTCGTCGCTGAGCATCTTCACCTTGGCGTACTCCGACGCCCACGGCGACTCGCTCACCGGCGGGTTCGCGGGCGGCATCACGTACCCGTGCACGTGCTCGGTGAGGCCGAGGCTGAAGAGCTTGTCGGCGCTCCCCCCCTCGTACACCACGGCGCGCTTCGGGACGGTGTACTCGACCGGCTCGCCGCACCGCTTGACGGTGACCTTGCCGGACGCCTTCGCGTCCGGTGCGACCTCGGCGCCGCAACCGGTGAGCAGCAGGGTGACGGCGACCGCGGAGCCGAGGGCGGCGCGGCGGCGGGAGGAGCCGGGGAGTGGGGTCGTGCGCATGACGTGTGGCCTTTCACAGGGAGGGGTCGAGCGAATACAGCAGTTGGGGGGCGCCCGTGAGCGGGTGGGGGACGACGCTGGCCCGGACGCCGAAGACGTCGTCGACCAGTTCCGGCGTGAGGACGTCCGCGGGCGGGCCGGCCGCCACCAGGCGGCCCCCGCGGAGCACGCCGATGCGGTCGCAGGCCGCCGCGGCGAGGTTGAGGTCGTGGAGGACGACCAGGACGGTGAGCCCGGAGCCGCGCAGCAGGGACAGCAGCTCGATCTGGTGGCGCACGTCGAGGTGGTTGGTCGGCTCGTCCAGCACCAGGATCTTCGGCTCCTGCACCAGGGCCCGGGCCAGCAGGACGCGCTGGCGCTCCCCGCCCGACAGGGTGAGGACGCCGCGCCGGGCGAGGTGGCGGATGTCGAGCCGGTCCATCGCCCGCTCGCACAGCTCCCGTTCGCGCGGGCCGAGCGCCTGGTTGCCCCGCAGGTGGGGCGTGCGCCCGAGCGCGACGACCTCCTCGACCGTGAAGTCCAGTTCGACGGCGCCGTCCTGGGTCATCGCGGCGATGGTCCGCGCGCTGTGGCGCACCGTCAGGCGGGAGAGGTCCTCCCCGCCCACCCGGACGGTCCCGGAGCTGGGCCGCAGCGCCCGGTACACGCACCGCAGGGCGGTGGACTTGCCGCTTCCGTTGGGGCCGACCAAGCCCACGACCCGGCCGCTTCCCACCTCCAGCGACAGGTCGCGCACCAGGCTCTTGCCGTCGGTCACCACCGACAGCCCGTCGAGTACGAGATCCATCTCAGCGGCCTCCGAACATGTAGCCCCGGCGGCGCATCAGGACGATGAACACCGGTACGCCGACGAGCGCGGTGATGACGCCCAGCGGCAGTTCGCGCGGGGCCACCAGGGTCCGGGACACCAGGTCCACCCAGACCATGAAGACCGCGCCGGCCAGCGGGGCGACCGCGAGCACCCGGGCGTGGACGGCCCCGACGACCATCCGCACCACGTGCGGCATGACCAGGCCGACGAAGGCGATGGCGCCGCTGACGGCGACCATCACGCCCGTCACGAGCGAGACCAGGACGAGCAGACCCTTGCGGTGCCGGTCGGGGCTGACGCCCAGGCTGGCGGCGGTCTCGTCGCCGAGCGCCAGGACGTCCAGGGCCCGCCCGTACCGGTGGAGCACGACCAGCCCGGCCAGGACGACGCAGGACACCACGGGCAGGGCGCCCCAGGTGGCGGCGCCGAAGCTGCCCATCGTCCAGTACAGGACCATGCTCGTCGCCTCGCTGTCGGGCGCGAAGTAGATGATCACGCTCATCACCGCCTGGAACCCCAGCGACATCGCCACGCCCGTCAGCACCAGGCGCAGCGGCGAGAGGGAGCCGCGGTGCGCGGAGGCGGCGTACACCAGCAGCGAGGCCACCAGCGCGCCGACGAAGGCGCCGGCCGACACCGCGTAGATGCCCAGCGCCGCCAGGCCCCCGGTGACGGTGACGCCGACGGCGCCGACCGACGCCCCCGACGAGACGCCGAGGACGAACGGGTCGGCGAGCGCGTTGCGCACCATCGCCTGGATGGCGACGCCGATCGCGCTCAGTCCGGCTCCCACGAGCGCCGCGAGCAGCACCCGCGGGGTGCGGATCTGCCAGATGATCTGGTACGTGGTCACCTCGTCCGCCGCGATGGCGCCGCCGCTGAGGGCCGCCCACAGGTAGCGGGCGGTCTCCCCGGGGGCGATCACGGCGGAACCCAGCCCGATCGCCACGACGACGGAGACCAGGAGGACCGCGGACAGGACGGCGCAGACCGTCACCAGACCCGCGCGGGAGGCGACCCGGTCCTTCACGCCCGTACCGGGGTCGGGTTCCCGGTCGGGGGCGGGGGNGCGGGCGGGGNTGTCGGCCGATCCGGGCGCTTCGGCGCCGACCGGTGGTGGAGAGGTGGCGGGCGGAGGCATGGCCGGCCTTTCGTTTTCAGCAATGAGAATCGTGTTCAACGGCGGAACCTAGCACCCCGCGCCGTCCGGCCCCAGGGGGCGGACGGCACGGGATCCGCCGGCTACGCGGCGTCCTGCGCCCGCGTCTCCTCCGCGCCCCGGCGGGACACCAGGAGGGCGGCGCCGAGCGCCGCGACGACGAGGGCGCCGAAGACGGCGGCGATGCCCGGGTAGCCGGCCAGGCCGAGGCCCGCGCCGCCCAGCGCCGCGCCCGCGAAGACCCCGAGGCTCTGGCCCGCGGAGTTGAGGCTCAGCGCCGAGCCGCGCAGCGGACCGCAGCGCCGGACCAGCAGGCTCACGGCGCACGCGGCCACCAGCGCGTGGCTCGCCGCGTGGAGCGAGGTCATCGCCAGGGCGAGCGGCAGCCAGTGGGTGAAGTAGAAGCCCACGACCGACACCAGGGCCGCGACCAGGCCGAGGACGAGCAGCTTCTCGGTGCCGATCCGGGTCCGGTCGGAGTTGGTGATCCGCCCGGTCAGGAGGTTGCTCACGAAGAACGACGCGCCGCTCAGCGTCCAGACGAGGGCGAAGAGCTCGGGGTCGAGCCGGAACCGCTCGTCGTAGTAGGCCGCCAGGTACGCCAGGTACCCCATGAACACCGCCGTGCGCAGCAGGGAGACCAGCAGCAGCGGCACCGCCCCGCGGACCGCCGCCAGCGCCCTGAACGACGCGAGGTAGCTCAGGCGCTGCCCACCCCCGGCGCCCCCGGCCGCCTTGCGCCCGCCGCGGGCGAGGAAGACCGCGGCGAGGAGGAGCGAGAGCGCGGCCACCGCGACGAGGTCCCCCTCCCAGCCCCACAGGAGGGCGGGCAGGGCCACGACCGGCGCGGCGAGCATCGCGGTCATCGACTGCGTGGCCGTGACCAGGGTCGCCGCCCGGCCGGCCGCCTTGCCGTCGCCGAAGCGGTCGGCCGCCGCCGCGGTGAGGGCCGGGTTCAGCACGGCCGTGCCGGCGCCGACCAGCAGGCAGAACACGGCCAGCAGCAGGAAGTCCCCGCTCGCGCCCAGCGCCGCCGACACGCCGAGGGCGGCGAGTCCGCCCGCGGCGACCCACTCCTTGCGCACCCGGTCGACGAAGGGGGCGAGCGCCGTGCCGACCAGCAGGGCCGCCAGGCCGCCGAGGCCGCGCAGGCCGCCCATGGCGGCGACGCTGCTCCCGGCCTCGTCCGCGATCGGCACGAGGTAGGTGCTGAAGACGGTGAACGGCAGCAGGCCGACCGCCGAGGCCAGGAGGACCGGCCACAGGGCGCGGGCCATCCTCAGGTCGCCCGGCAGGGGCTCCTCCCCTTCCGGGGCCTTCCGGTCCGTCACGGAGCTCTCGGTGCCGGTGCTCACGAACCGTCCCCGTCCGTGCGGACCGGCCGGTCGGCGCGGTAGCGGTACATGACCGTCGAGTCGGCGCTGAACTGCGAGAAGGGGAAGGGCTCGGCGTTCAGCGCGGTGACCCCGCCGGACAGGAACGCCCGGGCGACGGCGCTGCCGGTCTGCGCGTAGACGACCAGGGGGACGCCCCGGTCCCGGCAGTGCCCGAGGATGCGGTCGAACGAGCCGTTGCTCAGGGTCATGCCGGTGGCCACGACGGCGTCGGCCTCCTCGAGGACCTCGGTCATGTCGTCGCTGACCTGGTCGCCCCACTGGGTGGTGCGCAGGTTCAGGTCGCAGGGGAGGCAGACGCCGCCCCGCTCGCGTATCGCCGCGACCAGCGGGTTGACCACGCCGATGAGCGCGACCTTCGCACCCGGCTCGATGTCGAGGAGGGCGGCGATGGAGGCGTCGCGGGCCTGGGCCCGCTCCTCCGGCGTCCCGGTCGGCAGGGCGACCGGCTCGGCCTCGTCCGCCTCGCGGTGGGGCCGCACCCGGGAGAGGTACGCGTCGAGGGCGGCGACGCGGACCGGGGTGGACTCGTGGCGCAGCAGCGTGCCCAGGGTGTGCCCGGAGGCGTTCTCGCAGAAGTCGGGGGCCAGTTCGCCGGCCTCGAAGGAACAGGAGCCGAAGGAGTGCCCGACCCGGAGCACGAGGTAGCGGTTGTGGTACGTCACCTCGCCCCCGGCCAGCCGGGTGGTGTGGTAGAGCCAGAAGGCGCTGGTGACGGAGAGGTCCTCCGGGTCAGGGCCGTAGGCGCCCGACAGGACGGCGTCGGTCAGTTCCGCGACGGTCCGCGGTGTGGGGTGTGACATCTCGGGTTCTTTCCTCGGGGTGGTGGGTGCCGTCGTGGGACGCGGTCGGCCGGTCCCGGCGGTGGCGGGCCGGTGGGAGTGGGCCGGTGGGGCCGGCGGGGGGTCAGTTCCGCTGCGCGGCGCGGACGTCGGACCAGGAGGTGGTCGACCAGGGGTGCCTGAGCTCTTCGAGGGAGGTGACCTCGTACGGCTTCAGGGTGTCGATGTCCTGGGCCTCGGTGTGCTTGGAGTAGGCGCTGTCGACGTAGCGGTGGCCCGTGTCGGCGGCGATGAACACGTGGGTGCGGGAGGTGTCCCTGCGGCGCTCCCAGTGGGCGGAGAGGTAGGCGGCGCCGGCCGACAGCCCGGCGAAGACCCCGCTGGTGCGCAGGAGTTCGACGGCGCCGGAGAGCGCGTGGTCGAAGTTGACCCAGTGGATCCGGTCGTACAGCTCGTGCCGGACGTTGCGGAACTCGATGGCGCTGCCGATCCCGGCGATGATCATGTCCGGGTCCGACACGTGCTCCGCGCCGAAGGTGACGCTGCCGAAGGGCTGCACGCCGACGAGCGTGACGTCCCGGCCCATCTCCCGCAGGTAGGTGCTGAGGGCGCCCGTGGAGGCGCCCGTGCCCACCCCGCCCACCAGGGTCAGGGGCCCCGCGGGGACCTCCCGGTGGATGGTCTGGGCCACGTCGCGGTAGCCGTGGTAGTGGATGCCGTCGTGGTACTGCTGCATCCAGTGGTACGAGGGGTTCTCCTCCAGGATCTCGGCGATGCGCCGCACCCTGAGCTCCTGGTCCAGGCGCAGGTCCTTCGACGGCCGGACCTGCTCCAGGGTGACGCCGAGGATCTCCAGTTGGGCGCGCAGGGTCCGGTCCACGGTGGTGGACCCCACGATGTGGCACTTCAGTCCGTAGCGGTGGCAGGCGAGCGCCAGGGCGTGCGCGTAGATGCCGCTGGAGCTGTCGACGAGCGTGTCGCCGGGCCGGACGGTGCCCGTCTCCAGGAGGTGCCGCACCGCTCCGAGGGCCGAGTAGATCTTCATCGTCTCGAACCGCACGCAGACCAGGTCGGGCTGGAGGCATATGAGGTCCGGCTCTTTGATCGCTTCTGCTATGTGTGCGTACATACCTGTCTTCCCGTCAGGCGGCCGTGCCGCGAAGCGTCGTGGGCGGGCAGGTCCGGACGCCGCCCCGGCACCGGGGCCGGTGTCCGCGGTGGTACCGGCGCCGGTTTCCGCGGCGGAGCGGGGCCGCCGGTCGCGGGCCGTCCGGCCGGCCTCCCCGGGCCCGCGGGGGCCGGGTGGAGGCGCGGGGGGCCGCCCGCCGTGCGGGGGCGTCCGGCGCGGGTGCGGACCGGGCGCGGGCCCGTCCGCCGCGAGGACCCCGTCCGCCGCGGGCACGGTCGGAAGGGTCCGGCGGGGCACCCGCGCCCCCGCGTCGGCGGGGGTGCCGGGAACGGCCGTCGTGCGGCCTCGGCTCCGCTCGCCCATGCTTCCTCCTCGTGCCGGATGTCGGTGGGATCGGCCGTGAGCATCACAGTAATTGAAAATGATTGTCAAGTTGGGTTCCATGGCGCCGCCGGGCGCGGGAGCCACCCCCAAGGGGGCGCTCGACCCGAAGTCGCCCCACCGGGAAGCCTCTTGCCCTCCACGTCGGACTCAGATAAAAATGATTATCACCTTCGCGGTGCGTTCGGTAGAGGGAAGCCCGCGAAGCCCTCCCGGTGGGCCGGGCGCGCCCGGTCCTGCCCACCGCCGGGGGCGACCGGCAGGGTGCGGCCGTTTCACCGCCCCTGCCGGCGCCCTCCCGGGCGCCACCGCTCCGAAGCCCGCACGACCCGGGCCCCTTGCCCGGGCGTCAACGGCGGGCACGGCGAGCGCGATGGTCCTGGCGGGTGCGGCGGGTGTGGTTGCTGCGGCGAACGCGGTGATGACGGTCACGGGCCGGAGCGTGCACCGCGCTGCCGGGCGCGGGCCGGCACCCGGGCCGCGACGCGAGCCACGAGACGGCCGTCACGCGGTCCGTGCGCGGGCCGGGGTGAGGACGGTTGCCGCCGCGCGGTCCCCGTACGTAGCGATTCGAAGCACCCCGGCCCTCCGGGAAGCACCGGGAAGCACCGGGAAGCACCGGCGGAGGCTCCTGGAAGGGAACGCGGCGGCGTTCGTGACCGCGTGGCACAGCGGCCTCCGCGGCCGCATGGCACGGCGGGGTCCTGCGGCAGGGGCGGGACGACGCGAAGCCCGTACCCGCCCNGCGCTCACCCCCGCCCGGCGCCCACCGGTTTGACGGCGCGGGCGATGACCGTGGTCTCCACGCTCTCGACGCCCAGCGGGCCGAGGACGCCCGTGGTGAAGTCGTACAGGGCCCGCAGGTCGCGGCAGTACACGGCGGCGACGAGGTTGCACGCGCCGGTGGTCGCGGCGACCGCGTGGGTGAGGGGGTGGGCGGCCAGGGCCTCGCCCGCCTCGTGCAGCCGCGCGGGCGGAACCCGCATCCACAGGTTCGCGTCGACCGTCAGGCCGAGGAGCCCGGGACGCACCCGGACCAGGGTGCGCACCTGTCCTCCGGCCGCGAGCCGACGCATCCGGCGCCGGACCGTCGTCTCCGGGACCCCCGCCAGGTGCCCCAGCTCCGCGAAGCCGAGCCGGGCGTTCCGGTCGAGGACGGCGAGCAGCCGCCGGTCCACGGCGTCGGGCACACCGTCCTCGGCCTCCGTGGACCGCACGAACTCCGCGCCACCTCCGCCCCCTTCCGCCTCCTCCGCCCCCGACGGGAGCAGCGCGGCGGTCTCCTCCGGGGTGAGCACGTCGGCCCGCCACTGCCGCGCGTCGGCGAACACGCGCAGGACGCTGTGGGCCGACACGGAGGTGATCGCCGCGGTGGCCGGGACCTGCCGGTACAGCAGGCGGCCCTGGTCGGCGTCGTCTCCGAGGAGCAGCACGCTGATCTCCTCGCCGCCGGTCACCAGGTCCACGGACAGGACGTCCGGCCGCGCGGCGAACGCCTCCGCGACCGCCTCCGCCCTGCCCCGTACGACCCGCACCCGCAGCGCCGTCGCCCCCACGACCTCCTCGGGCGGCGCCAGGCGCACGACGGAGACGGCCCCCGCGTCCCGCATCCGCGCCAGGCGGCGGGCGACCGTACGCGCCGAGACCCCGAGCGCCCCGGCGACGCGGGACGCCTCCGCCCGCCCGTCGACCTGGAGGGCGCCGACGATGCGCCGGTCCAGCCGGTCGAACGTGATGGCGCCATCCGCCACTGCCGCGCCCCTCCTGACCGATGTCCGCCGCTTCCCCCCGCCGCCCGGCGGCCTGGGGCACCGGTCACGGTACCCCTGTGCCGAAGGCCGCACGCGAGCGGCCGGCGACCTGCGACGAGAGGGAACGGAACCATGGCGACGACGGTGACGGAGGACTACGCGAGGCTGCTGCCGCAGCTCGTCGAGGCCGTACGGGAGGCCGGTGAGCTCGCCGATTCGGCGCACCGCGACCGGCCGGACGGCGGCACGACCGTCGAGGAGATGATGACCGCCTTCGCGGCCGTGGACGGGCCCGTGAGCGGCCTGCTGCGCGACCGCACGCGGATGCTGCGCCCGGAGGCCCGCTGGGCGGAGGGCGAGGTCGGCACCCGCGTGGCCGACACGGGCGAGTGGTGGGTGTGCGACGCGGTCGACGGCGCCGTGCACTACCTCCAGGGGCTTCCGTACTGGAGCGTGACGTCGACGCTCGTCAGCGGCGGCAGGCCGGTGCTGAGCGTGGTCTGGGCCCCGCGGCTCGACCTCCTCTACACGGCGGTGCGGGGCGGGGGCGCCCGGCTCGACGGCCGGCCCGTGGCCCCCTCCCGCAAGGTCCTCTCGGCCGCGCTGGCCACGACGAGCCAGCCGCCGTGGAACACCGAACCCGAGCGGGCCGGAACGTCGCTGACCGCGATGCTGCGCCGCACCCTCGCCGTCCGCAACCTCGGCCCGACCTCCCTGCAGATCGCCCAGGTCGGCTCGGGGCACGTGGACGTCTTCTGGGAGTTCGGCCGGGACGCCTCCAACCTGCTCCCCGGCTCCCTCGTCGCCGCCGAGGCGGGCGCCCTGGTCACCGACGCGACGGGCCGCGAGTGGACCCCGGACGCGACGAGCTTCGTGGCCGCCGCCCCCAGCCTGCACGGCGAGGTCCTCGACGCACTCGCCGCCAGCGCGGCCGGCACCTGCTGACGGCGGCCGGTACCTGCTGACGGCGGGCGGGCCCGGCCGGGCGGTCAGGCCGCCGTGCGCCCGTGCCGGGCGGCGGGCGGGCCGGGCGTTCAGACCGGGTCGGCCCCGGCCCGGGGGCCGTCGCGCACTCGGCCCAGACCGTCCTCCCACCCCGGGACCCGGCCGTGGAACACCGCGTTCGCGGCGAGTTCGGCGACGACCAAGGCGACGGCGTCGTGCGCCCCGGTGCCGGGCGGGTGGCCCCACTCGGCCAACCGCCGTGCGGCGAGCAGCCGGGTGAGGCGCGCACCACGGCGGGTGGCGGAGAAGCGTTGCGCAACCGGCCGGTCCCGGGCGGTGTTCTGTGTACGAGGGGCTTGCATGGCGGCCACCCTCCCCGGGGGCGGGGAGCCGTCGGCAGGTCCGACACCGATACAGATCACGCTGTACGGGCTCACGCACTGGACCGGGTCGGTCGCTGGGCGTGACGATGAGTGCGCCGGGCGTGGCGCAGCGCGCCCGTCACACGGTACGGGCCGCGTCCGGGCCCGGCTCGGACGCGGCCCGACGGCACGAGGGCACCAGGGGAAGGCGGCTGCGATGGCGGTGGACAACGGCGGCGGGACGGGTGAAGGCACCGGCCAGGGTGGGGGCGGAGGTACCGGCCCAGACGGAGGCGGGGAGAGGAACACCGGCCCAGGCGGGAGCGGGGGCATCGGCCCGGGCGGAGGCGGGAGTTGCGAACCGGAGCTCTCGGAGAGCCTGAGGACGTTCGGCGCGGTGCTCAAGGCCCTGCGTGAGGAGGCCCGCCTGACACAGGAGCAGTTCGCGCCGCTGGTGCGGTACTCGGTCGCGTACGTCGCCAAGATCGAACAGGGCAAGCGCTTTCCGCCGAGGGACCTGCTGGACCGCTCGGAGGAGGTCCTGGGACCGGTCGCCGGACGGGTCCTGGCCGCGGCGGCACGAAGCCTGACCCGCAAGGCGGGCCTGGCCTCCTGGTTCCGCCAGTGGGCGGGCATCGAGGAGGAGGCGATCTCGCTGTACGCGTACGAGTGCCGGGTGATCCCCGGACTGTTGCAGCCTGAGCCCTACATTCGGGTCCTCTTCGACCGGTACCTTCCTCCACTCACCGCGGAACAGTCCGAGCGGCAAGTGGCAGCGCGTCTAGCCAGGCAACAGCTCCTCGTCGAACGCCCCAATACAATGTTCAGCTTCGTCATCGAGCAAGCACTGCTGGAGCGTCGTATGGGAGAGGCCGCTGTGACGAAGGCCCTCCTCGACCACCTCATCGCAGTCGGCCGGTACCGCAACGTGGAACTCCAGGTCATGCCCCTGCTGCAAGAAGAGCACTCCGGCTTCGAAGGTGAGATGTACCTCGCCGAGCAGCCCGATCACCGCTGGGTGGGTTACACCGAAGGTCACGGGGCCAGCATGCTCATCAGTGACCCGAAAGCGGTAAGTCACATGCTCCAGCGCTATGGCAAGATGCGCTCGCAGGCTCTGAGCCACCAAGCCACGGCGGGTCTGCTGGAGCGGATGCGAGGAGCGCTATGAGCACCAGCGAACCCGATTGGTTCAAGAGCAGCTACAGCGGCGGTGGCGGTGACAACTGTATCGAGGTCGCCCTACGCCCCGACACCGTCCTCATCCGCGACTCCAAAGACACCCAAAGACACCCCCTCACCGTCTCTGCCGACGCCTGGTCGGCCTTCACCACCCTGGCAACCGACTCCCCCGCCTGAACCCCCGGTGGGACGGCGTCCGCGCTGTCCCACCGCACCTGCCACCAGTACCGCCCTCGGCTCGTCAGGCGCAGTGGCTCCGATCATCGGGACATGCGCTGCCCGAGACCTGTGCTCTTTCCCGTAGCACCGCGCCTCGCCGTTCACTCGCGTTCCGCCGATGAACCCCTGGTTCTACGCATCGAGCCCGTCGGTCTTCCGTCACAGGGAGCGGTGCATGCTCCATAGTTCACGCATCTCCTCTTGCGGGCATCCGAGTTCTCCGGCCTTGCGGATGAGGTCGGGTGCTTCCTCCGTCCGTCCGCGATCCGTGAGGAAACGGGCGAGGCCACCGGCCGCCCACGGGTCGCCGGCGGCGATCCCCGCACGCAGTTCGGCTTCCGCTTCCGCCTCCCTCCCGAGGTCTTCGAGGAGGTACGCGAAATTGAGGTGCGCGTTGGGTTCACCCGCTTCGATCGCCGCCCGGTACTCTCGCTCGGCTTCCCCGGACCTGCCCTGGTCCTTCAGCCAGTTGGCGTAGAGGAAATGGGCCGAGTCGTCCTCCTCGGCCGCCTCGCGGAACATCGTCTCGGCGCTGAGTCCGGGATGGTGTTCACCGAAGCGGGCGAGGTGAACAGCGCAGGCGAGCCGCGCCCCGTCCCGGTCCTCCTCGATCGCCGCGCGGGCATGTTCCCACGCCGCGTCCGCGTCACCGAGCTCCGTTTCCACACGGGAGAGGAGAGGCAGCAGATTCCGGTTTCCCTGCGCCACTCCCCGCCGTAGCCAGGGAAGGGCTTCGTCGTACCGTTCCGCGTCCAGGTACAGCCCGCCGAGGTTGCCGTAGGAAAGCTCGTCGCGGGCCTCCACCGCCCGCAGGAGCACCGCTTCCGCCTCGTCCAGTCTGTCGTCGTGCATCGACAGGAAGCAGCCGTAGTCGTTGAGCGCGCCGGGGATGCCCTCGTCCACCGCGACCCGGTACCACTCCTCGGCCTGCCTCTCGTACTCCTCGTCCCCGCTGACCGCCAGGACTTCGGCCAGGTAGAGCGCCACTCCCCCGGCGCCCGCCGCGGCACTCGCGCGCAGGACGTCGACCGCCTCCTGCTCCTCGTAGGCGTCCATCAGCATGTCCGCCAAGGCCAGGGCGGCACGGCCGTCCCCCTTCAGCGCGGCCCGGCGCAGCTCTTTCCTCTTCATCGTTCTTCTCCGCGCGAATCGTGTCCGGTCGACCAGGACGACCTGCGGGAAGGGGAGCGCCGCAAGAGGTGCCTCACGAGCAACCCCAGCCAGAACACCAGAAAGAGCACCGCGACGACCCTCGACCAGGGAGCGGTAGCACTACTGGCCGCTGTCCAACCGCAGAACACGATGTTCAAGCACATCCCGCCCGAACCGACGAAGGACTCGGCTCTCGGACTCCGTGACATCCCCACCNCCCCTGCCCTCCCGGGCTCCCCCGCGCCACTCCTGGCCCTGCTCGACATGAAAGCAGCCGTGCGGGCCGTCCGCCGCGCCCGGCGGACGAGAGGATCGTCCGGACGGTCATCATGGTGAACCGGGGAACGGCCCTGCCGTTCCGGGGTCCGTGTGAAGCGAACGGTGAGGGGAGCGGCAGATGCTGGGGGCCGTGACCGGCCTGCTCGACAGGGCCGTGGACGTGTTCACGGTGGTCGTGGGACTGGGCTGTACATGGCTGGGGTGCCGGGCCGTGGTCCGGCCACAGGGGCCGCACCGGCCACCGGCACCCGTCCGGGAGCCCGCGTGGGTGGTCCGCGTCTGGGGAATCGGCTTCGTCGTGCTGGGGATCTCCCTCGCCATCGAGACGGTCACCTTGATGGCCGGCGGGGAATCCGGCCGGGCGGGGGACGTGATCCGCTGGGTCGCCGGGCCGCTCGTGGTCGGTTCGATCGTGGCGGCGTTTACGGCCCGGTGGTGGGAACGCCACCGGAACCGAACCCCGAAGGGCGAGCGGCGAGCGTGAGGCGACCCGTCCTTTGGCACGAGGCCGCGCTGGTCTCTTCGGCCTGCTGGGCGGCCTGCGGCCTGGCGTACGCGGCGAGCACGGCCCTCGACGAGGATGCGCAACCGTCCGTTGCCTTCCTCGTCGGTGTCTGGCTCGTGCAGTGGTTCTGGGCGCGGTACCGCTACTGGCCGGCGGGGATCGCGGCCGGTCTCGCAGGGGTTGCCGTGCTGTTCGGGCTCGTCGACGTCCTGCGTCCGGAGCTGGGCCGGTATGGGGCGGACGCCCTGGCCACGGGTGTGGCGGCGACCGTCTCCGCAGCCGTGCTCACCCTGTTGAGCCGCGTCGGAGGGGGCCGTCGTGCCGCCGTACGGTGACCCGTGTGTGAGCCGCCGCGTCGGCCTGCCGTCGGCGGTTCGGGCCGTCAGTGGTTCCTGCCGTCAGCGGTTCCGGCCGCCTCCGGGATCTCGTAGGCTCCGGTCGGCACGGCGATGTACGTCCTGGTCAGGCGCGGCTTTTCCTCCCCGCTCGTGGCCTCGTCTCGTTCGTCACGGGACTCACCGTGCTCAACCGTGATCACCGGTACCCGTCGCATCCGACTCGTCCCCCTCGACCACAGGAGACTTCCGCCCGCATGATCTGGCACTGGGTCGGTCTGGCCTTCTTCTCGATCACTCTGCTCCCGGCCGGGGCGGCGATGGTCGCCGGCCGCGTGCCGGAGCGCCTGCGCCCCCGGCTTGCCCCGGTGCGGCCGCGCGGCTGGGCCGTCCTCGCGCTGTACGCCGCCGCGCCTCTCAACGCGATCCCCCGTCTGGCCGACGCCTCGCCGACGATCGTCTCGGCCGCCACCGCCGCCGCGGGCCTCGCCGCCGCGACCGGGTGCGCGGTCGCGGTCGTCGCCTCGTCCCGCGCGGCAAGGGCCGCGTCGTGACGAGGGGGCGGTCCTGGCGGCGTGGAATCGGGTCGGTCGGCCTCTGGTGGATCACGCTCGCACTCGCCCTCTGGCTGCTGGGTCGCGCCACCGGTCAGCCCACGGACCTGCTGCGCTGCGCCGCCTCCGCGGCCCTGCTGGTCGCGGTGGGGGAACTCGGCGACTGGCTGCGCCGACGCCGGCGCGCACGCCGTATCACCACCGAGATGCAACCCTGACGCCGCCGGGGTGTCCAGGTGGGGTCGCGGGAGGGGCGGGCCATGTGCGGCCCTAAGCCCACTGCGGGCCGAGAACCGGTCGCGGTGGGTGGCAGCCGGGTGTCGCCCCGGCGCGGCCGGTCCCAGCCGGGAGGGGCCAACGCGAAGTCGCGGGCGAAGCGGGAGGAATCCGCCCCGCGCTTCTCCCGACCCTGGGCGCGCGACTCCCGTACGGCTCGGCGGCGACCGCCCGGGGCGGACGGACTCCGCACGCGCCGGGTGCTGCGGTGTGCGCGCCGGGTACGGGGTGTCGCGCGTGTGCCCCGACCCCGTCGCGGCCGGGCGTCCCCGCGGGCCGCGCGTCCGCCCCTGCGGGTCCGGCAGCAGCGCGGGGAGCGGTGACCGGTCGAGGGGCCGCCGGGCGGAGGGGCCCGGGCGGTACCCGGCAGCCCGTACCCCGGCCCGAACAGGACATGTCGGATTACCCCGCACGTAGTTCTCCCGCCGGCGCGGCGGCCTGACCAGTCGCCGCACATGGGGGCGTCAGAGGTCTCGTGGGGCCTATGGGGCCGGTGGTATAACGATGCCCCCCCACCCATCCGTCCCCCCAGTCGGGCCCCTCCACGACGACAGGACGACTTGGTCATGCGCCAGTTCCCCCTCCCACGCCCCCGGGCCACGCACCGCACCGCGGGCAGAGTCCTCACGGCGGTCGCGCTGCTCGCCGGTCTCGGACCGGCGCCGAGCGCGTACGCCGCCGACAACCCGTACGAGCGCGGCCCCGCACCGACCGAAGCCTCCATCGAGGCGGAGCGCGGCCCGTACGCCGTGTCCCAGACGACCGTCCCGCGTGACTCCGTCACCGGCTTCGGCGGAGGGACGGTCTACTACCCGACGACCACCGGCGACGGGACGTTCGGCGCCGTCAGCGTGTGCCCGGGGTACATGGGCACCCAGTCGTCGATAGCCTGGCTGGGCCCGCGGCTCGCCTCGCAGGGGTTCGCCGTGTTCGTCATCGACACGATCACGCCACAGGACCAGCCCGACAGCCGCGGCCGTCAGCTCCTGGCCGCGCTCGACCACCTGACGCGCGACAGCTCCCTGCGGACCCGGGTGGACAGCACCCGTCTCGGCGTGATGGGCCATTCCATGGGCGGCGGGGGCAGCCTGGCGGCGGCGAAGTCCCGCCCGTCCCTCCAGGCCGCCGTCCCCCTCATGCCCTGGCACCAGGACAAGACCTGGCCGGAACTCCGTACACCGACGATGATCTTCGGCGCGGAGAACGACAACATCGCTCCGGTGGCCAGCCACGCGGAGCCGTTCTACGGCAGCCTGCCGTCCTCGCTGGACCGGGCGTACCTGGAGATGAACAACGCCACGCACAACGCCCCGTTGTCCTCGAACACGACGATCGCGAAGTACAGCACCGCGTGGTTGAAGCGGTTCATCGACGACGACACCCGCTACGAGCAGTTCCTGTGCCCGCTGCCGCAGCCCAGCGCGACGATCGAGGAGTACCGGGGCAACTGCCCCCACACCTCCTGACCGCGGGCCCGTCCGCCGCCCCGTCGCGGAGACGCCGACGGGGCGGCGGGCGGGCCGGCCCGCCCTCCCGGGTCCCGCCCGGCCGGCCGCGGTATCGCCCGGCCCGTACCGACTACGGGTCCACCCACTCACCGGCCCGGCGGGTTCCGCCACACCCGGCCCGGCGAGGCGGGTCGCTGCCGTCGTGGACGCCGCCCCAGTCCCTCCACGCCCGGTCTGGCGGCCCGCGCCCGCCGGCAGTGCCCGCCGAGTCCGGCGCGGTGAGCGAGTCCCGCGCAGGGTTCGCGTGCACCCGCCGGACACCTGGGGCGCGCACGGCGCACGCGGATTCCTCGCGGAGCCGTCCGGCCGGGGTTCGGAGGCTCCCGGGTCCGTGCAGCGAAGCCCCGGGTTCACCGCGCCGGGGCGCCGCCGCCCGCGCACCACCCCTGGAGCGACCGTCGCGGGCCGGACCTTCCGAGGGCCCGGCGCCCGCTGGCTCGCCGTAGCAGACGCGGTCGAGGAGGAACCCCCCTGGTCACCATCGCGCCCGGTCCGCCCGGCGTGGTTGCCGCGCCGGGCGGGGCACGCACCCGCCTCCATCGGACACGCGCTGAGCCCGGCAGGGTGATCGGGTACCGCTTCCCGCAAATCCCTCCCCCTTGGCGTCGCTTCCCCGAGCACCCCGGGTCTCGGTCTCCGGGTGACCCCGACCCCGGCCGCGGGGAAGCCTCAGTCGAAGCGCGGCCCGCGCCCCGGCACGGCGGCCCCCTATGGGAGCCGGTCGCCGTTCCCATTGCCCTCGAACAGTTCCCGGGTGCGGCGCAGCAGTTCCTCCCGTACGGGGTCCGGGGACAGGACCCGTAGGGGGGTGCCCAGGCCGAGGAGGTACGTGACGAGCTGGTCGACGTCGTTGCCGCCGATCTCGACGACGGTCGCGTCGGGGCCGTCCGGGCGGTGGGTGCCGATCGTCGGCGGGACGAGCTTCAGCGCCCGGTCCACGGGGTGCGGGAGCAGGATCGTCGTGTAGAGCGGGTACACGACGCCGGCGATGCCCTGGGAGACGAGGAGGGCCGGGTCGGGCGGGTCGACGAGTTCGACCGGGTGCCCGGTGGGCCGTACCCGCACCACGCGGTCGGCCCGGAACGTCCGCCACTGGCCGCGCGCCACGTCCCGGGCGACGAAGTACCAGCGCAGGCCCGTGTGCACCAGACGGTAGGGGTCGACGTCCCGGACGGTGTCCTTCCCCGCGTGGTCCCGGTACGACAGGCGGGTGCGCTCGCCGCGGCGGCAGGCGGCGGCCAGTTCCGGCAGCACGCCGGGCGGGATCATCCGGTGGCCCTCGGGCCGAGGCGTGTGGACGAAGGTGGAATCCATCTCGCCCAGCCGCTCCGCGATCCGGGACGGCAGGACCTGCCGCAGTTTCAGCAGCGCCGACAGCGCGGCCTGGTCGCCGCCCAGGACGCCGCTGAGCGCGGCCTCGCGCAGGGCGACGGCCACGGCGAGCGCCTCCTCGTCGTCGAGGCTCAGCGGTGGCACCCGGGTCCCGCCGCCGAGGCGGTAGCCGCCCCACGGGCCGGGGTCGGACTCGATGCCGTAGCCGAGTTCCCGCAGCCTGGCGACGTCCCGCCGGATCGTGCGGTCGGTGACCGCCATCCGTTCGGCCAGCTCGCGGCAGGTCCACACCGGCCGTGCGGACAGCAGCGAGACCAGGCGCAGCAGGCGGGCGGAGGTGCTGGTCACATCCCGGATTGTTCACCATGACCAGGACCGGAACTGTCCTGGTCCCGTCGTAGCGTCCCGCCCATGAGCACCGAACCCGCATCCGCGCCCGCATCCGCATCCGCATCCGCATCCGCATCCACGTCCGTACCCGCGCCCGTGTCCGCACCCGCGATCCGCCTGCTGTCCGTCGACTTCGACTGCCCGAACCCGATCGAACTGGCCCGCTTCTACGGCGAGGCGCTCGACCTGCCCGTCATCTACTCCAGCGACGACTTCGTCCTCCTCGGCCGCGACGGCTCACCCGGGCTGGGCTTCATCCGGGTGGCCGACTACCGGCGCCCGACCTGGCCCGACCCCTCCCAGGGCAAGCAGGCGCACATGGAACTGGGCGTCGACGACCTGGAGGCCGCGCACGCCCGGATGCTGGCCCTCGGCGCCACGGAACCGGCAACCCAGCCGCACCCCGAGGAGCGCAGGGTCCTGCTGGACCCCGCGGGCCACCCGTTCTGCCTCTCCACGGGAAGCTGACCGCCGCCGACCGGCGACCCCACCCCACCGTGCGCCCGCACGGGACGACGACCTCGCCGCCGTTCCCGTACAGGTCGAACGGACGGGCCGCGTGGCTCCGCGAGCCGCGCGGCCCGCCCAGTCGGTCGCCCGGTCGGCCGGGGACGCCGCCGACCCGGATCCGGCACATCGCCTCGTACTCGGGACTGTGCGCCGGACTTGGTACGCCGCCCTGGACTCGGTACGTCGACCCGAACGCGGGGATGCCTGCCGGATCCGGGGATGTGTGCCAGGCCCGGGTCGGCGGGCCGACACCATCACGGGCTCGCCCACCATAAGTTCACCCAACGCAGCCCCGCCCCCCTGCAGGCCACCCCGTGCCACTTCGACGCCGGTGGTGATCTTGGCGATCTGGTCCCTCACCTTCGCCGTGCCGTCGGTCGGGCGGCCCGCGCCGTACTCGTATCCGGTCTTCAGTGGTGGTATATGGGTGGGCGGATGATTTGTCGTCACCTGGAAGTGAGGCATGACGGCATCCCGGCCAACCGGCGGCCAGGGTGTGCTCGGCTGATCGTCATGAGCGAGCGTAAGCCCTGCAAGACCGACCTGCCCCATGGGCAGTGGTGCACAGGTCGAACAGGAGGTCGCGGCCCGTCCCGGCGCTTGTCCCGGGACGGGCCTTGCTCAGCGAGTGAAAGCGTCCTCATTATGCCGAGTAAGGCGCGCTCACTTGTTCACCTGCTGTGGGCGATCCGTAGGGCAGCTCCTACGGTCGTGAGTACTACACCCAGAATGAGGATGGGGAAGCCAGAGCCCGGAAGGACGTACATGAGGGCTCCGGCCACGATGGCCACAGCACCGACCGACATCAGCGCGACGCCGGCAGAGGACTTGGACACACGGGTCTCCTATTGATCCGAAATGCTTGGGTTCAGGCTGATTGACTGTATGTGAGTGATCTGGTGGGGGACGCGCGGACTAGTCGCCGGACGTGCAGAAAACCGCGCGGTTGCTGGCGGTGTCCGCGCCGGTGGAGGGCCGGGACCGGGCGAAGGTCGTGGCCTTGTTCAGGGGGTCGGTCAGGGCCGTGGACGGGCCTCGACCCGGAATCCTGGACACGGACACGGGGGTAGGACCCGGTAGGCTGCTTCACCTGGAAACTGCCTCCGAAAGGAGCGGGAACAAGTACCTCAGCAATCTTCATTCTCGCTGACCAGAGGCACTTTTCGCTTACCTGACCGCCTGTCGGACAGCCCACTTCAGGAAAGCACGACGTTAGAACCGTGCTCTACCTGGACGCCCCGCACCCCGTTGCCGATGCCGCTCCGGAGTTGTGGGCAGCTGAGCCGGGGTGGTCCCGCCGCCCGTGATCGCGCTGCCGGGTCCGGTGCTGCACACGAGGTCGGCCCACTCCGGGTAGCCCTGGCAGGCGCCGGTGCCGGTCGCGGACCAGTGGGTGGTGACCCGGGTCGCTGCGTCGGTGCCGGTGGCGCCGGGCAGCGGCTGCTTCACGACGTGGCCCTGGGCGTTGTACTGCATGGTGGTCAAGGCCAGACCGGCCGAGTCCTGGATCGTCTTCGTCGGCAGGCACCTTGGCCCAGTCGATAATGGTCTGGTCGAACTGCCGGAGCGGCCACCGTCCACCGCTACGAGCGCCCGCCCCGCGACCTGCAGAACTACGTCCCGGATCGCGCGGCGGGCCTCTGACCGGAGCGGCTCAGGGGGTGGGGGTGCCCTTGATGAGCCGCTTCAGGGACGGGAGCAGCGCGTCCAGACCCTGGTCGGTACGGAAGGCGATCACGGTGGTGCCGCCGTCGGTTCCCGAGCACGCCGGGAACAGGGCGAGCACCTCGCACATCGCCTCGTCGATCGGGTCCGCGGACTCGCCCCGCAGCCAGTGTCGCAGCACGTGGTTGTGGGGCCGCGACGACGAAGGCCGCCATCAGCTCGGCGCGCAGCGAGACGGAGGCGGTCGGGGGCGCCCATCCACTCTGCGATGAACTCCCGGAACAGCCGCTGATAGCGCGCCACACTGGCGATCTTCCGGTCCCACAGGGCGGCCACCTTGCTGGTGAGCACGTATCGTCTGCGGACCAGCTCGCCTTCGCCGAGGTAGTGCAGCAGCACCAGCCGTACCGCGTCCGGCACGGCCACCAGGGCGGTGCCGTGGCTGAGGTCGCCAGCCGATCCCTGATGAGTTCGAGCAGCCGGTCGTGGTCGGGGAAGATGATCGCTTCCTTGGACCGGTAGTTCCGGGAGAACGTCGTACGTCCGATGCCGGCGTGTTCGACGATGTCGTCGGTGGTTGTCTGCTCGTAGCCGCGCTCGTCGAACGGCGCGAAGGCCGCTTCGGCGAGTCGGAATCGTGCGATGAGGCGTGTGGGTGCCTTGCTCATGACCACCCGTCCTCGTCCCCCGCCCCNCNCNCNNNCCGCCCGGACTGACAGGGCCTTGTGGCGGGAGCCGGTGATCGCCGGAGCGGCAGTCGGCAGGACCGGCCGGCCCGCCTGCCCCCCGCCGGGCGGACGCACGACGGCCCCGGCAGGAGTTGCCGGGGCCGTCGTGGTGGGGTGCGGGTCATCCATCAGGGCATGACCCGGGTTCCTCAGGCCAGATACCGCTCACGCAGGTTCGTGAGGTCCTCGGCCACGGCGTCGGCGTGACTCCGGCGCTTCAGCATGCGGGCGATGTTGGCGCGCTGGACCGCCCAGCAACGGACCTCACGGCTGTCGGCCAGCTCGATCACGAGGCGATCCTCGGCTCGGAAGCCCCGGATCTCCCGCCAGGCGAACCGCTGGGTCCTGAGCGGATTGCGGACCTGCACTCCCCGCTCGTCGGCAACGACCGCCGTCCAGATGAAGGACCGGGAGGCCAAGGCCACCGCCCCGGCACAGAGGAGCGTGTAGAACGTGAGGTCACCGCCGCTCCGCGCGCCCGCCGTCATGTCGAGGTAGGCGAGGCCCACCACGGCGATCACGAAGAGCCCGGCGAACGGGTACACGCCGTTGCGGAACGTTGTACGGCTCTTGGTCACGGGCACCTCTTCGTCACCCAACAGGCTGCGCCGGGGGCGGTGTAGTAGCTGTTGAAAGCGTACTTGCCCCAGCGCCTCTTCCCTTTGATGTTGCGCGTGACGTAACCGACCTTGAAGCCGATGCCCAGAGTGACGGCGTTGAAGGCCATGCCGCGCTTGCTCCAGCGCTGCCGGCGCTTCTTGGCCATCTCACCCGCGACGTAGGCGCCGACCGAGGCGGCGGCACACAGGCCGGCGCTCGCGACGACGCAGACCCCGAGGGCCGCGAGGCCCGCACCGCGGGCGATCCGGTTGCGGTGCCTGTAGGCCCACTTGCCGACCCGCGAGTTCGTGAACCGGCGCCAGGTCTTGCGGCCCCAGCTCCAGCGCCCGACGAGGTCGTAGCGGTTGACCGGGTCGCCGTTGACGTACTCGTAGGCGTTCGCGTTTCCACCGTAGACCGGGTCCATGGACAGGAAACGTCCCGTGGCCGGGTTGTAGAGGCGGACGCCCATGAGGGTCAGGCCGGTGAGGGTCTCGGTGGAGCGCTGCTTGGCGCCGAGCCAGTTGTAGCGGACGGCCGCCTGGCCGGCGCGGGGGTTTCCGTACTCGTCGGTGTCGAGGGCGACGGGTGCCTTGGTGGCGTCCAGCGGGAGCTGGAGGGCGATGTCACCGTGAATGGTGGTGAACTGCAGGACGGTGTCGCCGGTCTTGCTCGTGGTGGCGGCGAGGTCGCCGGTGGCGGACTCGACGTTGCGGGTCAGCGCGCCGGTGGCGGTGTCCTCGACGATCCAGCGGGGACTGTCGCCGTCACCGTCGTAGTGGTTGAGCTTGGACGCCGTCTGAGTCCAGGTGGAGCCGCTGCCGATTTCAGTCTTCCCTTTCGACCGACGCTCGGATCCGCGATAATCCCCTTACTTTCCACAGAAAACCCCACCGAGGGGCGCGACCCAAAATGTGCCCTCGGATCGCGCCCCTCTATCTGTTCAGTCACCCCTTTCAGTGGTGACCGCACTCGAACCAGAGATTAATCCGCTCGACGCTCCAGAATCCAGGCGGCGGCGAAGACGACGGCAGCACTGCCGAGAATCGGCGCCCCATCCGACCTGCTAAAAAGGAGCGACACCGCGACCCCTCCGGTCAACGCGAGGCAGCCGAGAGCGAAGAACGTCAACGAGTTCTTGCCCTGGTCGAACTGACCCATTTACCCTCCCATTTTGGATCATTTTACTACCAGCGACGCCACCACGGCTTCCTTTTATGAGAGTTCGGCTTGCGGTAGACATGGCGCCCCGTAGACGGATAGTACTTCACAGCCCAGCGCCTGAGGGCTTTGCGGCCAAAATGCCGCCCCAGGGCACCGATGGCGGAACCACCGCCTCCATACCCCATCATCCCCTTGACTCCTGCCAGGGCAATATCACGACGAGACGCTTTACGGTTCCAGTACCATTTCGCACCAGCCCCGGCGAGGCCGCCTGCAATTACCCCACAAGCGCCAGCAGCTATACCGGCCGTGACGACACCACAGGCAAAGCCAGCCGTAAAGGAGGCGATGATTACACGGTTCCTCTTGACGAACCTCTTGATTCGCTTCCAGCTCCACCTTTTGCCGTCGAGGTCGTACTGGTTGACGGGGTCGCCGGGGTAGCCGTAGCGGTTGTCGCCGCCGCCGTGGACCGGGTCCATGGACAGGAAGCGTCCGGTGGTGGGGTTGTAGAGGCGGACGCCCATGAGGGTGAGGCCGGTGAGGGTCTCGGCGGAGCGCTGCTTGGCGCCGAGCCAGTTGTAGCGGACGGCCGCCTGGCCGGCCCGGGGGTTTCCGTACTCGTCGGTGTCGAGGGCGACGGGTGCCTTGGTGGCGTCCAGCGGAAGCTGGAGGGCGATGTCACCGTGGATGGTGGTGAGTTGCAGGACGGTGTCGCCGGTCTTGCTCGTGGTGGCGGCGAGGTCGCCGGTGGCGGACTCGACGTTGCGGGTCAGCGCGCCGGTGGTGGTGTCCTCGACGATCCAGCGGGGACTGTCGCTGTCACCGTCGTAGTGGTTGAGCTTGGACGCCGTCTGGGTCCACGTGGTGCCGCTGCCGGTCTCGACCTTCCAGGAACGGAAGCGGTGGGCGGCGTCGAGCAGCCAGGTCTGGCGCTTGCCGTCGGCGGTCTGCTGGTGGACCAGGTCGTTGGCGTAGTAGCCGACCGTGCCGTTCTGCGGGACCGACGTGGTGCGGCCGAAGGCGTCGTAGACGTAGCCGGTGTCGACGAGGCGGTCGGCGCTGTCGTAGGCGTGGCCGGTGACGGTGCCTCCCGTCGTCGGGCAGTCCGCACCGGGAGCGCCGGCCGCGCTGGTGAGCGACGTGCGGTTGGTGCGGTTGTCGAAGGCGTACGTCCGCCTGGTGCAGATCGTGTCGGTGGTGTCCTCCACGGTGGTCAGGCGGCCGGTGGCGTCGTAGCGGTAGGTCTGGTCGGACCAGCCGGCGTGGCTGGTGACCTGGCCGTGGACGGACTCGGTGACGGTGTCGGAGTAGACGACCGTGCCGTCGCTGTCCCGCGTGTAGGTGCGGTCGAGCACCGAACCGGTGGTGTCCTCGGTCTGCTTGACCGTGTAGCCGCCGGGCAGCTTCTCGCTGCTGACGGAACCGTCGGCGTCGTAGGTGGCCCTGAAGGTGCCCGCGACGGAGTCGGTGGTGCTGGTGGCCATGCCGCGCGGCTCGACCGCGTGGTCGTAGGTGTGGGTGACGGTGGACGGGGTGGTGTCGGTGGTCTTGACCGGCCGGTCGAGCAGGTCGTACTCGGTGGTGGTCGTACCGCCGTCGGCGTCCGTGTAGGAGACGAGGCGGCCGAGCTTGTCGAACTGCTTGGTGATGGTGCCGCCGGTCGGTGAGACCGTCTTGACGGCCTGGCCGGTGGCGGGGTCGTACTCGGTCGTCGACTCGGGGACGGCCTGGCCGATGCCGCCGGTCATCGCGGTCTTCACCACGCGGCCGGCGTTGTCGTAGGTGGTCGTGGTCGTGCGGGTGACGCCGTTGGCGGTCTCCGTGACCTTCGCCGGGCTGCCGAACCAGTCGTACTCGGTGGTGGTCGTGGGCAGTTGTGCCGGGTTGCTGCCGCCGTTGGTGATGGCGCCGGCGGGACCGGTGGAGCACACCAGGTCGGCCCACTCGGGACGGCCCTGGCAGGTGCCGGTGCCGGTGGCGGACCAGTACGTCGTCACCCGCGTGGCGGCGTCGGTGCCGGTGGCACCGGGCAGGAGCTGCTTGGTGACACGGCCCTGGGCGTCGTACTCGGTGGTCTCGGTGATCGCCAGGCCGCCCGGGTCCTTGACCGTCTTGACCGGCAGGCCCTTGACCCAGTCGTAGACCGTCTGGGTGATGCGTGCCTCACCCATGATCGACGGGTGCTCGCGCACTTCGGCGCCGGTGGTGACCTTGGTGACCTGGTCCTTCACCTTGGCCGTGCCGTCGGTCGGGCGGCCCGCGTCGTACTCGTTGACCGTCCAGGTCCGGGCGGTCACGGACGTGCCGGCCGGGACGAGGGTCGTGGTGCCCGACTTCAGGTCCGCGGTCAGCTCGCTGCGGCGCAGCGGGCCGAACTCCTCCAGCTCGCGGGTGCCGGTCTCGTTGTAGAGCGACTTGGTGGAGAGCGCGTCGGCGCGCTCGGCGGTGGTGAGCTGACCGATGCCGAGGCCGGCCTGGGTGGCCCTGTCGTCGGCGGTCAGGCCGAGCGCGACGGCCCGGTTGGCGGCGGTGAGCTCGCGGACGGTGTTGCCGAAGCGGTCGTACTCCGTGGTGGAGACGTGTCCGCCGGGCGTCGCCGTGTTGACGCTGCGGGCCGACACGCCGAGGTAGGTGATGTTGGCTCGCCGGTAGTCGGTCGCGGTCAGGTCGCCACCCGTGTGCGAGGCGGGAACGGCGTCGGCGGGGAAGACGGCGGTCGCGTCCGTGGGCGCGTCCGTCTGGCCCCACGCCTTCACGTCGGCGGCGCCCATCTGGTACGGGGCGGTGGTGCCGGTCAGCGGGACGTCGTAGACGACGCTGGTGGCGGCGGTGCCAGCCTCGGTGCCGGTCGTGCCCTGCTGGAGACCGGGGCGGGACGCCTTGAGGAGCATGCCGTCACCGGCGGTGGAGGCGTTTCCGGCCTTGCCGTAGGTGAACGTCCAGGGCAGTTCGCCGGGCGGGGTGAGCTTGGTGACGCGGCCGGCCGCGTCGTATTCGTATCCGGTCTTCAGCGCAGGGCTGATCTGCGGGTTCCACGCCTGGCGCAGCCGGCCCTCGGTGTCGTACTCGTACGTCTGCACGGTCCTGGAGGTCGCCGCGGTCGCGCCGGGGGCGGTGGCCCACAGGCGGATCTCCTTGACCTGGCCCGCGTAGTCGCCGAACGCGCCCGCGGTGGCCGTGGTCGTGGCCGCGTAGACGAACTCCATCACCCGGCAGCCCTTGGTCGCCGGATCGGCGGTGCAGGCGGCGGAGGTCGCGGCGGAGGTCGGGGCGATGATCCGCTTGGGCCGGGCCAGCTTCCTGCCGTCGACGGTCACCGTCTCGGAGACCACGGTGGTGGTGGAGTTCGACAGGCCGTCCAGCAGCGTGCTGGACACCTGCCAGCTGGTCGCCGCGGCGTCGGGCTTGGTGAACTCCGTCACCGTGCCCTCGGTGTCCGACAGCGTGAACGAGCCGGTGGTGCTGCCCTTGAGCGTCAGGTCCTCCGCCCCGGGCTCGGGGATCCAGGCCGTCCTGGCCGCGTTGGCGGTGAAGTGGGTTTCCTCGCCTTCGGAGTCGACGAGCGCGACCGCGGTGTCCGAGACCCTGCGGACGTGCGAGAAGTCGGATTCCGTCATCTCGGCTTCGGTGCCGGACACCCACTCCTTGCCGAAGATCGCCACTTGGCCTTCCTGCCTGGCGCCCTTGTCGGGGAGACGGGAGGAGGCGGTCCGGTTGACGGACAGGCCGAAGGCGGAGGCGTCGGCGCCGGAGAGGGTGTAGTCACCGGTCAGCAGGTTGACCGAACCGGGACCGACCTCGCTGGTGGCGGCGCCGGAGGCGTTGCGGTCGACGACGACGGTCAGGGGCAGGGTGGCGCCGGTGGCTCCGTTGGGGCCGGTGAAGTCGGCCTTGATCTGCACGCTGCCGTCGGGGTCGACGGTGTCGGTGGCGTTCCACACCAGCGGGGCGTTCTTGCCGCCGGTCATGGGGACGGGCCACGCGGTCAGCGGGGTGCCGCCGGAGGTGACGTCGCCGGCGGGGATCCTCACCCACGGGTCGGCCTCGGAGCGGCGCCAGGAGAAGGACACCGCGTCGTACTTGCCCGCTTCGGCCTCGGCGACCAGGGGCAGGCGGCGTGCGGTGCGCTCGCCCTCGGTGGGCTGGACGAAGCCGCCGGGGCCGGCGTGGAAGAGGTACTCGATCGCTTCGGACTTGTTGTCGGCCTTGTCGACCTGACGCACCTGGAGGGTGTGGCTGCCGTCCTTCGGCGGGGTGACGCTGATGGCCTTGGCGGCGGTGGAGCCGCCGGTGGCGACCTTGGTCCAGGTCACGCCGTCCAGCGACCACTCCAGCCAGTGGTGGTCGGTGCCGTTGGGGGTCACCGTGAACGTGCCGGCCTGGCCCGCGCCCTTGACCCACTGGCCGGTGGGGTAGTCCGTCGAGACGATGCGCGCCGGGGCGGAGGGGTTGGTGGTGTCGACCGTGAAGGTCTTCCACTCCGACCAGCCCAGGTTGTAGTGGACGCCGTCGTACGGGCTGGTGCGGAACTGGTACGTCTTGCCGTTGGTCAGCACGCCGGCCGGGACCGTGACCGGGGCGGGCTGCCCCGACGGTACGAACGCCGAGCGCAGCACGGCGCCGACCTGGGTGTTCGTGGCGGTGTCGAAGATCTGGTACGCGCCCTGGATCTTGTCGCCGTTGGGGTCGACGAAGGTGTCGCGCAGGGTCGGCGTCACGGTGTTGACCGTGTAGGCGCCGCCGTAGGAGAAGTACGGCGGGCCGGCCTCCTGCTTGGTGCCGGTGCGCGGCCGGTAGTTGTAGGTGACGACCAGCTTGGGCGGGTTGGCGGCGGCGTTGGCGGAGTTGACCCGCTTCCACTGCCCGGTCACCGTCTCGTCCGCGGCGCGGATGCCCATGCCGGCCTGGGACCACTTGTTGTTCGACCAGTGCTGGGCGAGGTCGGTCACGTCGGCGTTGATCCAGCCGTCCGGCTGCGTGGAGCAGCTCGCGTTGCCGCGCGTCTCGGAGGAGGTGGCCATCCGGGTCACCATCGCCGGGCGGTTGGTCCACCGGGAGGCGGTGGTGGCGTTGTTCGCCGTCCACACCTCCCACGGCTGCGCCGGGCAGGAGGAGCCGGTGTAGTTGCCCGAGTGGAAGTTCCACAGCGACAGCTTCGCGCTGGAGACCAGCGCGTCGGCGAACGGCGCCGTCCGCCAGGTGATGTAGGTCTGGGCGATGCGGGGCGTGCCGTCGGCGTTCTTCGTCCCCGGGTTGCCGAAGTCCAGTTCCTGCTCGGCGGAGGTGTCGTAGGTGACGCCCTGCTGCACGTAGGTGTCGAACAGGTTGCCCAGCGACGAGGTCGACGGGTCGACCGTCACCGGGTACTTGGTGGCCGGGTCGGCGAGGAACTTCGCGTCCGGGGTGACGACCAGGTCGATCGTCGCGCCCTTCTGCACGACCTTCATCGCCACCGGCACCTTGCGGGTGTGCTCACCGGAGACCGGGTCGACGGTGGCGTCCCACATCACCGGCGCCGGCATCAGCGCCCGCTCGGTGCCCTTGGCGTCGGTGAACAGCACGCCGCCGTCCGCCTGCGGCACGGCCTTCAGCCCCTTGGCCTTCAGCGGCAGCGTGTAGGTGTAGCCGTCGGTCGCCGGCCGCTGCTTGATCTCGACGAACTGCTCGAACCCGGTACGCGTCGCCTCGACGACCACGTCCGCGCCCGGCACGGCGTCGACGTACTCGGCGCGGTTGCCCTCCAGCTTCGGCGCGGGCAGGCCGCCCTTCCACTGGAGGGTGATCTGCTCCTCCCCGTCGCCGAGGGTGACCAGGTCGACCGGCTTGGCCTGCCCGGTGGCCGCCAGCGACCTGGCGGGGGCCTGCGCGGACTTCCCCGCGAGCCGCAGTCCCTGGGGGTGCGCGATCGGGGCGACGGAACCGTCCGGACCGGAGACCATGTCCAGGTCGACGTCCCGCCACTGGCCCGTGGCCTTGTCGGTGAACCGGACGGGGCCCGCGACGATCTCACTCGTCAGTGAACCGTCCTTGTTCACCCACGTCGTCGACGTCTCCGTGCGCTCCGAGAGGGCCTCCACGCGCTTGCCCGACAGACGCGCGGCCACCCGGGCCGAGGCGATGTCGGCGGCCTGCGTGACCGCCGTCTCCCGCGGCTTCGCGGGAGCCTCCGGCGGATCGGCCGCCGCGACGCCCTCCGTCAGGGTCACGGCCAGGGCGAAGGACAAGCCTCCCGCTATCCAGCGCAGGCTCCTCCCCGTCCAAAGCCGCCCGCGCTCATGTGGCGCGGGTATGTGAATCGTCATGATTCCCCGGTCTCTTGTGACTGTCCGCGTCACTCCTGTGACGCGCCGGTGAAGATACCGATCGGAGACGAACAAGCGGGGGAGAAGATTTCCGCACATGTATGACACAACCACTCAATGGTTGCTGTGATCTGACACACAATCACATCGAGGGGCGCCCGTTTACCCGGGATTCGCCGGTCCATGCACGCAGTCGCGAGGAAAGCCCCGAGACGCTGCTCACAGCGGAATCGGCCGTGCGGACGGCGGACGCAAAAACGCGGGGCCGCACGACGCACACACCGAAGGCGGCTGGACCCTCGCGTCTCGGTCTCCGGTGTCCGCGATCAGGGAAAAGCCCTAGCCGAGGCCCTTTACCGCCAAAGGCCGAGGCCGACCCCAGCGCTGCGTATGGGGAGGAACCCGGGCCGCCGAGTGGAGGGCGGGGTCAATCGGCGGTCTCGGTCAAGTGGCCGGAGTGGTCGGTTCGCCGCGTGGCCGCGCGGGTGTCCGTATGGCCCGGGGGCCGAGCGAACGGCGGGCGGCAGACAGGCCGGTGGGACGGATGGGTGGGAAGGGACGAGCAAGCAGACGGACGGGCCGGGCGTCGCCCTCAGTCGCCGGCGTCGACGATCCGCAGCGTTCCCGCGCCGGCTCGTCTCGCGGCGTCGACCAGTCCCCGCGCTTCCCCGTCGCCGAGGCCGAGCCAGAGCGGGGTGTACGGCCCCGAGGCGGACAGCAGTTGGCGGTTCCCCGACCAGGACTCGCAGTGGATCACGCGGTGGGCCAGCAGGGCGAACCGGCGCAGGTCCGCCTCGTCGGTCAGGTCGATCTCACGGCCCATGTACGGATCGGGGCGGTTCAGCAGCCTGCGCAGCGGGAAGGACCGCTCTCCTTCATGGGGTTCCGCGTCGGCCCGGTCCCTCAGGGCCCTGAACGCCGCCTCCGCTTCCTCGGGGAGGTCGTCGTCGGCGTAGAGGTCGATCGTGGTCGTCGCCCCCGACCGTCCCACGTGCGCGCCGAGAACCGACAGGAAGACCTCCAGGTCGCGTTCGTCGTGAGCCGTCACCAGCACGATTCCGATTCCTCTCCGATGTGGTGCGCCCGCGCCCCGCCGTGCGTGGTCTCCTATCGCCCGGCCGGGGCGCGCCGGCGGTGGCCGTCACGCGGCCAGCAGTGTCACCGCACGCAGTTTCGCACCGAGTCTCGCCGGGTCGGATGGGACGCCGCCGCGCAGCAGGTCGATCCAGTGCTCCCCGTGGCGGATGTGCAACTCGGCCGTGCCGGCGAAGAGGCGGCGGCGGCGTGACACGAGGATGTCGCGTGACAGCTCGCGTTCGACGGCCGCGGCCATCCGCGCGACGGGGGCACCGTGCGCCGTGAACGTCTCGGCGGTCGGGGCTTCGCACAGGTCGCCGCCCCAACCGATGGTGAAGGAGTGCCCGGTCAGCAGAAGCCCGAGGGCGATTTCGCGGTCCCACGTCAGGGATGCGGTGATCTCCAGGTTGTTCTCTCCCCTGAGTGCCGTGCCGAGGTACCAGAGGGCCTCGTCGCGGATGATGCCGGGCGGGTCGGCATCGGTGAGGACGCCGTCGAGGGCGTCGATCAGTTCCCGCTCGCAGTGCGTCGGTTCTTCCCTGGCGTTCAGCCGGTCGTCGGTGTGCAGGTAGGGCATGTCTCCGGTCTCCTCGGAAGGGGGTGTTCCCGGACGGCCGGAACCGTGTCCGTCCCCGCCCGGGCCCTTGCGGAGGAAGGGTCAGCCGTTGAGCAGGTCCACGGCGAGGACGGCCGTGAGGAGCAGGACGAAGGCCAGTCGTACCGCGATCAGTCCGTTGACGGCATGGCGGACGACGCGCCGGGGGGCGAGGCGGAGCGACCACGTGACCGCCAGTGAGGCGAGTGTCCCCAGGGCCGAGTACGCGAGTTCCGCATGGCCTCGCGGCTGCCCGGGAGCGCTGGGGTCGAGGTCGTAGGACTCCATGTACATCGCGAGCGCCAGCAGCAGCCAGCACAGCGACACCACGGCCGTGATCGCGGTTTCGGCGGTGGCGAAGACCAGCAGGGCCGTGCTGCGGCGGTCGGGCTGGGGAGCGGGCCGCCGGATGGCGCCGTCAGTCATGTGAAAGGACCCCCGTTCCTGGCGTTCGGCGCCGCCCGCGCCTGCGGCGAGTTTCGCACGAGGGCGAGGGCAGGGTTCCGGGGCGGGCCCGGACCAGGGGTGATCGGTGCCGTTGCGCGCCGGCCGGTCGTCGGACTGCCGAGACCGGGCGTTCCCGGTCGCCGTCCTTCGATCGGCGGGGCCGCGGCGAACGGCGGGGCCTCTGCGACTTCCGGCCGGAGCGGGAAGAACACCCGGGTGGAGAGGACTCTCCGCGGCCGGGCTCCGAACCGGTGGGCACCCGCCGGTCGGTCGCCCCGTGAATCCGCGTCCCGCGCGGCGGAGCCGGTCGCGGAAGTCGGCCCGGACGAGATGGCCCGGGTCGCAGCCGGCTCCTCCTCGGGGCGCGTTCCCGTCCGGAACGGGTGACGGGTCAGGGGCGTTCCTCGTCGTGCGGCCTCTCGGACGGCGCCCCGGGGATCTGCTCGACGGTCCAGTGCTGATCGCCGTCGACCAGGCCGTGGAGCGCGTACGCCTCGAAGGGGGTGTCGTGGGTGAGGAGCACGTGCGCAGCCTGGGCGGCGCTGTCCAGTTCCACGGCGCAGTCGGTGGCGCCGAGGTCCTCCAGCCTCCGGGTGACGTGCGCGAACCATGCTTCCCGGTCCGCCACGACGAAGTCCCAGCGGCCCGTGACGCTGATGCGCTCGGCGGACTCGGGCACCGGACCGGCACCGGTCGCGGTGTCCTCCTCGGTGTCCTCCTCCATATCCCCCTCCGCGTCCTCCTCCATGTCCTCCTCGAACAGGTCGGAGAACGGACTGCTCCAGCCCGATGCCTCGAAGGTCTCGTCGGAGTAGCGCGCCGCGGCGGCACGTACCCGCTCGATGGCATCGACGGCCCTCCGAGGTGGGACGTCTTGTCCGGACATCACCTCGGCGTGCTCGGTCAGGGCTGCCACGAGTTCGTTCAGCGCGGCGGAGATGTTCGCGCTCATGGTTCCGTTCCTCTTCTTCCTGCGTCCGGATCTCCGGTACGGCTCCGACGGCTTCCGTCACCGGTTGTGGGGAGGGGTGTGGGAGATCTGCCCGCGCCTGCCGGAGTGCCGGATGCGAAGGGGCGCTGCGAGGTGGGATTCGGAGGGCGGGCGTGACCGTGACCCGTCGGGATTCGGGAGCGGCTTCCGTCTCGGGGTGGCTCCCGAGTCTAGGGGCTCTCGCGTCGGGGTGGACGAGGCGGTGTTCCCGGTGGTGCGGTGCGAGTTCGACGGCTCCGGGGAGCCGGGCGACCGGGAGGTGATCGAAGCGGCCGGAGGAGTAGTGGCCCTCCCCGCCGGCCCGGGCGGGACGACCCCAAAGGGCACCCGCTTCAAGGCCGGGCGGGCCGAAACGGCCCGGCGGGAGCGGCTCGCGCCGCTTGCCGGCGGCTCACCCCGTGGTCCGGTGCGCCGCTTGCCGGCGGCTCACCCCGTGGCTCGGTGCGCCGCTTCCCGGGCGAGGTCGGTGTGGAGGCGGAAGAGGGCGGGGCGGGCCCCGCCGTGGTCGCGTTCGCGCAGGGCGGTCCAGCACCGGGCGACGAGTTCCCTGGCCTGGGCACCGGGCCAGGGGCGGGGCAGGAGTTCGGGCGGCAGCAGCGGGTCGGGCTCCATGGCGCGGGTGAGTTCGGCCGCCAACTCCACGGTGATGGTGAGCAGTTCGGACGGGGAGAGTTCGGCGGGGCCGGTGAGGCGGTCGAGGCGGGGCCGGGCGACGCGGGCGAGGCGGTGGTAGCGGTCGGCGACCTCCTCCAGGGGCCACAGGCGGCGGGCGAGTCCGGCGGGCTCCCGGACGTCGCCCCTGCGCAGGTCGGTCGTGCTGAGGAGGGTGAGGGTGTCGTGGGCGCCGAGGCGGTGGGCCGCGTCCTCGACGTACGGCTCCCAGGCGTTGGCGCAGACGTACAGTCCGCCCTGGAGCGGGGCGCCGCCGAGGCGGACGAGCGTCTCGCGCAGGGCGTCCCGGGCCGTGCGCGCCGATTCGGGTACGGCGAAGGCGGCCAGGTGCCAGACGCCGTCCCAGGGGGCGAGCCCGGCGTCCTGGCGGAACGCGTGCCGCAGGAAGTCCGCGTTGGGCGCCAGGGCCCGCACGGTGTCCTCGGTGGCGTGCAGGACCGCCTTGCGGCCCCGGCCCTCGTGGGTGAACCGGTTCTCGGCCACGAGGCGTTTGACGCACAGCCGCACCTGCTGGTCGCTCATGCCGAGGGTCGCGGCGACGGTGTACAGCTCGTCCGCGTCGACCGTGCCGTCCTCCCGGACCAGCGCGTGGACGAGCATGCGGGTGGGGATCTCGACGTGGTCGCTCACGGTGCGCTCGGCCCTCCCGGCCCGTTCGCCGCGACGGGGCGGCGCATGGTGGTCACTGCACCGAACCCCAGCAGCCCGCGGAAGTAGGGCGTGCGCTCGGTCCGTACGGCCGTGAAGCCGCACCGTTCGTACAGGGCTCTGGCGCGTGGATTGGTGTCGATCACGTCCAGTCTGACCTCCCGGCAGCCGTGCTCCGCCGCGACGGCGGCCACTTCCTCGACGAGCAGGCTTCCGATGCCGCGGCCCCGCATGTCCGGGGCGACGGCGATGCCGTCCATGACGAGCTGCCTCGGGGTCGGGTGGCGTTCGAACAGGGCGAGGAGCAGGAGCCGGGGCAGTCCCGCGAGGTGCCCGTACGTACGCAGCACGTCGAGGGCCGATCCCCCGGTGAGGGCCCGCCCGCCGAGCTGGTAGCCGGCGAGGCCGACGAGCCTGCCGTCGAGGAGCGCGCAGACCGCGCGGTCGGCGTTGAGGTGGGCGGCGATGAAGGGCACCGCCTTGTCCGGCGGGTTCAGCGCGGGGCCGAGTTTGCGGCCGAAGGCCTCCCAGTACAGCTCGGCCGCCCGCCGCTCGGCCCCCGCCGGGAGTCCTCGCCCGACCACCACCGGCCCGGCTCCGGATGCTGTGTCCCGCTCCATGCGGTGCTCCTTCTTCTCGAGAACCAGAAACTATCAGATCGGTTACGATCGTTTTCACGATGATAGTTTGCGTGGAGGCGGTTCGCGCGACGGCAGTTCGCGCGGTGAGGGTTCGCGTTCCCGTGCAGGATCGAGCAGAGGTGGTCGTCCCATGTGTCCGAAGATCCGGCCCCGGCGACGCGGGCTCCGCGTCGCGGCGTGGCTGCTCGCCGTGGTCCTGTCGGCGGCCGCCGGCCTCGTCGGCGTGGTGCTGTGGCAGCACTCCTACGACATGGACGAGCGGCGGGTGGTGATCCGCCACGGCGGCCACACCCTCAACGGCGTGCTGACCACCCCCAGGAACGGCCGCGAGCGCCACGGGCTGGTGGTGTACGTCCACGGCGACGGCCCCGTCGACGCCACCCACGACGGCGGCTACCGGCCCCTGTGGGAGGCGAACGCCAGGGCCGGGTACGCCTCCCTGTCCTGGGACAAGCCCGGTGTCGCGGGCGCCCCGGGCGACTGGCTCGACCAGTCCATGGAGGACCGGGCCGACGAGGCGGCCGCCGCCATCGCCTGGGCGCGCGCCCGCCCGGACGTCGACGGCGACCGCATCGGCCTGTGGGGTGCCAGCCAGGCGGGCTGGGTCCTGCCGAAGATCGCGGCCAGGACCCCGGTGAGGTTCGCCGTCGCCGTCTCGCCCGCGATCAACTGGCTGCGGCAGGGCCGCTACAACCTCCTCGCCGAGCTGCGCGCCGACGGCGCGTCGGCGGCCCGCACCCGGGCCGCGATCGCCCGGAGCGACGCCGTCCGCCGGCTGCTGGAGCGCCGGGCGACCTTCGAGGAGTACGTCGAGGCCGTGCGCGGCGACACGGACGGCATGACCGCCGACCGCTGGAGCTTCGTCTCCAGGAACCACACCGCCGACGCCACGCGGGACCTGCGCGCGCTGCGCGGCACACCGGTGCTGCTGGTCCTCGCGGGCCGCGACCTCAACGTGGACGTCGCCGACACGGAACGCGTCTACCGCGAAGTGCTGGGCCCCGGTGGCGCGTTGACGGTCGAGCACCACCGGGACGCGACCCACTCGCTGCTCAGGCCGTCCGTCGAGCGGTCGGGCGCCAGGACCGTGCTCACCGCGCTGTTCTCCCCCCGCTCGCTCTTCGCGGACGGATTCCTGGACGGCCAGCGGCGGTTCCTGGAGGGAATCGGCCGGGGCGGCGGCACCCCCTGACCGTCCCGCGGGGGCGGCGGGTATGCCATTACGGCATCTCGAACACATGGACGCCTGGGTGAAGTACCTTTTCGGACATTCTTTTTGCAGGGACGGACACGCCCTTCGGTGACGGACCCGACTTCGGGGACGGACCGGCCTTTCGGGGACGGACCCGTTCCTCGTAGGGCACCCGTTCCCCGTACGGCACTCCTCCCCCGTACGGCACTCGTCCCCGTGCGACGCCCACCCCTCGGGTGACGGGCCCGTCCCGGGCGGTGGGGCGGGGCGCGGTGGCCGGTCCCGAGTCGGGGCGGCCTTCGCGGGACGGCGGCCGTGCGCGGGTCCGGGCCGCCGTACCGGGCGGTGCGGGAGCGGAGCCGGGTGCCCGGCGGGGGCCGGGGGCCCGCGTGGGGCATGTCCCCGGACCGTCGTGGGTACCGGAGCGGTGCGCCGCCCCGACCCGTACCCGCGGACGGCGCCCACCAGGGCCCGGAACCGGCCCGTCCGGGCACGGGACCGGCGGCCGCGCCGGCCCCCGCGAAGCCCCTCCCCCGGCGTTGTCACACCGCTGTCAGTGGGTTGTGGGCCCGTTGTCAGAGCCCTCCCGGAGGATCCTTCCCGGACCCAAGGAGGCCCCATGACACTCGCGATCCAGGCAGAGGGCCTGGTGAAACGGTACGGCTCGCACACGGCGCTCGCAGGCGTCGACCTGTCCGTACCCGCCGGCACGATCCTCGGCGTGCTCGGCCCCAACGGCGCCGGCAAGACCACGACCGTGCGCATCCTCTCCACCCTGCTGCGCCCCGACGAGGGCCGGGCCGTCGTCGCCGGGTACGACGTGCTGCGCCAGCCGGTCGCGGTGCGCCGCCGGATCGGCCTGACCGGGCAGTACGCCTCGGTCGACGAGGAGCTCACCGGTTTCGAGAACCTCGTCCTCGTCGGCCGGCTGCTCGAGATGCCGAAGGCCGAGGCGCGGGCGCGCGCGGCCGAGCTGCTGGAGCGGTTCTCGCTCACCGACGCCGGCGGGCGCCCCGTCAAGACGTACTCGGGCGGCATGCGCCGCCGGGTCGACCTGGCCACCAGCCTGGTGGGCCGGCCGGAGGTGCTGTACCTGGACGAGCCGACCACCGGCCTGGACCCGCGCAGCCGCAACGAGGTGTGGGACGTCGTGCAGGAGCTGGCCAACGACGGCGTGTCCGTGCTGCTGACGACCCAGTACCTGGAGGAGGCGGACCGCCTCGCCGACCGGATCACGGTCATCGACCAGGGCCGGGTGGTCGCCGAGGGGCGGGCCGACGAGCTGAAGAAGCGCACCGGCGGCCAGACCCTCCAGGTGCGGCCCTCCGACCTGCGGGACGTGCCGGAGGTGGTGCGCATCCTCGGGATGCTCACCGACGCCGCGCCGACCGCCGACACGGACACCGGCCTGATCAGCACCCTGGCCGACGACACCGTGCTGCTGTCCGCGCTGGTGCGGCGGCTGGACGAGGCGGGCATCGCGGTGGACGAGCTCGCGCTGCGGCTGCCCAGCCTGGACGACGTCTTCCTCTCCCTCACCGGCAAGCCCGCCGCCGGAAACACCGACGGCGCCACCGAACCGATCACCGAACGGAGTGCGGTATGAGTGCCGTCGTCAAGTCGGCAGCCATCGAGCGCGTGGGGCCGATGCGCGGCCTCGGGCACGGCCTCACCCTGGCGGCCCGGAACATCCGCTACATCCTGCGCTCCCCCGCCACCCTGGTGGACACGATCATCCAGCCGGTGCTCTTCCTCGTGGTGTTCGCGCTGCTGTTCGGCGGCGAGATCGCGGGCGACTGGCAGGCGTACCTCCAGCCGCTGGTGCCCGGACTGATGATCCAGATCATCCTCTACGCCAGCGCCGGCACCGGGCTCGCCCTGAACACCGACGTCGTCAAGGGCGTGTTCGACCGCTTCCGCAGCCTGCCCATCGCGCGCTCCGCGCCGCTGGTCGGCGCCGTCCTCGGCGACGTGGTGCGCTACGCCCTGGCGCTGGTCGTCCTGCTCGGCCTGGCCTTCGCGATGGGCTTCCGGGTGAAGACGGGCCCGATCGAGGTGCTGCTCGCGATGCTGCTGGCGATCGGCGTCGGCCTCACCATGTGCTGGCTGTCGGTGCTGATCGGCATGGCCGCGCAGAGCCCGCAGGCGGTTCCGGGCATCACCATGGCCCTGGTGCTCCCGCTGACGTTCGGCAGCAACATCTTCGCCTCGCCCGAGACGATGCCCGGCTGGCTTCAGTGGTGGGTGGGCGTCAACCCGGTCAGCCACTTCGTGGACGCCACCCGGGCCCTGCTCCTCGGCGGGGACGTGTCGGGTCCGCTGGTGGCCAGTTTGATCTGGATGGCTGTCCTGTTCGCCGTACTGTTCCCGTTGGCCGTACGCACGTACGCCCGTCGGACCAGGTGAGTTCACTCCCGGTTGGCATATTGGTCGTCGGACTCAGAGCAGGAGGACATGCGTGCTGACCGTGCACTTCACTCACGAGGACATCGCCAAAGCCCATATGTCGCCCATGGCCTGTCCCGAGGCGGAGGCGCTGTACGCCCTCGGCCACCTGGAGCGCTCCGCGCGCCAGAGCAGGGGCGTGGGCAGGTGGGTGGCGCACGCACGTGCCTGGGTGGCGGCGCGGCCGTCGCGCCACCCGGCCCTGCAGCACGCGCTGCACCTCGGCGACGATCTGATGCCGTTACTGCTGTCGCGCCGCGCCCCGGACCGGGGCGCGGCGGTGTCGGAGGAGACCCGAAGAGCGCTGGCCGTGCTGGCCGAGTTCCGCAAGGCGTGCATCACCCCGTACGAGACGAGCATCCGGGAAATGCTCGACGAGACCCGCCACCGCTACTCGAACATGGTCGCCCGGCTGGGGCTCGCGGAGACGCTCGAACGGCTGCAGTGCAGGGCCAAGTGGGAGGCCGGCAGGCTGACGGTCGACGAGGGCCCGGACCGCGAGGTCTTCCTCGACGGGCAGGGTCTGGAGCTGGTGCCGTCGGTGTTCCTCAGCGGTGCCCCGCAGTTGCACACCCGGCAGGACCGTGCGGCCCGGCCGGTGAACGTCATGGTGTTCCCGGTGTGTTCGCACGGCCTGGCCACCACCGCGCTGGTGAAGGACGCGCAGCGGCCCACCAGGCCGCTGCCGCAGCTGCTCGGGCGGACCCGGGCGGCGGTGCTGGAACGTCTCGCCCAGCCGCAGTCGACCAGTGAGCTCAGCGCGGCGCTGCGCATCTCGGTGACCACGGCCAGCGAGCACGCCTCGGTGCTGCGCAGTTCGGGGCTGGTCTCCACGACCAGGGACGGCAGCCGGGTGCGCCACGAGGTGACCCCGCTGGGAGCCCTGATGCTGAACTCGCCGACGGAGCCGGCGCGCACGTGGTGCCGCGAGTGCGACGAGCGGTGCGACGTGGGCGGCGGGGCCAGGGAGCTGGTCGCATGACATGATGACCCGCGAATGAGCGAGAGGTGTGCCGGGAGAGTGGCGAGCGTGCGTTTACTGCTTCTGGGTCCACTCGAACTGCGTGACGGCGACGGGCGGCCGATACCGCCGGGCGGTCGCCGTGTCGGCCTCCTCCTGGCCCGGCTCGCGCTCACCCCGGCCGAGCTCGTCCCCACCGGCACCCTCATCGCCGACCTGTGGGAGGACGAGCCGCCGGCCGCCGGCGGGATCAACGCACTGCACCGGCTGGTCTCGCGGGCCCGTCGCGCGCTGCACCAGGCCGGCCACGACGACGTGGGCGTGGTCTCGGGGCCCGGCGGCTACACGCTGGCCGTCGGCCCCTCGGACGTGGACGTGCACCGCTTCGAACGGCTCGCGGCGGAAGGCCGCCGGCTGCTGCGCGCGGGCACCCCCGAGCAGGCCGCGTCGGTGCTCCGGGAGGCCCTGTCGCTCTGGCGCGGGCCGGTCCTGCCCGAGTTCGCCGACGTCGGGTTCGCCGGGCGCGCCGCCGCCCGGCTGGAGGAGCTGCGGCTCGCCGCCGTCGAGGACCACATCGAGGTCCGGCTGCAACCGGGCCGCGCGCCGGAGCTCCTGTCCGAGCTGTACGACCTGACCACCGCGCACCCCCTGCGGGAGCGCGCCACCGGGCTCCTCATGCGCGCCCTCCAGCTCTCGGGCAGCCCGGCGGAGGCGCTCGCCGCGTACGAGCGGCTGCGTGCCGCGCTCGCCGACGAGCTGGGCGCCGTGCCGTCGGCCGAGCTGCGGCGCCTCCACGCCGAGGCGCTGACCGACGGCGCCCGGCGGGGTGCGGCCGACGCGCCCGGCGGGTCCGCCGGTGCGCGGCCCCGGAGCGCCAGGCCCGGTGCTCCGGCCGCGGCGCCCGCCCCGTCGCCCGGTGCGCCCGCGTCGTCGCCCGGTACGCCCGCGCCGGCCGGGAAGCCGGGCCTGCCCAGCCCCATCACCCGCTTCGTCGGCCGGGCCGGCGAGTTGCAGCGGGTGGCGACCTCGCTGCGGGGTTCCCGGCTGGTCACGCTGTACGGGCCGGGCGGGGTCGGCAAGACCCGGCTCGCCACCGAGTTCGCCTCCCGCGCCGACTCGGACACCGCCGATCTGGTGCGCCTGGTCGAACTCGCCGGGCTCCGCCCCGGCGACGACCTGCCCGACGCGGTCGCGCGGGCGCTCGGGCTCCCCGGCACCCCCCTGCTGGAGCAGTCCCACTCCGGGCGCAGCCGGTTCGACCGGCTCACCGCCTTCCTGTCGGCCCGGCGCGTCCTGCTGGTCCTCGACAACTGCGAGCACCTGATCACGGAGGTCTCCCGGTTCGCCGCCGAGTTGCTGGCCGCCTGCCCGAGGCTGCTGCTCCTCGCCACCAGCCGCGAACCGCTGATGATCACCGGTGAGGCGATGTGCCGGGTCGGCCCGCTGCACCTGCCGTCCTCGGAGGCCGAGGCCGAGCACTCCACCGCCGTGCAGCTCTTCTGCGACCGGGCCGCGCTGGTGAGCCCCGGCTTCGCCCTCACCCCGGCCAACGCGGCGCAGGTGGTGGAGATCTGCCGCAAGCTCGACGGGCTGCCGCTCGCGATCGAACTCGCCGCCGCCCGGCTGCGTTCGATGTCCCTCCGGCAGATCACCGAGCGCCTCGACGACCGCTTCCGGCTGCTGGCGGCCGGCAACCGCACCACCGCCGCCCGGCACCGCACCCTGCGCGCCACGATGGACTGGAGCTGGGCGCTGCTGACCGAACCCGAGCGCGCCCTGGCCCGGCGGCTCTCCGCGGCGGGGAACGGCGTGACCCAGGACGCGGCCGTCGCCGTCGGCGTCGGCGCGGGCGAGGGCCTGACCGAGGAGGACGTGCCGTACGTCCTGTCCTCGCTGGTCGACAGGTCCCTGCTGCACCTGTGGGAGACCGAGGGCGGCGAGATGCGCTACCGCATGCACGAGACCACCCGGGCGTACTGCGCGGAGCGCCTCGCGGAGGCCGGTGAGCGCGAGTCGGCGGAGGCCGCCTGCACCCGGCACTTCCTCGAACTCGCGGAGCACGCCGCCGGGCAGTTGCGCGGCGCGGGCCAGCCGCGCTGGATCGCCCGGCTCGACGCCGACCACGACAACGTGCTGCTGGCCCTGCGCCGGGCCGTGGACGGCGGGGACGTCGACACCGCGGTCCGGCTGGGGCTGGCGCTGAGCTGGTACTGGGTCATGCGGGGCCGGTACACCGAGGCCAACAGCCGGTGCGCCGAGCTGATGCGGTTCGGCGCGCGCGTACCGGAGAAGGCCGCGGCGCTGTTCACCGCGCTGCGGCTGCTGCTGCCCGCGCCCGCCGGCCGCGACCCGGACGGCGCCGGCCGCGACCAGGGCGTCGCCGAGGCGGCCCGGCGGGCCCGCGACTGCGACGCCATGGGCGAGCACCCGCTGCTGGCCCTGCTGGAGCCCAAGTGCTGGCAGCTCGCGGGCGAGCACGAGGAGATGGAGCGCAGCGCCCGGCGGGCCTGCGCCCACCCGGACGCCTGGGCGCGGGCCTCGGGCCGTGCCGCGCTCGGTTTCGCGGCGGAGACCGCGGGCGACGTCGGCGCGGGCGAACGGCACCTGCGGGCCGCGCTGGAGTCGTTCCGCGAGCTGGGCGACCAGTGGTCCACGGGCCAACTCACCTCCATGCTGTCCCGGTTCGCCTCGCTGCGTGGGGACACCGGAGGGACGCTGGCGCTGCTGCACGAGGCGCAGGCCGCGATCGAGGCGGTCGGCTCGGCCGACGACATCGCGCAGATCCGGGTGCGGCTCGGCTTCGAGCAGCTGCGCTCCGGGGAGTACAACGCGGCGGAGGTGAGCTTCCGCAGCGTGCTGCGCGGTCCGCGGCGCACCATGCCCGAGTACGAGGTGCTCGTGGCCGCCGGCCTGGCCGAGCTGGCCACCCGGCGCGGGCAGCCGTCCATCGCCTCCGCCCGGCTCGAACGGGCGCGGCGGCTGCTCGACGACACGCTCATCGACAAGGAGTACCTGCACATCGAGGTGCTGCGGCGCACCGCGGCGCTGGAGCTGTCGCAGGACGCGGGGGACGTCGCCGCGGCCCGGTCGGCGGCGGCCGGGGCGCTGCGGCTGGCGCTGCCGCTCAACGACATGTGGGTGCTGGCCACCGTCGCCGAGCTGCTGGCGGTGGTCACCCTGCACGAGGGCGGACCGGAGCGGGCGGCGCGGCTGCTCGGCACGGCGACGGCGCTGCGGGGCCTGGCGGACCTGGGGAGCCCCGAGGTGCGGGCCCTGGACGGGGAGCTGACCGCGCGGCTGGGCGCGGAGGAGTTCCGCCGGGTGCGCGCGGAGGGCGAGCGCCTGTCCCGGGAGGAGGCGGTGCGCGCGCTGGTGGCCGCGGTCTGAGGCCCCGGCCGCCGGCCCGGCCCGCCTACCGGTTGAGGAAGGCCAGGACCGCCAGGACCCGGCGGTGGCCGGTCCCCGAGGCGGGGAGACCCAGCTTGGTGAAGATGTTCTTGATGTGCTTGCTCACCGCCGGTGCCGACAGGCCCAGCAGTTCGCAGATCCGCCCGTTGTCGTGGCCCTCCGCCATCAGGCCGAGGACCTCGCGCTCGCGCGGGGTGAGCTGGTCGAGCGGGTCGTGGGTGCGGCGCCGGCCGAGGAGCTGGGATATCACCTCGGGGTCCATGACGGTGCCGCCCGAGTGGACGCGGTGCAGTGCCGACATGAACTCGGCGACGTGGCCCACCCGGTCCTTCAGCAGGTAGCCGATCCCGCTCGCGTCGTCGCCGAGGAGTTCCGTCGCGTAGTTGTCCTCCACGTGCGCGGACAGCACCAGCACCGGGAACCCGGGGCGTTCGCGGCGGAGTTCGGCGGCGGCCCGCAGGCCCTCGTCGCGGTAGGTCGGGGGCAGCCGCACGTCGAGCACCACCACGTCGGGCGTCAGGGACTCCACGAGCGCGGGCAGTCCGTCGGCCCGGTCCACCGCCTTGACGACCGTCATCCCCTCGGTCGCCAGCAGCAGTTCGAGCCCGGCCCGCAGCAGGGCGTCGTCCTCAACGATCAGCACGCGCATGGAAGTTCCACCCGGATGGTCGTGGGCCCGCCCGGCGGGCTGGACACCTCGGTCGTTCCGTCGAAGGCCGCGACCCGGCCCCTGATGCCGGCGAGTCCGCTGCCGCGGGTCTCGTCGGCGCCACCGCGGCCGTCGTCGGTCACAGTGACGTACAGGGTCTGCCCCTCGGTTCCCACGGCCACACGGATCCGGGAGGCTCCGCTGTACTTGACGGCGTTGGTGAGCGTCTCGGCGACGACATGGTACGCGGCCACCTCCACCGCGGCGGGGGCGCGGGTCAGTTCGCCGATCTCCAGGTCGCACGGCAGGGGGCAGCGCAGGGCGAGGGCCGAGACGGCGCCGGCCAGGCCGCGGTCGGCGAGCACGGGCGGGTAGATGCTGCGCACGACGTTCCGCAGTTCCGCCAGGGCCTCCTCGGCCGCGGCCTGGGTCACCCCGATCAGCTCGCGGGCCTTGGCGGGGTCTCCGTCCATGAGGCGTTCGATGATGCCCAGGTGCAGCCGCACGGCGACCAGCCGGTTCTGGGTGGAGTCGTGCAGGGCGCGTTCGATGCGGCGCAGTTCGGCGGCGTGCGCCTCCAGGGCCTCCGCCCGGGAGGTGGTGACCTCGGCGAGCCGGTGGGCGAGCCGCACCCGGCCGGCCGCGGTCAGGTGGCGGACCCGGAGCCGGGCGTGCAGCAGCGCCACCGGCGGGGCCAGGTACACCAGGAGGGCCAGGTGCGGGACCGCCGCCACGGGGGTGAGGAGCGCGGTGGGCCAGTCGCGGACCTCGAAGAGGGCGGGGCTGAGCACGACGTACGGCGGGAGCAGCCACCACCACAGCGGCAGGGTGAGGGCGACGGCGGCGGTGAGCATCGGCACGAGGACGAAGATCCCCGCCGGCAGCCCGGCCAGCGCGTTGACCACGGACCGGCCGAGCTCGCGCCGCAGCCGGGCCATTTCCTCCCGGGGGCCGGGCGCCAACTCCTTGGGGACCGGGATCTCCCTCCGCATGAAAACGGAGACGCTGGCGTCCAGATCCCTGGCCCGTTTCCTACTGGCCCCCTCCAGCACGGTGGGAACAAAATCGGTGCGCACCCCCACCGCGGAGAGCACGCAGGCGAAAAGGAGAAGGGGGAGCGCGAACCAGGAGCCTGCGGCCGAACGTGCGGCGGCGATCAGGTAGCGCACCTCGGGCCGCGCCTCGTGGACCTTTTCTCTCAGTATCGAGACGGCGTTCTGCTTCCCGGGTATATCTGGGTGCACCTTTTCGGGTGTATCCGGCTCTCCGTTGTCGGGCTTCGCGGCCTCGTGATAGCTTCCCGGCGTCATTCTGAGCGGGGGTTTCCTCTTGTCCGGCGTTTCCATGAATTACAGCGCACCCGACGCACCTGCACTGGTCCTGCGTGACGTAACCAAAAACTATGGCTCCAAAGAAAATTCGGTGCAAGCTCTTCGGGGTATTTCCGTAGAACTTGCACGGGGCAGCTTCACTGCGGTAATGGGCCCGTCCGGTTCCGGGAAGAGCACATTCCTGCACTGCGCCGCCGGACTGGACCGCCCCAGCGGGGGCGAGGTCCGGCTCGGCGGCGTCTCGCTGTCCGGCATGGGCGAGACCGAGCTGACCGGGCTGCGGCGGGACCGCATCGGGTTCGTGTTCCAGGCGTACAACCTGCTGCCCTCGCTGAGCGTGCAGGACAACATCACCATGCCGCTGCGGCTCAGCGGCGCCTCCCTGGACCGCGCCTGGCTGGAGGAGATCACCGAGCGCGTCGGGCTGACCGGCCGCCTGCGCCGCCGCCCGTCCGAGCTCTCCGGCGGCCAGCAGCAGCGGGTGGCGATCGCCCGGGCGCTGATCAGCCGGCCCGACGTCATCATGGCCGACGAGCCGACCGGCGCCCTGGACTCCCACACCGGCAAGGAGGTGCTGCGGCTCTTCCAGGAGCTGGTCCACGAGCTCGGGCAGACCGTGCTGATGGTCACCCACGACCCCGTCGCCGCGTCGTACGCGCACAGCGTGCTCTTCCTCGCCGACGGCAGGCTCGTCGAGCGGCTCGACTCCCCGACGGCCGAGACCGTCGCCGAACGCATGGCGCGGCTCGGGGGCCGGTGACCGTGCTCGAGATCGCGTGGAAGACCCTGCGCGCCCGCAAGGCGGCGTTCCTCGGCGCCTTCGTGGCGCTGTTCTGCGGTACGGCGGTGCTCGCCGCGTCCGGCATCCTCGTCGAGTCGGGGATGCGGACGTCGGTGCGGCCCGAACGCTACGCCGGCGCCGCGGTGATGGTCGGCGGCAACCAGACCCTGCGCATCCCCGGCGGCGACTTCACCGTCCAGGAGACGCTGCCCGAGCGGGCCCGGCTGAAGGCGGACACCGTCCGCGCGGTGGCCGGCGTCCCCGGGGTGGAGCGCGCCGTCGGCGACTACAGCTTCGCCGTCGTCCTGGGGGGCCCGGGTGCCCGGCCGCTGTCCGGGCACGGCTGGGACAGCGCGGCCCTCGGCCCGTTCCGGCTGACCGAGGGCAAGGCGCCCGCGTCCGCCACCGACGTGGTGCTGGACTCCGCCACCGCCGAGGCGGCCGGTGTGCGCACCGGGGACCGGGTCCGCGTCGTCGTGGAGGCCGTACCCGCCGAGTACCGGGTCTCCGGCGTCGCCGAGCCGGCCGGCGGGGCCGCGCTGGAGCGCCGGGGCGCGGTGTTCTTCGCCGACGCCACCGCCGCCCGGCTGTCCGGCCACCCCGGCTCCTTCGACGCCGTCGGCGTGCTCGCCGAGGACGGTGCCGACGCCGACGACCTGGCCGACCGCGTCGAGGACGGTGTCCCCGGCACCGTCGTCTACACCGGCAACGACCGGAGCATGCTGGAGTTCCCCGACATCGGCTCCTCCAGCGGGCTGCTCATGCTGGTCGCCACCTCCTTCGGCGGCATGGCGGCCTTCGTCGCCATGTTCGTGGTCGCGGGCACCCTCGGGCTCTCCGTCAACCAGCGGCGCCGGGAGTTCGCGGTGCTGCGCGCCATCGGCTCCACCCCGCGGCAGGTCTACAAGCTGGTCCTGAGCGAGGCGCTGCTGGTCGCGGTCGTCGCCGGCGTCCTGGGCTGCGTCCCCGGCGTGGCCGTCGCGGAACTGCTGCGCGGCCTGTTCGCCGGGTTCGGCGCGATCCCCCACGACCTCCCCCTGGTCATCGGCCCCGCGCCGATGGTGGCGGCGCTGGTCCTGGGCGTCGGCACCGCCCTCCTGGCCGGGCTGATCGCCGCGTACCGCCCCGCGCGCATCAACCCCGTCGACGCGCTCGGCGAGGCGGCCGTGGAGCGCCGCGGACTGCCCGTGTGGCGCGTGCTGCTCGGCCTCTTCCTCTTCGGCATCGGCACCCTCGCGGCGCTGATGCCGCTGGTGATGCGCAGCGAGCTCGGTGCCGCCGGGGCCGGCGGCGCGGCGCTGCTCGGCCTGGTCGGGCTCGCCCTGCTGGGGCCCCTGGTGGTCCGCGCCATGGTCGCCGTGATCGGCCTGCCGCTGCGGGCGAGCCGGGTCAGCGGCTTCCTCGCCGCCTCCAACAGCCTCACCTCGGCGCGGCGGCTGAGCTCCGCGGTCATGCCGCTGGTGCTCGCCATCGGCTTCAGCGTCACCCTCGTCTACACCCAGACCACCCTGTCCGCGGTCTCCGGCCGGCAGGTCGCGGAGGGCCTGGGCGCCGACTACGTGGTGGGCGACGGCGGTTCGGGCGGCCTGGCGCCGCAGGTCGTCGACCGGATCCGCGGGGTGAAGGACGTGGAGGTGGCGACCGCGGTGTCCACGTCCAAGGGCTTCATGTCCGTCACCGTCTTCGAGGACAAGGAGATCGCCGGCTTCTCGCTGCGCGGCGTCACCCCCGAGAAGCTCTCCCGGACCATCGACCTCGGGATCGTCGACGGCGACATCGGGGACCTGCGCGGCCGGACCCTGGCCATGGAGGACTCCCAGGCCACCCTGCTGGGCACCTCGGTCGGCGAGCGGGTCCCGCTGTACCTCGGCGACGGCACCCTCGTCGAGCTGAAGCTGGTGGCGACGTACGAGCGCGGCATCGGCTTCGGCGAGATGACCGTCCCCCAGGAGGTCCTGGCCGGGCACACCACGGCCCGCTCCCCCGGGCAGCTGCTGGTGCGGGTCCGGGACGGCGGCGACCGCGAGGCGGTCGGCGCCGAGCTGCGGAAGCTGGCCGGGTCGCACCCCTCGCTGTCGGTGCAGGACCGCGGCGGCTTCTCCGCCGGGGTGCGGGAGGAGGCGACCACGGCCGCCTGGGTGAACCTCACCGGTCTGGCGCTGATCCTGGCCTACATCGCCATCGCCGTCGTCAACACCCTGGTCGTGGCGACCGCGGCGCGCTCCCGCGAGTTCGCCCTGATGCGGCTGATCGGCATGACCCGCCGCCAGGTGGTGCGCACCCTGCGCTGGGAGGCGCTGCTGATGTGCGCGATCGCGGTGCTGCTGGGCACCGCGATGACCCTGCTGCCGCTCGGGGCGCTGAGCGTCGCGTTCCTGGGCCGTCCGCTGCCCGCCGGGTCCCCGCTGATCTACGTGTCGGTGGTCGGCGCCACGGTGGTCCTCGGCATCGTGGCGACGATGCTCCCGGTGCGGCTGGCCCTGCGGGCCAAACCGGTCGAGGCCATCGGCGTGCGCGAGTAGCGACACGACGGGTGTGGTCGCGGAAAAGGGGGCGGGGCCCCGGCCGGTGGTCCGGCCGGGGCCCCGCCCCTCGTGTGCGCCCGCTCAGGCGCCCATGGCCTCGACGAGGCTCTTGGGCCGCATGTCGGTCCAGTGGGTGTTGATGTACTCGACGGCCTCGGCGCGGGAGGTCTCGGCCAGGGCGGTCTCCCAGCCGGCCGGCACCTCGGCGAAGGACGGCCACAGGGAGTGCTGGCCCTCGGCGTTGACCAGGACCAGGTAGGTGGCGTTCTCGTCCTCGAAGGGGTTGGTCATGGGATGTTTCCTTTCGTGTGTCCCGTCCGCTGTCCGCGGGGTGTGCCTGCCGTGGGTGGTCTGTCTGCCGCGGGCCCGGTCGCCGCGGGGTCTGCTCGCCGGACGGTCTACCTGCCCGGTGCCGCGGCCTCCGCGATCTCGCGCAGGCCGTCGCTGAAGCCCTGGGCGAGCCGTTCGACGGTCTCACGCCGGTGCAGCGCCGCCGAGTACGTCCAGGAGAACTCCAGGCGATCCCCGGACACACTGCCGGTGACGTCCAGGATGTTCGTACGCAGCTCGGCGGGCGCGTGGTCGCCGCCGGGGCTCGGCAGGAACCGGCGGTAGAAGCCGTCCCCGCCGTCCTGGCCGCCGAACTGCCCCAGGTAGTTGAAGGAGACCGGCACCATCGGCAGGTCCCTCAGTCCGGCCCGCTGCTCCTCGGTGCCCAGGTGGGCGAGGGCGCCGAAGCCGATGCCGTTGCGGGGCACCCGGCGGAGCTGCTTCTTCACGGCCGAGACCGTGCGGCGCCAGTCCGCGTCACCGGGCAGGTCCAGGGCGACCGGGTAGACGGTGGTGAACCAGCCGGCCGTGCGGGAGAGGTCGACGTCGTCGAACAGCTCCTCGCGGCCGTGGCCCTCCAGCTCCACCAGCACCCGGGAGGACCCGGTCCACTGCTGGAGGGTGCGCCCGAGCGCGGCCAGCAGCACGTCGTTGATGCGGCTGCGGAAGGCGCCGGGCACCCGCTGGAGCAGCAGGCGGGTGTGCTCCTCGGTCAGCGCCGACACGACCGTGTCCTGGGAGGCGACGGTGTTGTCGCCGCCCGGGTGGTCCAGCGGCACCTCGACCGGCGCGCCGTCCAGGACGGCCGCCCAGTGGCCGGCCTCCTCGTCGAAGCCGCCCTCGCGGGTGAAGTCCGCCAGGCGGTTCGCCCACTGCGGGAAGGAGGTCGACTTGGCCCCCAGGTCGGGCTGCTTGCCGGCGGCGAGCTGCTGGTAGGCGGTCGACAGGTCCTCCAGGAGCACCCGCCAGGTCACCCCGTCGACCACCAGGTGGTGGGCGGACAGCAGCATCCGGACGGGGCGGGCGGTACCGCTGTCGAAGGCGACCGCCTCGAACAGCGGGCCGGTCTCCAGCCGCCCGGCGGGCCGGGGGCGGTGCGCCCGCTCGTGGATCGCCGCGTCGAGGGCGGCGTCGTCCAGCCCGGAGGCGTCGACGGTCTGCCAGGAGCCCGTCGCGTCGCCGTGCGGGGCGATCCGCTGCCGCCACGCGCCGTCCTCGCGCGTGACGCGCAGCCTGAGCATGTCGTGCTGCGCCAGGAGGGCCTCGACGGCCCGCGGCATCAGGGCGAGGTCGACGGCCTCGTCGAGTTCGACGAGCAGCGTCATGTCGAAGTGCTCGGGCGCCTTGGGGTGGCTGTCGAGGAACCAGCTCTGCACGGGGGTGAGCGGGACCTCCCCGGTCACCGCGCCCTGCTCGGCCGCCGTCCCGCGGGACCCGCCCGACGGCGAGTCCCCGGCCGCGTCGAGCCCGGCCGCGAGCCCGGCGACGGTCTGGCGGACGAACACGTCCTTCGACGTCAGCTCCAGACCGGCCTTGCGGGCCCGGGACACCAGCTGGATGCTGAGGATGGAGTCGCCGCCGAGTTCGAAGAAGTTGTCCTCGACGCCGACGCGCTCCACGCCGAGCAGTTCGGCCCAGATGCCGGCGAGGGCGCGTTCCGTCGCGGTGCGCGGCTCCACGTAGGCGGCGCCGGCGAGGGCGTCGTGGGACGGCTGCGGCAGGGCCGCGCGGTCCAGCTTGCCGTTGGCGTTGAGCGGGAGCTCGTCGAGGAGCACCACGGCGGCGGGGACCATGTACTCGGGCAGCGCCGCGGAGGCCGCCGCCCTGACCTCGCGGGCGGTGACGCCCTCGGCCACCACGTAGGCGACCAGGCGCCGGACGCCGGGCGAGTCCTCGCGCACGACGGCGACGGCGTGCCGGACCCCGGGGGCCGCGGCCAGGACGGCCTCGACCTCGCCGAGCTCGATGCGGAAGCCGCGGATCTTCACCTGGTTGTCGGCGCGGCCGATGAACTCCAGCTCGTGGCCGGCCGTCCAGCGGACCACGTCGCCGGTGCGGTAGAGGCGGCTGCCGGCCGGGCCGAAGGGGTCGGCGACGAAGCGTTCCGCCGTCAGGTCGGGCCGCCCGGCGTACCCCTGGGCCACGCACGCGCCGCCCAGGTACAGCTCGCCGTGCACCCCGACGGGCACCGGCCGCAGCGAGGCGTCCAGCACGTGCGCCCGCACCCCCGGCATGGGGCGGCCGATCAGCGGCTTCTCGCCGTCCCGGATCGGCCAGTACACGCTGTTCACGGTGTTCTCGGTGGGGCCGTAGAAGTTGTACCCGGCGGTCACCCCGGCCGCGCGCAGCCGGGCGAGCAGGGCCTCGTCGAGCGCCTCGGCGCCGACGGTGACCACCTGCGGGCGGTGGCGGTCCTCGTCGAGCAGCCCGGCCGCGACGAGCTGGGTGAGGTACGAGGGGGTCGCGTCGAAGTAGTCGATGCGCCACTCGTGCAGGGCGCGGCACAGCTCCTCGGCGTCCAGCCGGGTCCGCTCGTCCACCACGTGCAGGTGGTGGCCGTTGAGCAGCCACACCAGGGGGTCCCAGGAGGCGTCGAAGGAGAACGCGGCGATGTGCGCGGCGCGCCGGGGCGTCCCGGGGTCCGGCAGCGCGTCGAGCACGACCGCGCGGTAGCCCTCGACCATGGCCCGCAGGTTGCCGTGGGTGATCACGACGCCCTTGGGGGTGCCGGTGGAGCCGGAGGTGTACATCACGTACGCGGGGTGGGCGTCGGTGAGCGGCCGGATGCGCTCGGCGTCGGTGAGCGGCGAGCCGTCGCCCTCGGCCAGGGCGGCGGCGAGGTCCCCGTCCAGGGACCTCACGTCCACGTCGGGGCCGAGCAGTTCGCGCAGCGCGGGCGCGCTCGGCTCGACGGTGAGGACGCTGTGCGGGCGGGCCTGGCCGACGATCGAGCGGATCCGCTCGTCGGGGTAGGCCGGGTCGACGGGCACGTAGGCGGCGCCGGCCCGCAGCACGGCGAACACGGCGGCCACCGCGTCCGCCGTGCGCGGCAGGACCAGGGCGATCCGGTCGCCGGGTCCGGCGCCGGCGGCGACGAGCCGGCGGGCCAGCCGGTTGACGCGGGCGTCGAGTTCGGCGAAGGACAGCGTGGTGTCCCCCGCGGTCAGCGCGGGCCGCTCCGGGTGCGCGGCGGCGGCCTCGGTCAGGCCGTGCAGGACGTGGTCGCGCCCCGTGTCGAGGGCGGGCCCGGACGCGGCGGCCAGCAGCTCGCCGCGGGCGGCGTCGGACAGCGGGACGAGGTCGCGCAGGACGCGGCCGCCGTCCTCGGCCATCAGCCGCAGCAGCAGCGCGAGCTGGTCGGCGAAGCGGGCGACGGTCCCGGGGTCGAACAGGTCGGTGTTGTACTCCAGCGCGCCCAGCAGGCGGCCGTCCACCTCCCCGAAGTCCAGGCTGAGGTCGAACAGGGAGTGCTCGCGGACCAGCGGGTACTCGGTGAGGGACAGGCCGTCGAGGCGCGGGGCCTCGCCCGGCGCGTTCTGCAGCGCCACGACCGCCTGGACCAGCGTGGGCCGCGACGGGTCGCGCTCGGGCGCCACCGCCTCCACCACCCGGTCGAAGGGCACGTCGGCGTGCTCGAACGCCTCCAGGACGGTCTCGCGGACGTCGGCGAGCAGTTCGGCGACGGTCGCCGACTCGTCGACGCGGCCGCGCAGCGCCAGGGTGTTGACGAAGAACCCGACGATGTTCTCCAGCTCGGCGCGCTCCCGGCCGGAGGTGACCGTGCCGACGGTGATGTCGTCCTGCCCGGTCCACCGGGACAGCAGGAGGCGGACCGCGGCGGTGAGCGTCATGAACAGCGTGGCGCCGTTCTCCCGGCCGAGCCGGTGCAGCCCCTCCAGGACGTCGGCGGGGACCGCGAAGTCGTGCACCGCGCCGGCCGTGCCGCGCACGGTGGGCCGGGGGCGGTCGGTGGGCAGCTCCAGCGGCTGGGCGCCGGCGAGCCGCCGCGTCCAGTGCTCCAGGGACTCGCGGAAGGCCGCCGAGGACTCCCTGCGGGTCTGCCACACGGCGAAGTCGGCGTACTGGAGCGGCAGTTCGGGCAGCCCGGCGCGGGCGGGCAGCTCACCGGCGGGCGTACCGGGGTGGGACAGCGCCGCCGCGTACAGGGAGCCGAGCTCCCGGGTGATCACCGACGTCGACCAGGCGTCGGTGACGATGTGGTGGATGCTCATGAGGAGCACGTGCTCCTCGGGGCCGAGCCCGACGAGCAGCAGCCGCAGCAGCGGGCCCTCGTCGAGCGCGAAGGGCCGCTGGACCTCCGCGGCGAGGCGCGCGTCGAGCTCCTGCCCGGACCGGCCGGACAGGTCCTCGAAGGGCAGCGGCACGGGCGCGGGCGGGCGGACGACCTGCACCGGGCTGCCGTCCCGCGAGACGAAGACGGTGCGCAGCGACTCGTGCCGGTGCACCAGGGCGTCCAGTGCCGCCTGCAGCGCCGTCCGGTCCAGCGGGCCGGTGAGCCTGAGCGCGCCGCCCGAGTTGTACTCGGAGCCGCCCGGCTCGAAGTCGTCCAGGAACCACAGGCGGCGCTGCGTGAACGACAGCGGCAGCGGCTCGTCGCGCGGTGCGGGCGTGATCCGGTCGGCGTCCGGGTCCTTTGCGGCGGCGGCGTCGATCAGCGCGGCGAGCCCGGCGATCGTCGGGCGGTCGAAGACGCTGCGCGGCGGCAGCCGCACCCCGAGCACGTCGGCGGCCCGGGACAGCATCCGGACGCTGCCGATGGAGTCGCCGCCGACCCGGAAGAAGTTGTCGTGCACGCCCGGGTCCTCCAGGCCGAGCAGCTCGGCCCAGATCCCGGCGAGCGCGGTCTCGGTGGGGGTGGAGGGGGCGACGTGGCCCGCGCCGGACTGGCCCGCCCAGTCGACGGCGGGCAGCGCCTTGCGGTCCACCTTGCCGTTGCTGGTCAGCGGGACCGCGTCGAGGAGGCAGAAGGCGGCCGGCACCAGGTACTCCGGCAGGAGCGCGGACAGCTCCTCGCGCAGGCCGTCGACGGTCACCCCGCCGGGCTCGGCCGGCACGACGTACGCGACGAGCCTGCGGTCGGCGCCGCGGCCCTGCACGTCGACGACGGCCTGCGCCACACCGGGCAGCCGCAGCAGGGTGCCCTCGATCTCGCCGGGCTCGACGCGGTGGCCGCGGATCTTCACCTGGCCGTCGGAGCGGCCCAGGAACTCCAGCTCGCCGTCGGCGCGGCGGCGCACCACGTCGCCGCTGCGGTACATGCGGGCGCCCGCCGGGCCGAAGGGGTCGGCGACGAACCGCTCCGCGGTCAGCGCGGCCCGCTGCCAGTAGCCGTGCGCCAGGCCGTCGCCCGCGATGTACAGCTCGCCGGGCACGCCGGGCCCGACCGGCCGCAGCCAGCGGTCCAGGACGTACACCCGGGTGCCCTCGATGGCGGTGCCGATCGGCGGGGTGGCCGCGCCGGACAGCGGGGCGCTCATGGTGGCGCACACGGTGGACTCGGTGGGCCCGTAGGCGTTGAACATCCGGCGGCCCGCGGAGAACTCCGCGACCAGTTCGCCGGAGGTCGCCTCACCGGCCACCAGCAGCGCCTTCAGGGGGCGCAGGTCCCGCGGGTCGAGGCTGGGCAGCAGGGCCGGCGGCAGCGTCACGTGGGTGACGCCGTACGTGTCGAGCGCCCGGACGAGCCCCTCGCCGTGGAGCTGCTCCCTGGGCAGCACCACGGAGGTGGCGCCGTTGAGGAGCGCCACGGTCAGTTCGGCGATCGCCGCGTCGAAGGCCGGCGAGGCGAACTGCAGCATCCGCGCGCCCGGGCCCACGTCCATGCGGGAGCCCTGCGCGGCGGCCAGCGCCGCGATGCCGCGGTGGCCGACCAGCACGCCCTTGGGGCGGCCGGTGGAGCCGGAGGTGTAGATCATGTACGCGGCGTCCTCGACCGTGGCGAGGTGCGGCGCGGGCTCGCAGGCCAGGACCTCGTCGCGCACCCGGTCGAGCAGGATCGGCTCGACCGCGTCCGGCAGGACCCCGGCGACGGAGCTGTCGGTGACGACCGTGCGCACCCCCGAGTCCTCCACGACGTACGCGAGGCGCTCGGCGGGATAGCCGGGGTCCAGCGGCAGGTAGACGCCGCCCGCCCGCATGACGCCGAGCAGCGCGGCCACCTGGTCGGTGCCCCGCTCCAGGCACACGCCCACGAAGTCGCCGCGGCGCAGGCCGCGGCCCAGCAGGTACGCGGCGAAGCGGGCGGCCCGGTCGGTCAGTTCGGCGAAGGTCAGGCGCTCGCGGTCGGAGACGACGGCGACCTCGCCGGGGTGGCGCGCGGCCTGCTCGTCGAGGAGTTCGCCGAGGGTGCGCGGAGCCGGGCCCGCCGCGCCCCGGCCGGCGTCGAGCGCCCGCGCGCGGCCGTCGGCGCCGAGCGGTTCGGTCTCCCGCAGCGGCCGGGGGTCGGCCGCCGCGGCCAGTGCCGCGCACAGGTCGCGGGCGAGCAGTTCGACCGTGCCCGCGTCGAACAGCTCGGTGGCGTACTCGATCTGCGCGTCCAGGCCGTCGGCGGTCTCCTGGAACTCGAAGGTCAGGTCGAAGACGGCGTGCTCGCGCCGCAGCGGGTGGGTGTCGACCTCCAGCCCGCCGAGGCCGGTCTGCTGCCCGCTGTCGAGGTTCTGGAGGATCACCGTGGCCTGCACCAGCGGAGGCGTGGAGGGGTCCCGCTCGTCCAGCACGGCGTCCACGACGGCGTCGAAAGGCACCTCGGCGTGGTCCAGGTCGGCGAGCACGTCGTCCTTGACCCCGGCGAGGAGCTGCCCGAAGGTCTGCCGCTCGTCCACCCGGCCGCGCAGCGCGACGGTGTTGACGAAGAAGCCGATCGTGTCGCGCAGCTGCGGGTCGTCCCGGCCGGCCACGACCGTGCCGAGGACCACGTCCTCCGAGCGGGTCCAGCGGGACAGCACCAGCCGCGCCCCCGCGACCAGCACCGCGAACAGGTTGGCGTCCTGCTCGGCGGCGGCCTGCCGCATCGCGTCGGCGGTGGCCTTCGGGACGTGGAAGAAGTGGGAGCCGCCGCCGGTGCCGCGCACCGGGGGCCGCGGCCGGTCGGTGGGCAGGGCCAGCGGTTCGGCCCCGGCCAGCTTGGTCCGCCAGTGCTCCAGGGAGCGCTCGTAGCGCTCGCCGCTGAGCCGTTCGCGCTGCCACACCGCGTAGTCCGCGTACTGCACGGCCGGCTCGGCGAGGCCGGCGGCGCCGGGCAGTTCGGCGACGGGCGCGTCGGGCCGCTCCAGCGCGGCCCGGTACAGCACGTCCAGCTCGGAGCGCAGCACGCCCATGGACCAGCCGTCGGTGACGATGTGGTGCATCGTCGCCAGCAGCACGTGCCGGCGCTCGCCGGCCCGCACCGCGTGGACGCGCAGCAGCGGCCCGGTGGCCAGGTCGAAGGGCAGGCCGTGGCGCTCGGCCAGCAGGGCGTCCAGGGCCTCCTCGCCGTCCGCCTCGGTGAGCTCGAAGAGCAGCGCGTCCTCGGCCTCCTGCGGCGGCCGGACGCGCTGCACGCCCTGGCCGTCCTTCTCGTGGAAGGTGGTGCGCAGCGCCTCGTGCCGCACGACGAGCGCGGCGCAGGCGCGGCGCAGCGCCTCGGGGTCGAGGTCGCCGCGCAGCTCCAGGCAGAAGCCGGAGTTGTAGTCCGCCCGCCCCGGCTCCAGCCGGTCGAGGAACCACAGGCGCTGCTGGGCGTACGACAGGGGCAGCTCGCCGTCCCGGGGGGCACGGGTGATCCTGTTGCGGTCCTTGCGGGCCTGCTGCGCCGCCAGCCGGCGCAGCATCTCCTGCCTCAGCCGTTCCTTCCGGTCCAGGGTCATCGTGCAGTCCTCCGGCGCTGGTGCGAGTGGTGCGGGTGGTGGTTCGGCAGGGGGGCCATGGTCAGTCCTCGTCCCCGAGTTCGGCGAAGACGGCTTCCTCGACGGCCTCCGCGAAGGCCCGCAGGGTCTGGTGGGTGAACAGCGCCCGGGTCGGCATCCGCACTCCGAGGGCGGTCTCCACGGCGCCGACGACCTGGATGCTGCGGACCGAGTCGCCGCCGATGTCGAAGAAGTTGTCGTGGACGCCGACCCGTTCGAGCCCGAGGATGCCCGCCCAGATCTCGGCGAGCGCCTCCTCGGTGACGGTCTCCGGGGCCTCGTAGCTCTCCTCGGACAGCCGGGACCAGTCGGGTGCGGGCAGCGCCCGGCGGTCCACCTTGCCGTTCGGCGTCAGCGGCAGCGCGTCGATGGGCAGCAGCACCGTCGGCACCATGTACGCCGGGAGCATCCCGCCGAGCTTGGTCCGTACGGCGTCCGCGTCGGGAACCGTCCCCGGCTCCTGGGGCAGGAGGTGGCCGACGAGCTGCTTGGCCCCGGACGGCGAGTCCACGACGGCCACGGCGGCGCGGGCGACGCCCGGGCAGTCGGCGAGGGCGTTCTCGATCTCGCCGAGCTCGATGCGGAAGCCGCGGATCTTGACCTGTCCGTCGGCGCGGCCGATGAACTCGATCCGCCCGTCGGCGTTCCAGCGCACCACGTCGCCGGTGCGGTAGAGGCGCCCGCCGGTGGAGAACGGGTCGGCGACGAACCGCTCGGCGGTCAGCGCGGGCCGGTTCTCGTAGCAGCGGGCCAGGCCGTCGCCCGCGAGGTACAGCTCGCCCGCCGCGCCGACCGGCACCGGCCGCAGCAGCGCGTCCAGGACGTAGGCGCGGGTGTTGTCCATCGGCCGCCCGATGGGCGTCACGGACGCGCGTGCCTCGTCGGCGGTGATCGGGGTGCAGGTGGCGAAGGTGGTCGCCTCGGTGGGGCCGTAGACGTGCACGACGGTGGTGCCGGGGCACGCCTCGGCGACCCGGGCGAACGACGCGGGCTGGGACGCCTCGCCGCCCGTCCACACCTCGCGCAGTCCGCCGAAGCACCCCGGGTCCTGCTGGGCGAAGAGGTTGAACAGCGCGGTGGTCAGGAACATCCCGGTGACGCCGTGCTCGGCGGCCTGGGCGCGGATGGTCTCGGCCGTCAGGTCGCCGACCGGGGCGACGGAGACGGCGCCGCCCGCGAGCAGCGGCGTCCACACCTCGTAGGTGGCGGCGTCGAAGGCGTGCGGCGAGTGGAACAGCACCCGCTCGTGCCCGCCCCGCCAGCGCCGGTCCCACGCCAGCGCCACGATGCTGCGGTGGCTGACGGTGACGCCCTTGGGGGTGCCGGTGGACCCGGAGGTGAACATCACGTACGCGGCGGAGTCGGCCGGCACCTGCGGCAGCGCGGCGGTGTCGTCGGCCGGGACGGCGTCGCCCGCCGCGTCGTACGTGACCACCGGTACCCGGGGGTCGACGAGCCGGTCGAGCATCGAGGTGTCGGCGACGACCGCCGCGGCGCCGGTGTCCTCCAGCAGCCACGCCACCCGGTCCGCGGGGAACGCCGCGTGCACGGGGACGTACGCCGCGCCCGCCTTCAGCACCGCCAGCATCGCCACGACCACCCGCGGGGAGCGCGGCATCAGCAGCAGCACCCGGGACTCGGGGCCGACGCCCCGCTCGCGCAGCACGCGGGCCAGGCGGTCCGTCTCGGCGTCGAGTTCGGCGTAGGTGAGCGGGCCGTCCTCGCCGATGACGGCGACCGCCTCGGGCCGCCGCGCGGCCTGCGCGGCGAACAGCTCGGGAACCGTGCCGTCGGGCACCTGGAAGGCGCCGCCGTCCTGGAAGGCGGCCAGGGCGGGGTCGCGCCTGGCCGGCATCCGGCCGAGGGGGCTGTCGGCGCCGTCGACCATCGCCCGGAGGATGTCGCCGAGGTCGTCCAGCAGGCCGCGGGCGGTCGACTCGTCGAAGTGCTTCGGCTCGTAGCCGAGGACCACCCGGACCCGGTCGCCGGAGTAGGCGCTGAGCGTGAGCGGGTAGTTGGTCGCCTCGTTGGCGTCGACGGCCTCCACGGTCAGGCCGTGGGCGCGGGCGCTGTCCTCGTCGACCGGGTAGTTCTCGAAGACCACCAGGCTGTCGAAGAGGGTGGTGTCCGCCGGCAGGTTGGCCTCCGCCTGGATCCGGGCCAGGGAGAGGTAGTCGTGGCGCCGGGACTCGGTCTGCCGGAGCTGGATGCCCCGGAGCCAGTCGGCGACGTTCTGCCCCGGATCGACCTGGATGCGCACCGGCAGGGTGTTGATGAAGATGCCGATGGTCGACTCGACGTCCGGCAGGTCGGCGGGGCGGCCGGAGGTGGTCGCGCCGAAGACCAGGTCGGTGCGGCCGGAGTACGCCGACAGCAGCAGCGCCCAGGCGCCCTGGACGACCGTGTTGACGGTGAGCCGGTGGCGCTTGGCGAAGTCGAGCACCGCGTCCGACAGTCCGGCCGGGATGTCGAGTTCCTGGCGCTCGGTGGCGCGTGCGGCGCGGACGTCGTCGGGGGTGCGGTCGTAGGGCAGGGGTACGGGGGTGTCGTAGCCGGCCAGGACCTCCCGCCAGTAGGCGTGGGCGGCCTGGGTGTCCTGCTGCGCCAGCCAGGCGTGGTACTCCCGGAACGCCGGACGGACCGGCAGCGTCCCGCCGCGGTAGGCGGTGAACAGGTCGGCCATCACCAGCGGCAGGCTCCAGCCGTCCAGCAGGATGTGGTGGAAGGTCCACACCACCTGCACCCGCGTCTCCGACAGCCGGAACAGCGCCACCCGCGACAGCGGCGCCACCGCCAGGTCGATGCCCCGCCGCTCGTCCTCGGCCGTGAACTCCTCCAGCGCCGCACGCTGCTCGTCCTCCGACAGCCCCCGCCAGTCACCGACCGTGACGGGCAGGACGGCTTCGCGCCGGACGATCTGCACCGGTTCGGCGATGCCCTGCCAGGCCAGCGTGGTGCGCAGGACGGGGGTGGCGTCCACAACCTGCTGCCAGGCACGGGCGAGTGCCTCGACGTCGGTGACCCCGTCGAGGACGAGGAGGGTCTGCTCGAAGTAGGAGGAGGAGTCGGGTTCGAGCAGGCTGTGGAAGAGCATGCCCTGCTGCATCGGGGTGAGCGGGTAGATGTCCTCCACCTCGCGCCCGTCCCCGGCCAGCCGGTCCACCTCCGCCTGCGTGAGCGTCGCCAGCGGGAAGTCCGACGGGGTGGCCCCGCCGGTGCCCTCCGCCACGCAGTGCCCGATCAGCTCCGTCAGCTCGGTCAGGAACCGCTCCGCCAGACCCGCGACCGTCGACTCCTCGTGCACGCCCTCCGCGTATGCCCAGTCGAACACCAACCGGCCGTCGACCACCCGGCCCACCACGTCCAGCAGGTGCGCCCGCTCCTCCTCGGCCGCGTACTCGCCGCCGGGTTCGAGGGGCGAGGTGCCGAAGAGGCCGCCTTCACCGGCCGAGGTGTCGAACTGGCCGAGGTAGTTGAAGCTGACCTTCGGGTCGGGCAGGGAGCCCAGCTCGCCGCGCAGGTGGCGCAGCGCGCCGTAGCCCAGACCACGGTTGGGGATCGCCCGCAGCAGCTCCTTGGTGTGCTTGATCTGCGTGTCCCAGTCCTCGTGCGCCTCCAGCGCGACGGGGAACATCGTGGTGAACCAGCCCACCGTCCGCGACAGGTCCACCCCGTCGAACAGCTCCTCACGGCCGTGGCCCTCCAGGTCCACCAGCAGCCGCGACCCGCCGGCCCAACCGCACAGCACCCGCGCCAGAGCAGCGAGCAGCACGTCGTTGACCTGCGTACGGTACGCACCCGGCACGTCCTGGAGGAACCGGCGCGTCAGCTCCGCCGGCAGCTCCGACCGCACCGTCCGCTGGGCACCCATCAGGTTCGCACCCTCACCGTCCACCGGGACGTCGGAGGGGACGCCTTCGGTCAGGGCGGTCCAGTAGGGCAGTTCGGCGTCGAAGCCGCCCTGCTCGGTGTGCTCGGCGAGTCGGGCCGCCCACTGCTGGAAGGAGGTGGTCTTCGGCCCCAGCGGCTCACGCCGGCACGCCGCGTCCAGGTCCTCCAGCAGCACCCGCCACGACACACCGTCCACCACCAGGTGATGCGCCGCCAGCAACAACCGCGACCCACCGCCGTCACCCGCGTCGAAGAACACCACCCGCACCAGCGGACCGGCCGCCAGATCCAGCGACGACTGCACCCGCACCGAGTGCTCCCGCACCACCGCATCCAGCTCCGCACCCGACAGGCCCCGCACGTCGACCGTCTCCAGCACCCGGCCCGCGTCCTCGAAACCGGCCACCGACAGACGCCCGTCCACCACCCGCAGACGCAGCATGTCGTGCTGCCCCAGCAGCACACCCACCGCATCCGCCAGCACACCCGCGTCGAACCCCGCCCGCACCTCCAGCAAAACCGCCATGTTGAAGTGGTGCGGCGCCACCGGATGCGAACCGAAGAACCAGTCCACGATCGGCGTCACCACCACCTCACCCGTCACCGCACCCTGCTCGGCGGCCGGTACGGCGCCCTCTCCGGGGGCGGCGGCCGCGGCGAGTCCGGCGACGGTCTGGTGGGCGAAGACGTCCTTGGAGGTGAGGTGGATCCCCTCGCGGCGGGCGCGGGAGACGAGCTGGATGCTCAGGATCGAGTCGCCGCCCAGGTCGAAGAAGTTGTCGTGCACACCGACCCGCTCGACCCCCAGCACCGACGCGAACACCCCCGCCAGCGTCCGCTCCACCTCGTCGCGCGGAGCGACGTACGCGGCGTCCTCCGTGGCCCAGACGGGGTCCGGGAGCGCCTTGGTGTCGGTCTTGCCGTTGGCGGTGAGCGGGATCGCGTCCAGGGTGACGACGGCCGCCGGGACCATGTGGGCGGGCAGGGCCTCGCCCACGCCGGCGCGCAGCTCGGCGGCGTCCGGGGCGGCGCCGTCCTCGGGGACGACGTAGGCGACGAGCCGCTTGGACCCGGGCCGGTCCTCGCGGACCGCGACGACGGCCTGCCGGACGCCCGGCCGGGCGAGCAGCGCGGCCTCGATCTCGCCGAGTTCGACGCGGAAGCCGCGGATCTTCACCTGGTTGTCGGCGCGGCCGACGAACTCCAGCTCGCCGTCGGCGCGCCGGCGGACCAGGTCGCCGGTGCGGTACATGCGGTCGCCGGGCGCTCCGTGGGGGTCGGCGACGAACCGGTCGGCGGTCAGGTCGGGGCGGCCCCAGTAGCCGCGGGCCAGGCCCTCGCCCGCGACGTACAGCTCACCGGTGACCCCGGCGGGCACCGGCCGCAGGAAGGCGTCCAGGACGTACACCCGGGTGCCCTCGACGGCGGTGCCGATCGGCGGGGTGCCCGCGCCGGACAGCGGGGCGCTCATGGTGGCGCACACGGTGGTCTCGGTCGGCCCGTAGGCGTTGACCAGGATGCGGTCCCGCGACCACCGGTCGGCGAGTTCGCCGGGCAGCGCCTCGCCGCCGGTCGCCAGGACGGCCAGGCCGGGCACCTCCCGCGGGTCCATGGTGGGCAGGACGGCGGGCGGCAGGAGCGCGTGGGTGACCCCGAAGTCCCGGACGACCTCGGCGAGTTCCTCGCCGGCGAGCTTGTCGCGGGAGGGGGTGACGAGGGTGGCGCCGTTCAGCAGGGAGGCGGTGATCTCGAAGACCGCGGCGTCGAAGCTCGGCGAGGCGAACTGCAGGGTGCGCGAGTCCGGGGTGACCCGCATCCGGTGGAGCTGGGTGCGGGCGAAGTCGGCCACGCCCCGGTGGGTGACCACGACGCCCTTGGGGCGGCCGGTGGACCCGGAGGTGTAGATCATGTACGCGGCGTCGTCGAGGCCGGGCTCGGGCAGCGCGGCGCCGTCCGCCACGGTGTCGCCGGTCAGCTCGTCCAGCAGGAGCTGCCGCTCGGTGCCGGGGATGGTCCCGGTGAGGGAGCGCTGGGTGACGACGGTGCGGACGCCGGAGTCGTCGACCATGTACTGGAGGCGGTCGATCGGGTACGTCGGGTCCATCGGCAGGTAGGCCGCGCCGGCCTTCATCACGCCGAGGTAGGACACGACCTGCGACGGGCCGCGCTCCAGGCAGACGCCGACGAACTCGCCGCGCCGCACGCCCTGGGCGCGCAGCGCGCGGGCGACCCGGTCGGAGCGGGCGTCCAGCTCGGCGAAGGTCAGCCGCTCGTGCTCCCCGAGGAGCGCGACGCGCTCCGGGTGCCGCGCGGCCTGCTCGGCGAAGAGGGAGACCATGGTGCCGGCGGCCCCGGCGGTCCGCCGCGCGGAGCCGGTCAGGGCGGCCCGCTCCTCGGCCGGGGTCAGCAGCGGCACGGCGGCGACCCGGCGCCCGGGCTCGGCGACGAGCGCGGTCAGCAGGTGCACCAGCCGGTCCAGGAGCCGCCGGGCGGTGTCCGCGTCGAAGTGGCGCGGGTCGTAGCGCAGGTGGAAGCCGATCCTGGCGCCGTCGTAGGCGACCAGCATCAGCGGGTAGTTGGTGGCCTCGTTGGCGGTGACGGGCTCCACGGTCAGGCCGTGGGCGCGGGCGCTGTCCTCGTCGACGGGGTAGTTCTCGAAGACGACCAGGGTGTCGAAGAGGGTGGTGTCCGCCGGGAGGCCGGCCTCCGCCTGGATCCGGGCCAGCGGCAGGTAGTCGCGGCCGTGGGCCTCGGTCTGGCGGAGCTGGATGTCCTGGAGCCAGTCGGCGACCCGCTGGTCGGGGGTGATGCGGACGCGCACCGGCAGGGTGTTGATGAAGATGCCGACGGTCGACTCGGCGTCCGGCAGGTCGGTGGGCCGGCCGGAGGTGGTCGCGCCGAAGACCAGGTCCGTCTGGCCCGAGTGGGCCGACAGCAGCAGCGCCCAGGCCGCCTGCACCACGGCGTTGACGGTGAGCCGGTGGCGCTTGGCGAAGTCGTGGACGGTGTCGGACAGTTCGGTGCTCAGGTCGTCGACGAGCCGGGCGGTGGAGCGCGCGGCGCGGACGTCGTCGGGGGTGCGGTCGTAGGGCAGGGGTACGGGGGTGTCGTAGCCGGCCAGGACCTCGCGCCAGTAGGCGTGGGCGGCCTGGGTGTCCTGCTGCGCCAGCCAGGCGTGGTACTCCCGGAACGCCGGACGGACCGGCAGCGTCCCGCCGCGGTAGGCGGTGAACAGGTCGGCCATCACCAGCGGCAGGCTCCAGCCGTCCAGCAGGATGTGGTGGAAGGTCCACACCACCTGCACCCGCGTCTCCGACAGCCGGAACAGCGCCACCCGCGACAGCGGCGCCACCGCCAGGTCGATGCCCCGCCGCTCGTCCTCGGCCGTGAACTCCTCCAGCGCCGCACGCTGCTCGTCCTCCGACAGGCCCCGCCAGTCACCGACCGTGACGGGGAAGGCGGCCGAGCGGTGCACCCGCTGGACGGGCTCGTCCAGGTCCTCCCAGGCCAGGGAGGTGCGCAGGACGGGGGTGGCGTCGGCCACCCGCTGCCAGGCGCGGGCGAAGCCCTGGACGTCGTCGACTCCGTCGAGGACGAACATGAGCTGCTCGAAGTAGGAGGAGGAGTCGGGTTCCAGCAGGCTGTGGAAGAGCATGCCCTGCTGCATCGGGGTGAGCGGGTAGATGTCCTCCACCTCGCGCCCGTCCCCGGCCAGCCGGTCCACCTCCGCCTGCGTGAGCCTGGCCAGCGGGAAGTCCGACGGGGTGGCCCCGCCGGTGCCCTCCGCCACGCAGTGCCCGATCAGCTCCGTCAGCTCGGCCAGGAACCGCTCCGCCAGACCCGCGACCGTCGACTCCTCGTGCACGCCCTCCGCGTACGCCCAGTCGAACACCAGACGGCCGTCGACCACCCGGCCCACCACGTCCAGCAGGTGCGCCCGCTCCTCCTCGGCCGCGTACTCGCCGCCGGGGTTCAGCTCGATCGACTCGTACAGGCCGCCCTCGGTGCGCAGGTCGAACTGGCCGAGGTAGTTGAAGCTGACCTTCGGGTCGGGCAGGGAGCCCAGCTCGCCGCGCAGGTGGCGCAGCGCGCCGTAGCCCAGGCCACGGTTGGGGATCGCCCGCAGCAGCTCCTTGGTGTGCTTGATCTGCGCGTCCCAGCCCTCGTGCGCCTCCAGCGCGACCGGGAACATCGTGGTGAACCAGCCCACCGTCCGCGACAGGTCCACCCCGTCGAACAGCTCCTCACGGCCGTGGCCCTCCAGGTCCACCAGCAGCCGCGACCCGCCCGTCCAACCGCACAGCACCCGCGCCAGAGCAGCGAGCAGCACGTCGTTGACCTGCGTACGGTACGCACCCGGCACGTCCAGCAGCAGCCGGCGCGTCAGCTCCGCCGACAGCTCCGACCGCACCGTCCGCTGGGCGCCCATCAGGTTCGCACCCTCACCGTCCACCGGGATCCGGGCCCCGGCTCCCGCGGTGGCCTCGGTCCAGTACGACGTCTCCGTGTCGAAGCGGCCCTCGGCGGCGGCGGTCGTCAGCAGGTGCGCCCACTGCTGGAAGGAGGTGGTCTTCGGCCCCAGCGGCTCACGCCGGCACGCCGCGTCCAGGTCCTCCAGCAGCACCCGCCACGACACACCGTCCACCACCAGGTGATGCGCCGCCAGCAGCAACCGCGACCCACCGCCGTCACCCGCGTCGAAGAACACCACCCGCACCAGCGGACCGGCCGCCAGATCCAGCGACGACTGCACCCGCACCGAGTGCTCCCGCACCACCGCATCCAGCTCCGCACCCGACAGGCCGCGCACGTCGACCGTCTCCAGCACCCGGCCCGCGTCCTCGAAACCGGCCACCGACAGACGCCCGTCCACCACCCGCAGACGCAGCATGTCGTGCTGCCCCAGCAGCACACCCACCGCATCCGCCAGCACACCCGCGTCGAACCCCGCCCGCACCTCCAGCAAAACCGCCATGTTGAAGTGGTGCGGCGCCACCGGATGCGAACCGAAGAACCAGTCCACGATCGGCGTCACCACCACCTCACCCGTCACCGCACCCTGCTCGGCGAGGGTCCGCCCGGCGCCGGTGGGGACGGCCACGGTCGCCAGGCCGGCGACGGTCTGCCGGACGAAGACGTCCTTGGAGGTGAGTTCCAGTCCCTCCTTGCGGGCGCGGGAGACGAGCTGGATGCTCAGGATCGAGTCGCCGCCCAGGTCGAAGAAGTTGTCGTGCACACCGACCCGCTCGACCCCCAGCACCGACGCGAACACCCCCGCCAGCGTCCGCTCCACCTCGTCGCGCGGAGCGACGTACGCGGCGCCGGCCGTCAGTTCGGCGGCGGGGGCGGGCAGGGCGCGCCGGTCGACCTTGCCGTTGCTGTTCAGCGGCATGGCGTCGAGGACGATCAGGGCCGCGGGGACCATGTACTCGGGGAGCCGCTCGGCCAGCCGGGCCCGGCAGCCCTCGACGTCCAGGGGGCCGTCCAGGTCCCGCTCGGCCACGACGTAGGCGATGAGCCGCTTGCCGCCGGCCTCGGTGCCGTGCACCACGACCGTCGCCTCGCCGATCTCCGGGAGCCGCAGCAGCGCGGCCTCGATCTCGCCGAGCTCGATGCGGAAGCCGCGGATCTTCACCTGGGCGTCGACGCGGCCGACGTAGTCCAGTTCGCCCCGGGGCGTCCAGCGCACCAGGTCGCCGGTGCGGTAGAGGCGCTCCCCGGGGGCGGTCGGGTGGGCGACGAACCGCTCCGCGGTCAGGTCGGGGCGCCCCCAGTAGCCGCGGGCCAGTCCGGCGCCGCCGAGGTACAGCTCGCCGACGACCCCGACGGGAACCGGCCGCAGGAAGGAGTCGAGGACCAGGGTCCGGGTGTCGTCGAGGCCGGTGCCGATGGGCAGCGTCTTCGCGTCGCGCTCGTCGGCCGTGTAGGCGTGGACGGTGGCGAAGGTGGTGGTCTCGGTGGGGCCGTAGCCGTTGCAGATCACCAGATCGGGGCAGGCGTCGGCGACCTTGCGGACGGCCTGCATGTTCGCGGCCTCGCCGCCGGTGATCACCGCGCGCATCCCGGAGAAGCACTCCGGCAGCTGGTTGGCGTACAGGTTGAACAGCGAGGTGGTGACGAACGTCGACTGGACGCCGCGGGAGCCGACCAGCGCGCCGAACGCCTCCGCGTCGAGGTGCTCCGGCGGGGCGACGACCACGCTGCCGCCGTTCAGCAGCGGCACCCAGATCTCGAAGGTCGCCGCGTCGAAGGCGTGCGCGGAGTGGAACAGCGTCCGCTCGTGGCGGCCGTCGCGCCAGCGGCTGTCGAGGGCGAGCCGGGTGATGTCGTCGTGGGTGACGCCGACGCCCTTCGGGGTACCGGTGGAGCCCGAGGTGAACATCAGGTAGGCGAGCTGGTCGGGGTGGCGGGTGGCGGTGCTGTCGAGCGGCTCCCGCGGGCCCTCGGCGGTCGGCCTGCCGCCCTCGTCGAGGACGATCAGGGGCAGCCCGGTGTCCTGCGGCACCCGGTCGGCCGACGCCTCGTCGGCGATCACGCAGACCGCTCCGGCCTGCTCGATCAGCGCCCGGACCCGCTCCGCGGGGTGCCCGGAGTGCGCCGGGACGTAGGCGCCGCCCGCGCGCAGCACGGCCAGCATGGAGACCACGACCTGAACGCCGCGCTCGAGGACGAGGACGACCGGCGTCTCGGCCCGCACCCCCGCGGCGCGCAGCCGGCGGGCCAGGTCGTCGGTGCGGGAGTCGAGCTCGGCGTAGGTGAGCTCCTCGGCGGTGCCGACGAGGGCGGTCGCCTCGGGCGTCCTCGCGGCGATCTCCGCGAACCGCTCGGGGACGCCGGGCACCGTGTCCCGCGGGGCGTCGCCGGACCACTGCGCGAGCCGGTCCCGCTCGTCGGCCGACAGCAGGTCGAGGGCGGCGAGGGGCAGCCGCGGCTGCGCGGTGGCGGCGGCGACGAGGCGGCGCAGCCGCTCGCCGAGGCGCCGGGCCGACGCCTCCTCGAACAGCTCGGTGTTGTACTCCAGGGCGACGCGCAGGGCGCCGTCGCGCTCCTCGTACTCCACGACCAGGTCGAACAGCGAGCGGGTGCGCGGGAGCAGCACCTCGGAGACGTCGAGGCCGGGCAGCTCGACCCGCTGGGGCAGGGTGTTCTGGAGCACCATCATGGCCTGGAACAGCGGGGTGCGGCCGGGGTCGCGCTCGGTGACCAGTTCCTCGACCAGCCGGTCGAAGGGGAGCTCGTGGTCGAAGGCGTCCCGCACGGTGGTGCGCACGTCGTCGAGGAAGGACACCACGGTGTCCGTGGTGCGCGGCCGGGAGCGGATGACGACGGGGTTGACGAAGAAGCCGACCAGGTCGTCGGTCTGCTGGTGCTCCCGGCCCGCCGAGGCGACGCCGAGGGCGACGTCGCGGGTGCCGGACGCGGTCGCCAGCAGCAGCTGGGTCATCGCGGTGAGCGTCATGAACAGGGTCGCGCCCCGGCCGCGGCCCAGCTCCTTCAGGGCCTCGGTCTCGGCGGCGGTCAGCTCGAAGCGGTGCACCGCGCCCCTGGTGGTGCGGACCTCGGGGCGCGGCCGGTCGGTGGGCAGCGCGAGCGGCTGCACCTCGTCCAGCTGCCGCTCCCAGTAGGCGAAGCGGTCCGCGGCGGCGGCGCGGTCCCAGCCGCTTTGCTCCCAGGCGGCGAAGTCCGCGTACTGCACGGCGAGTTCGGCCGGTGCGGCGGCCTTCGGGTCGGTCGCGGCCCGGTAGAGCGCGGCGAGGTCCCGGGTCAGCACGTCCAGCGACCAGCCGTCGCTGACGATGTGGTGGGTGCTCAGGACCAGCACGTGGTCGTCGTCGGCGAAGCGCACCAGCACCGCCCGCAGCAGCGGGCCGGCCGTGAGGTCGAACGGCTTCTCCACCTCGGCGAGCAGCAGCGCGTCCAGCGCCTCCTCGCGGTCGGCGCCGGACAGGGCCGACAGGTCCTTCTCGTCGAGGGCGAGCGGGGCGTCGGCGGGGGCGTGGACCCGCTGGACCGGGTGGCCGCCCTCCTCGTGGAAGGTGGTCCGCAGGGACTCGTGCCGGGCGAGCAGCCCGCGCAGGGCGGTGCGCAGCGCCGGCACGTCGAGAGCGCCGGCCAGCCGGTAGGCGCTGCCGGTGTAGTACTCGGTGGAGCCGCCCTCGTACTGGTCGAGGAACCACAGGCGGCGCTGCGCGGAGGACAGCGGCAGCGGGCGGTCGCGGTCGGCGCGCGGTATGCCGTCGTCGGCGGAGGCGGCGGTCAGCCCCTCGGCGGCGAGCTGGGCGACGGTGGGGTGGGCGAACAGGGCGCGCCGCTCGGCCCTGACGCCCAGCCGCGCCTCGACGCGCGACAGAGCGTGGACGGCGCGGATGGAGTCGCCGCCGAGGTCGAAGAAGTCGTCGTGGACGCCGACCCGGGCCACGCCGAGGACCTCGGCGAACACCTCGGCGACGGCCTCCTCGGTGGCGTCGCGGGGGGCGACGTACTCCCCGACCAGGTCGCCGAGGGACGGCTCGGGCAGCGCGGCGCGGTCGATCTTGCCGTTGACGGTGAGCGGCAGCGCGTCCAGCGTGACGACGGCCGAGGGCACCATGTAGTCGGGCAGCTCGCGCCGCAGGGCGGCGCGGACCGCGGCGGGCGCGGGCGCGTCGGACGTGTCGTCCGGGACGGTGTACGCCACCAGGCGGCGGTCGCCCGGGCGGTCCTCCCGGACCACGGCGACGGCGTGGGCGACACCGGGCAGCCGCATGGCGGCGGCCTCGATCTCGCCGAGCTCGATGCGGAATCCGCGCAGCTTGACCTGGTCGTCGACCCGGCCGGCGAACTCCAGCCCGCCGTCCTCGGTGCGCCGCACCAGGTCGCCGGTGCGGTACATGCGCGTCCCGGCGGGGCCGTACGGGTCGGCCACGAAACGTTCCGCCGTCAGGTCGGGGCGGCCCCGGTAGCCGCGGGCCAAGCCCTCGCCGGCGATGTACAGCTCGCCGGTGGCGCCCGCCGGGACCGGCCGCAGGCGCGCGTCCAGGACGTACACCTCGGTGCCCTCGACGGAGGTGCCCAGCGGCGGGATGCCGCTGCCGCTCATCGGGGTGCTCATGGTGGCGCAGACGGTGGCCTCGGTCGGCCCGTAGCCGTTGTACATGCGGCGGCCGCGCGACCACAGGTCGACCAGCTCGCCCGGGCACGCCTCGCCGGCCACCATCAGGGCGGCGAGGCCGGGCAGCTCCTCGGGGTCCATGGTGGGCAGCACGGCGGGCGGCAGCGTCGCGTGGGTGACCTCGAAGTCCCGCATGGCGCGCGCCAGTTCGGCGCCGGCCAGGCCGCCGCGGTCGAGCACGACGAGGGCGGCGCCGTTCAGCAGCGACTTGGTGACCTCGAAGACGGCCGCGTCGAAGCTGGGCGAGGCGAACTGCAGCACCCGCGAGTCGGGCGTGACCTCCATCCGCTCCCGCTGCGTGCGGGCCAGGTCGGCGATGCCGCGGTGGGTGACGACGACGCCCTTGGGGCGGCCGGTGGAACCCGAGGTGTAGATCATGTACGCGGCGTCGTCGGGGCCCAGCTCCACGGCGGGCGCGCCGGCCGTCGCCGTGTCGTCCAGCTCCGCCAGGAGCAGCCGCCGCGGGCCGTCCGGCACCCGCTCGGCCACGGACGGCTGGGTGATCACCAGGCCGATCCCGGAGTCGTCGGTCATGTAGCGCAGCCGCTCCGCCGGGTACGCCGGGTCCAGCGGCACGTACACGCCGCCCGCCCGCATGACGGCGAGCATCGCCACGATCACCGCGGTGCCGCGCTCCAGGCACACGCCGACCGGCGTCCCCCGCCGCACCCCCCGGTCGTGCAGCACGGCGGCCGCCCGCGCCACGCGCGCGTCCAGCTCGGCGTAGCTCATGGACCCCGATTCGGCCGTCAGCGCGGTCGCGTCGGGACGGCGGGCCACCTGTGCACCGAACAACGCCGGGAGCGTCCGGTTCTCCGCGGGCTGGGCAGAAACCACGGTTGCTACTCCTTCGAGAGCTGCACGCGCCGCGGTATCGGTCCGGCGCGAGCCGAGGAACCGCACGCCGGTGCGGCTCCACGTGAGGGGGGAGGGCAGGGCCGTGCCGCCGGCCGGGCCGGCGGCACGAGGAGGGAACTGGAGGGGAGGAAGAGGTGAGGGAGGGCGGCGGCCGGAGGTCAGGCGGCCTGGCAGATCTTGCGCGCCGCCCGGCGCAGGGTCCGGCCGTTGTACTGCATCAGGTCGGCCGGACGGCCCTTCCCGGAGCTGAGGAAGCGGCCGCTGAACAGCACGTCGCCCTGGTCCGCGGCGCGCACGCTGAAGATGAGGTCGGAGCCGACGGTGAGCACCCCGGAGACACCGTTGTCCGCGTCCAGGCGCAGCCTGCCGCCGTCGCCCTCGTGGGACACGCGGATGGCGAGCTCGCCGTTGACGAACTCGCCGGCGAGCGCGGCGGCCTCGTCGCACGGACGGCCCGCGGGAGCGGGCTGCTCGTAGTGGCCGACGCGCAGGCCGAAGGTGCGGTCCAGCTCGCCGACGAGGTCGAACCAGGCGGCCAGACCGGTGGTGGAGTTGGTGGTGAAGGCCAGGGCGGTGCCGCTGGCCTGGTCGACGCGGACGTTGCAGGAGCCGCCGTCGAGGGTGCCGTCGTGGCCGAGCCACAGGCTCTCCCCGGCGGGGTACAGGCCCCAGCCGGCGCCCCAGCCCGCCGCCAGGCCGAACGGTTCGGCGGCCGGCACGGCGTGGCCCATCACGGCCAGCACGTCGGGGTCGGCGATGTCGGCGTCCAGGGCCTCGTGGCCCTCGCCGAGGAACGCGCGGCCGAAGCGCACCAGGTCGGTGGCGCTGCCCGCGATGCCTCCGGCCGCGGCCAGGGTCGACTCGCAGTAGAAGTCCACGGGCTCGGTGCGGCCGGTGCGCGCGTTCACGGCGTGGCCGCTCACGGTGGCGCCCGGGCCGCGGCCGGGGCGCGGGTCCTCGACGAACGCGAGGTCCAGCCCGGTCGGGTGCGCCAGGTACGACTCCAGCGAGTCCCACCAGCTCTGCCCGGTGAGCGCCTCGACGACGTACGCCGCCACGGCGTAGCCGGTGTTCGAGTAGGAGAAGGCGGTGCCCGGCACGCCGAAGTGCCCGTCGCGCACGACGGACTCGAAGTAGCGGCGCAGGGACGGGGAGCGCAGGGGAGCGCCCTCGTAGTCGGAGACGAGCCCGGCGGTGTGGCTCAGCAGCTGGCGGAGTGTCACCTGGTGCATCGGGTGGTCCGCGGGAACCGCCGTGTGCCCCGCGACGTCCGCGAGGACTTCCATGACGGGGGTGTCGAGTTCGACCTCCCCCTCCTCGACCAGCTGCATGACGAGCGCGGCCGTGAAGATCTTGCTCACCGAGCCGTAGGCGAAGCGGGACTTCACGGACACCGGTACGTCGGAGCCGATCCGCTCGACGCCGGTGCACACCTCCCACAGAGTGCCGTCGCTGTACACGGACAGCTGGGCTCCGGGTATCCGGTGGTCACGAATGAGTTCGTTCACCATGCCGGAGAGGACACCGACATCCATGCTCTCGTACCCCCGTTCGAGAGTGCCGTACGGCTTGGTCAGCCGCCCGGCTGTTTAGGGATAGCTGGCTCTACCTCTTCCGTAGGGCCAGCCTGACTTTCGGTCACAGACTCATTGATACCGTCGGCATTCTCAAGAGCTCCCAGCTCAAACCGAAAACCGCAGGTCAGAGCCGCGCTACACGCGCAGAAACGACCATGCTCGACCCCTTCGGGAAGGCCCCGAAACCGGTCGCCCGGGGGCCCTGCCCCACCGGGTCGAACACCGCCGCACACCCCCCGCCGGGCACCACCGGAACGGGTGAGGATCTTCCGTGGGCGGGGACGGCACAGCCCATCGGGGCGCGGCCCGCCGAACGCGCCCGAGGGGCCCGAAGGGCAGGTGAGGCAAGGGAAGGAGTCGGGTCCCGGGACCTCGCGCCACCGCAGTCCCGGCCAAAAATCCCGGCCGGAGCCACGAAAAACCGCCACCGCACCGGACGGCGTTCCCGGGGCGGGAGCACCGGGGGTGATGCGGCGTCACCGAGGGGCGGTCTCCGCCTCGTCGGGAGGGGACGGCCCTCCTCGCACAGGAAAGGGTGGCCTTCCTCACAAACGGGTGAAGGCCAGAACGTCTGAGCGGTTTTTCGCGTCCGACAAGGCGCCGTCACGCCCGGCGGACGGGCGCCCCGCGCACCGCGGACGGGCGCCCCGCATGCCATGGACGGACGCCCCGCATGCCATGGACGGACACCGGCCGGGTACGCGGGCGTCCGCACCGCCCCGGGGGCGTACCGGCCTTGCCGGTGCGCGACGCCCGGAGTGCGCGGCGCCCGGGATGCGTGCCGCTCGGGAAGTGCGTCGCCCGGGTGCGTGATGCCCGGGAGGCGCAAGGCTCAGGATGCGCAAGGCCCGAATGCGCGGCACTTGTGGTCCGCGGCTTCCCCGGCTCCCGCAACTCCTGCCGGGGGGGACACCGTCCGTACGGTCGCGCTTTCCCCGGTCTTCACACCGGCGGGCCGGTCACCGCGCCGGGACGGGGGCGCGAGCGGTGTCAGGGGGGTGGTGTAGCGTTCTGCAACGCAACTCCGTTGCAACGCCACCTCGTTCGATGCTGCGAGCCCGGGCATCGTAACCGCCCGCGAGGGCACCGGTCCCTTCGCACGACGAAAGAAACGGTCATGAAGATCCTCCTCTGGATCCTGCTCGTGGCGGGCATCGCCACCAACGCCTACTCCACCATCGCCCTCCAGGGCGGCAAGCAGACCCTCGTGGGCGCCGCCGGCGGCACGGTCGCGGTGGCCTCGGCCATCGGCCTCTTCCTGACCCGCAAGAAGCGCTGAGCAGACCGGGCCCGGCACCCGCCACCGGACCGAGGTGGTCACCCCGGCACCGGTCCCCCGGCTCCGGACTGACGGCTTGAGGCGAACAGCCCCGGCGACCTCGCGAAGCCCGTCCCGTCCGCCGTCCGACCCGTGTGCTCCCGGGTGCCGGTTCCACCTCGCGACGACGCGAAGGCGCGGTCGTGGACGGACCGGACACGGCTCCGCCCCCGGTACGGGACCGGGGGCGGAGCCGTCGCCTATCGGGCGGCGAAGCCGACGAACGCCGTCCAGGCGGAGGCGGCGACCGAAAGGGCCGGTCGGCCGGTGTCCTTGGAGTCACGGACACGGACGGCCCCGGGACGGACGGCGACCTCCACGCACTCGCCGCCCGAGCCCGTGCTGTAACTGCTCTTGAACCACGCCGACACGGACGCGGTGGAGTTCTCGGCGTTCATTGTGCTCCCAGCAACTTTTCGACGAAGGCAAGTGACGCGCACGGGGTGAGTGCTTGGGCCCTGAGGATGCCGTACTGCTCCTCAAGCTCCCGGACAGCCCTGCGTTCCGTGTGCAGGCGGCTGTCCTTGTACCCCTCCACGTAAGCGATCCTGCGCCCGTCCTTCGTCTCAAGCAAGGTGAACGGTCCCTCAAGTCCGGCGTGCTCCTCCAAGTCGGTCGGCATCACCTGGAATTCGACGTTGCGGCGCCGACCGTGCAGAAGGACCTGCTCCAACTGCTCCCGCATGACCGTCTGTCCTCCGAGCGGCCTCCTGAGCACCGCCTCCTCGATGACGAAGCTGATGGTGGGATGTGGTGCGCGGGCGAAGATCTCCTGCCGGGCGAGACGGGCCGCCACCCGCTCCTCGATGACATCCTGTGACAGCAGCGGTCGCCACATGGTGAACACCGCACGCGCGTACCCCTCGCACTGGAGTAGTCCCGGCACGGCCTTCGTGGCGTACACGTGCAGCCCAACCGCCTCCCCCTCCAGCCGCGCCACGTCGCGGAAAAAGGCCGGATACTGCGCTCGGGCCACCTCTTCCTTCATCTCCTGGAGGACGCCGCCCGCGTCCAGCACCTCGTCCGCCTGGTCGATGAACCTCGGCGGCGGCACCCGGCGACCCTGCTCGTACGCGGCGATCGTGGAAACCGAATAGCCCGTCACGGCACCGAACTCGGGCCGCTCCAGACCCGCCCGCAGACGGAACCGCTTCAACTGCCGTCCGAAGACCCGCAGGACACCGGAGTTCACGTCCGGTTCCGGCTGCCGCTCACCACCGTCACCGCCACCACTGCCACCCTCGTCGCCCTCGCCCCGGTCGGGTGCCTCGTCCGCCGGGCCCGTCGGTCCACTCATCGCCGTACCCCCTCCCCCGGGCCAACGCNCCCCCGCACCGATCGTCACGCCCCGCCCCGCCGACACCCTCCCGTCCGGTGCCTACAGCACTCTCCGGTGCGCGCGGCATGCCTGGTCACACCGGGGGCGGCACCGGCAGCGTGGGCCGCATGGACAGCCGAATCCCCACCCGCCGGGTGCCCGTTCCCGATGACGGCGCGGGTGCCACCCGCCCGTTCGACGAGTTCGCGATGGCCTTCACCTCCTCGCCGCGCGGGGCGCGTCTCGCCCGCACCCTGGTCGCCCACCGGCTCGACGCCTGGGGGCACCCGCACGGCGGCCGGGTCAACGACGCCCTCACCCTGATCACCGCCGAACTGGCCGCGAACGCCGTGCGGCACGGGCACGTCCCCGGCAGGGACTTCCGCGTCCGGCTCGTCCACGGCCCGGACGCCGTGCGCGTCGAGGTCACCGACACCCGCACCGAACGCCTCCCGCCGTCCCCCGACCGGGAACCGCCCGGTGAAGCGGAGTCCGGCCGGGGCCTGGTGATCGTCGCGGAGCTGGCGACCCGCTGGGCGGTCGCCCCGCGCGAGGGCGCCCCGGGCAAGACGGTCTGGGCGGAACTGAGCCTGAACTGAAGGGCACGGGACCCGACCTGAAGGGCACGGGACCCGACCGGAAGGGCGCGGGACCTGAAGTGAAGGCACGGAACCCGACCGGAAGGGCGCGGGGCTCGGCGGTCCGTGCGTCCGTCCGGACCGCGCGCCCGGCGCCTGGCGCACGGCGACCGCACCGGCGCCCGGCCGCAGGGACCCCGGCTAAGGGCGGCCGGTGGCCTTCCGGCCCTTCGGGTACGGCGGTCGGCGGTCCCGGCCCTGGTCCCGGCCCTGGTCACGTCCGTGGTCCCGGTCTTCGCGTCCCGCGCCGGGTACGCCCTCGTCCGGGGCCGGGGGCCGGCCGGTGGGCGTCCCGCAGTGGGCCGGTACGGCCTCCTCCAGGAGGCGGCTGCGGATCATCACGGGCCGACGATGTGCTCGCCCTCGCATCCCCGTGGCACGAGGGCGGACCCGCGAACGGCGGCGACCGGCCTCGCCGCGTACGGGAAGCGGAACCGGCACCCCCCTGCCCCACCGCCCGAACCGCCGTGAGAGAAAGCACTGTCGGCGAGGAGCGCCGGCGGAACGGAGCGGGAGAGAAGTGAGAGCGATTCACCGGGCGCTGGGCGCGCTGGGGCTGGTGGCGGTACTGGGAGCGACCGGGTACGTCGTCTCCGGGCACACCACGGCCACCGTCTCGAGCGACGCCATGCGACCGACGTACGCGCCGGGCGACCGCGTGTTCCTGGAGCGGACCGAGGCCGGATCGGTCCGGCGGGGCGATGTGGTGCTGCACCGGTCGCAGGACCGCTACGGGGGCCTGGCGACGATCCACCGGGTCGTCGGCGTCGGCGGCGACCGGGTCGCGCAGCGGCCCGGAGGACCGGTGATGGTGAACGGGAAGCCGCTGGCCGAGCCCTACGTCCAGGACGGCGACCCTTCGGGCACGGCCCCCGCGTACGACGTGGTGGTCCCCGAGGGGCGGCTCTTCCTGCTCGGCGACCACCGCGCGAACTCCCGCGACTCCCGGTACTTCCTCGACGAGCAGTCGGGCACCGTCGCGGAACGCACCGTCCTGGCACGCGTACCCGGCGACCGCTCCGGCCTCGTCGGCGCGGGCCTGGCAGTCTTGCTCGGGCTCGCCCTCGTCGCCGGCGCGATCGTGGCGGAGGTCACCGGACGCAGGAGACGGACCGCCGGGCGACCGTACGCACGGTGACTTCCCGTCGGCGGGCGACCGTACGCACGGTGGTGAACCCCCGGCGGGTACCGCCTGGTCGCCCGCGCGGCGGACCGCTCCCCGTTCCGGCACACCACACGGCACGACACCACGGGCACGACGGACGCGCCACGCTACGCCACGCCACGCCACGCCCACGGCACACCTACGACGGAGGAAGAGTTGCCCTCGATACACGACCTCGCCACCTGGGAGCCGCTGCTGCGGCTGCTGCTGCTCCAGGACAACGCGGAGCGGCTCGCCGCGCCCGGCGGATACGTGGCCGGCCACGTGGGCAGGGGCGGTTGGAGCGTGCCGGTGGCCCGGCCGGAGCCCCGGCCGGAGCCCCGGCCCGGGCGGGCCACGCTGGTCGGTGACATGCGGGCGGAGTGGGACGCGGTCGGCCGCGTACGGGACGTCCTGACGGAGTCGGACACCGACGGGGTCTCCTTCATGGTGGAGACACCCGCCCCGGGCAAGGCCCTGCTCCACCTCTTCGACAGGGGGCCCGCCGTCGAATCGGGGGCGGGGAACCACCTGGGCGCGCTCGTCCTGGTCGAGGGCGCCGTTCCCGAGCCGTGGCGCCGGCTGCCGGACCCCACGCCGGACGCGGTGCCCGCCCCGACGGCGGACGCCGCGCTGCTGGAGCGGACGCTCCGGGAGCGGCTGCCCGACGCGATCGGCGCCGGCGAGGAGGAGCTCGCGGCGGCGGAGGAACGCCTGGGCGTCGCCCTGCCCGAGGAGCTGAAGGCCCTGTACCGGGTCACCCGGGCCCGCTGGGAGGACCACGGCGAGGACTACGGCGCGGCGGCGCGCCTGGCCCGGGCGGTCGGATGCGAACTCTTCTCCCCGAACGACGTGTACGTCGCCGACGCCGCGTCCCGCCCCGCCCTCTGGGAGTTCGGGGCGATGGACGCCGTCGAGACCCGGCCCGACGCGGCCGTGCAGGGGCTGGTCGGCTCGCCCGGCTGGATCGTCTTCGGGGACACCGGGGGCGGCGACCGGATCGCGGTCGACCTGACCCCGGGACCGCGCGGACACCTCGGGCAGGTCATCGTGATGAGCCACGAGGAGAACTGCGGCGCGGAGCTGGTCGCGGACTCCCTCACCGACATGGTCCTCGGCCGGCGGTACGAGGAGGGGCACGGCACCGGCCGCGAGGAACACCCCCCGGCCGTCGCCTGGGTGAACAGCAGCGGCATCCCCGACGTGGTGACCGCCGCCCACCCCGGGCTGGAGGTCCTGAGCATCGGCGTGCGGGAGGGCGAACCGCTCAGCCTCGAACCGCTCGTCGGGCTTCCGCGCCTGCGGACCCTCTCCGCCTACCCGGGCACCCTCGCCGACCCGCTGGAGATCGCCCGTCTCGACGGGCTGGAGTTCCTGGAGCTCGCCCCGGAGGAGTGGCGCGTCCTGCTCGCCGCCGGAGCCGTACCGCGCGGCCTCTCGGCCGCCGCGATCGAGGTGCACGGCGAGCGGAACCCGTTGCAGGTCGTGGCGCTCGCCAACGAGATCCTCGCCCTGTGGAACCGCCCCCCGATCACCCGCACGACCATCGAGGCCGACCTGGGGCCCGCATCACACCCGGTCGGTCCGGAGCCTCGGCGCCGGCTCCGTTGAGGTGAAGCAGTCGTCGCCCCTCAGGCGCCGAAGCGTTCGACGAGCCTCCTCAGGGTGTCGAAGGCGGGCTTGGGAGAGTAGTCGTCGGTGGTGAGCCCGAACTGGTGGAACAGTCCCGTCCGGGTGCTGTCGGCGTCCCGCAGCGAGAAGTGCGTGTAACCGCTCAGGTGGAGTCGCTTCGACTGGGCGGCGATCACGTTCACCACCGTCTCGACGACGTCGGCCTGCCGGTGCGGGGGGCGTTCGGGGCCGGTGGGCCAGCCGTGTTCGGTGATGTGCAGCGGCAGGTGTCCCAGGCCGGAGGGGGCCAGGACGGAGTCGCGGTGATGCCGCAGCAGCTCCTCGACCGCGGGTGCGAGGTCGGGTGCGTCGACGGGCCGGAAGACGTCGGGGAAGAAGTCCAGGCCCACGTAGTCCAGGTCGGCGACGAAGTCCTCTCCTCCGAGGCCGGTCAGATCGGTGACGAAGGAGGCGGCCGGCCCGAAGAGGGGGGTGGAGGGGAACGAAGGGGGACGGTGCGCCGACGGAAGGGGACGCGGGCAGGGGCCGGGGCCCCGGTTCAGCCGTTCCGTACGGTGATGTCGCCGTTGCTGGTGCGTACGTCGAGCTTGTGCTTTCCGGCCGGGTCGCTGGGCACGTCGACGGTCCGGTCGCCGTTGTTCGAGGCGACGGTCACCCGGTAGGCGGCTTCGGGCACGGTGAGGGTGACGTCGCCGTTGGTGGTCCGGGCGCGGACGTCGGCGGGGGTGTCCGGCGCCAGGTTGATCCTGCCGTTGGAGGTCTGGGCCTGGATCCGGTCGGCCTTGATGCCGGTGCCGTCGATCCGGCCGTTGCTGGTCCGTACCCGGACGGTGCCGGTGACCCCGTTCATCTCTACGCGCCCGGAACTGGTCGTCACCTCGACCGATCCGACCCGGGCGAGACGGACCGCCCCGCTGGAGACCTCGCCTCCGACCGGGATGCCGGCCGGTACGGCGACGGTGTAGCCGACCGAGCAGCGGTGGCCGCACCCGCCGAGGATCAGCACGCCGTTCTCGATCCGGTGGGTGGCCCCCGTGGGCCGCTCGCCCCGGAACTCGATCGTGCGGTGCAGCCTGTGGGAGCCGTCGGTGACCCCGTTGACCGTGACACCGCCCGAACCGTTGTCGATGCGCACCGAGGTGATCTCGCCGGAGAGGACGGCGTCGTCCTCGTGGGTCGTGCCCTGCACGATGCCGCAGGAGGCGAGCGCGCCGACGGCGATCCCGGATGCCGCGAAGACGCCGAGGCCGCGGAGTAACTGACGCATGGAGGTCCCTCGGTTCTGGAGAGTCGCCCGGGTGGGCGCGAGAAGGGGATACCGGTCCGGACCCGGATCGGACCCGTCGTTCCGCGACGCTATCGCGCCCCCGGCGGAGCGCCCATGGGGCAGGCCCCCGCATCCGGACACCGGTTTCCCGTACCCCCGGGACGGTGGCCCCGAAGGGCGCGGCGGCCGACGGGGGCCCTGCGCGTACGCGGCGGACCGCTGCCGGGCGGTGAAATCCGGCTGTATGCAAGCGAGTTGAGGTGTGGGCAGGCGGCGGGGCCGGACGTGCTTCCGCCCCCGGGGCGTGACGCACCGGGGGCGGAAGCCACCGCCTACCGAGCCGCGAAGCCCACGAAAGCCGCCCAGGCGGGAGCGGTGATCGAAAGGGCAGGCCGGTTGATGTCCTTGGAGTCGCGTATGTGGATGGCGTGGGGGCGAACGGCGATTTCGACGCACTGCCCCCCGTCCCCGGTGCTGTGGCTGCTCTTGTACCAAGCCAGTTCGGACTCAGCTCTCATGTCTCTCCCAGCAACTTCTCTACGTATTCCAGCGAATCGCTCGGTGTGAGGGCCTGCGCTCGGAGGATCCCGTAACGGGCTTCAAGCTCCCGGACCTTCGACTGCCCTGAGTAGAGGCGGCTGTCGCCTTGCACCTCTGCGTAGGCGATCCTCCGCCCTTCAGGCGTATCGATCAAGGTGAACGGGCCACCCAGTGCGCCGTGATCTTCTCGACTGACCGGCATGACCTGGATCTCGACGTTCCGCATACGGCCGATGAGCAGTACCTGCTCCAGTTGGCCCCGTAGCACGTCCATACCCCCGAGGGGCCGTTGGAGCACACACTCTTCGAGGACGAAACTCACCAGCGGCGCAGGCTTTCGGGCATAGAGCTCTTGCCGAGCCAGGCGCGCACTGAGCCCTTGCTCGATCTGATCCTCGTCCAGCAGGGGGCGGCGGATGGAGAACACCGCTCGTGCATACTCCTCGGTCTGCAACAGGCCCGGGACGGCATACATCTCGTACACGTGCAGCCCAACCGCCTCCCCTTCCAACCGCGCCGCGTCGCGGAAGAAGGCCGGATACTGCGCTCGGGCCACCTCCTCCTTCATCTCCTGGAGGACACCGCCCGCGTCCAGCACCTCGTCCGCCTGGTCGATGAACCTCGGCGGCGGCACCCGGCGCCCCTGCTCGTACGCAACGGACCGCTGTCGTGTGGCGAAATCGGCTCGCTCACAGGCAAGTTGAGGCACGGGTAGGCGACGTGCCCGGACGTGCTTCCGCCCCCGATGCGCGACGCACCGGGGACGGAAGCCACCACCTACCGAGCCGCGAAGCCCACGAAAGCCGCCCAGGCGGGAGCGGCGACCGAGAGAGCAGGCCGGTTGATGTCCTTGGAGTCGCGGACCCGGATGGTCTGGGCGCAATCTGCCACCTCGACGCACTCCCCTCCGGCGCCCCCGCTGTAACTGCTCTTACGCCAGAGCAGTTCGCCCGCTGTACCCGGAGTCTTGTTCACCTTCACACCTTTCCAAGCAGCTTCTCAACGAAATCCAGCGACTCGCATGGAGTGAGAGCCTGCGCACGGATGATGCCGTAGCGCGACGCGATTCCCTGAACTTCCCGCCGGTCGCTGACCATTGTGCTGCGTCCCTGCGCCTCCAGGTAGGCCACCTGATCGCCTCCGGCGCGATTCAGCAAGGTGAACGGGCCGTCCACCCCGGCGTTGTCCTCGCAGTCAAGTGGCATGACCTGGATCTCGACGTTGCGAAGGGCTCCCACGAGCAGCAGTCGTTCCAACTGGCTTCGCATCACCGGCCAACCACCCAACGGCCGGCGCACGACCGCCTCGTCGATGACGAAGCTCAGCAGGGGCGCGGGCCTGCGTTCGAAGATTTGCTGACGCGCGAGACGAGCCGCCACTCGCTGCTCCACGGTCTCTTCGTCCAGCGGCGGACGCCACATGCCGAAGACCGCCCGCATGTACTCCTCGGTCTGGAGCAGTCCGGGCACAGCTTGAGTGGCGTACACCCACAACTCCACCGCCTCCCCTTCCAACCGCGCCGCGTCGCGGAAGAAGGCCGGATACTGCGCTCGGGCCACCTCCTCCTTCATCTCCTGGAGGACACCGCCCGCGTCCAGCACCTCGTCCGCCTGGTCGATGAACCTCGGCGGCGGCACCCGGCGCCCCTGCTCGTACGCGGCGATCGTCGAGACCGAATAGCCCGTCACGGCACCGAACTCGGGCCGCTCCAGACCCGCCCGCAAGCGGAACCGCTTCAACTGGCGTCCGAAGACCCGCAGGACACCGGAGTTCACGTCCGGTTCCGAGCGCCGTTCGTCGGCGCCGTCCTCTCCTCCGCCGGGGACCTGGCCCACCGGGTCCGTGGGTTCACTCATCCTCGTACCACCTCCCTGGGCCAACGCTCCCCCGCGCCGGCCGTCACGCTCCGCGCCGCCTACACCCGCACACCCGCCGCCTACAGCGATCCCCTGTGTGCGCGGTGTGTCCGGTCACGCCAGGGCGGTGGCGGCGGCGCGGGCCACACGAACAGCCGAACCTCCCTCCACCGGGTGCACACCGCCGGCGCCGGGGCGGAAGGAGCCCCGTAGTCCGGCGAGTTGGCGATCCGGTTCACGAGGAGGTTCCCCTCATCACCGCGCGACCCGCGCCTCACCCACCGGCCTCGTCCACCGGCCCCGGCACCGGCCCCGGCCCCGGCACGGCCCGCGGAAACGATCAGGGGTGGTTCCGGATCGCTCCGGAACCACCCCTGATCCGCGACTCCCACGAGTCGGGACGGTCGGGACGAAGGGGAGTCAGGTCCCGGCCCCGGTCCCGGCCCCAGTCCCGGTCCCAGTACCAGTCCCGGCCCCACTTCCGCTCCCAGCCCCGGCCCCGCTCCCGCTCCCGCTCCCGGTCCCCGTACCGGCCGGAGCGGGCTCCGGCACCTCGGCCGGGGGAGCCACGACGCGCCGGCCGAGCCGGGTGCCGATGCCCAGCTGTGCCGCCGCCGCTGCCAGGCCGACGACCAGGCAGCCGATCCACAGCGGTGCCGCACCCCAGGTGTGGATCACCCAGCCGCCGATCAGCGGCGCCACCACCGCCGACCCCGTCCAGGCGACCTGATAGAGCCCCTGGTAGCGGCCGCGGAGGTGTTCCGGGGAGATGCGCGCCACGATCGCGAAGCTGGTCGGCGTGTTGCCGATCTCGCCCAGGGTCCACACCACGATGGACGCCCCGTAGATCCAGGCCGAGTGGCCGAGGAGGAGGACGGAGTAGCCGATTCCGATCAGCGCCGACGAACCCGCGAGCACCCACGACTCCGGGAACCGCTTGTAGTACCGGGTGAGCGGAAGCTGCACCGTGGCGATCACGATTCCGTTGAGCGCGGCCACCTGCCCGAACGTGCTCGGCGAGAACCCGTCCAGCCCCATCGCGATCGGCAGACCGCTTTCGGACTGCATGAGGATCGTGAGCACCAGGAACTCGGCGGCGACGAACGCCACGAAGGTCCGGTCGCGCAGGACGGAGCCGAACCCTTCGCGGTCCTCGGTGTCCGTCGGCGAGGCGACCGGGCGGCGCCCGGGGACCCGGATCGCGATCAGCAGGGCGCCGATGAGGAGGGTGGCCCCGTTGAGCCAGAACAGGGCGACGTAGCCGGTGACGGAGACGAGGCCGACCGAGAGCATCGCCACGGAGAAACCGATGTTGATCGCCCAGAAGTTGAGCGAGTAGGCCCTGCTCTGGTCCGACGGGGGGATCACCTCGGCGATGAGCGCGTTGTGGGCGGGCCGCGTCGCGTTGTTGACCACACCGACGACGAAGGCGCCGAGCAGCAGAGCCCACGGCGACCGGGCGTAGGCGAGCGCGACCATGCTCACCGCGGTGGCGGCCTGGGCGCCGACGAGCGTCGGCTTGTGGCCGAGCCGGTCGGCCAGGATGCCGCCGAGCGGCCCCGCCACGAGCGACCCGACGCCGATCGCCGCCACGACGGCGCCGGCGAAGGCCGCACTGCGATGCAGCTCGTCGGTGATGTAGAACGCGAGCAGCGGCATGACGAAGCCGCATGCGCGGTTGATCAGCTGAGCGCTCCAGAGCCACCAGAAGCCGGCCGGAAGCCCGCCGAAAGTCGCAACGAGCGACGATCGCGCCCTCGTCAGTGGCTTGAATCGCATGCATTTCCCTTCGTCGTAACGCTCTCGAACGTGGCGGATACTACGAGACCAATGCCCCGATGTCCCGACCATCGAATGAACATCGACCTGGAATAAGTCGGCACGAGGGGAGGATGTGCCCCGCACCGCGCCCGCCGCGCCCATCGCCGGTTCCAGCGTCCGGGCCATCGTCGCCCCGATCGCGCCAACTCGCCCTGTCAACGCATGTATTCAGCCAACCGCACCGGCAGCCACGGCGCACGAAGATCATTCGGCACAAGGGCGACCATGCCCTTTCTTCGACGCCGCCCCGGGCCTTTTGGTGATCAAGGGAATCGATGCGCCACCACACGGACAAAGAGATCACTTCGCCCGCTGGTTGTTTTCGACAAAACTTCGTGATCGTATGGCGCGCCGGTCCTACGAACTGGTGTACTGCGCAATATGAGGACCGGTCAGGCTCGTTGAGTGCGGCGATGACGGGGGGCTGTCATGCGGAGCCGGCGGCAGAAGCCCAGGCCGTCGCGGGCACCTTCCGTACCGACACTCCAGGACAGTTCGGAGGCGAAGAGCACGTGACAGAGACGACCGGCAGCCCGCGGGCGGGAGACACCGCCGGATGAACCAGTCGACCTACTCGCCGCGCCTGGTCAGGGCGCTCCCGCCGGTGGACGTGTGCGGCCGGGTGCTGAAGGCGTACGCGATGTTCGCGGAGCCGGAGCGCCACCGCGCCCTCCCGGAGCCGAAGTGGCTGCAGCGGCACGCGGCCTCGATGCTCGACGAGTCCCCGCAGGGGAGGGACCACCCGGTCGGCTTCCTGATCCTGCACCACGGGATGGAGAACACCTACCTGCTGGTGAGCCAGTGGTACGGAGCCGACATGCTCAAGCACTGGGCGCGCGGCTCGGTGGTCGACGCCGACGGGAACACGGCGTTCGCCCCGCTCGCCCAGCGGGACCTGATCGCCTGCGTCTGGGAGCTGGAGATCATCAAGTTCGAGCGCGACGCCTGGGTCAACACCGTACTGGCGCGGGGCGGCCTCGACGGATCTTCGCTTGACGCGTACCTGCAAACAACCTTCTCGGGGTGGGTGTGAAGCACGACATCGAGGTCCGGCCGATCGAGCCGGGCGACCTGGACGCGCTGCTGGAGCTGTGCCGGGAGCACGCGGCGTACGAGAAGGCGGAGTTCCGGGAGAACGGCCAGGTCGAGCGGTGGCGCGCCGCGCTGTTCTCGGAGGCTCCGGCGCTGCACGGCTGGATGGCGCTGGACGGGGGGAGGCCCTGCGGCTTCATGACCGTCACCACCGACTTCGCCACCTGGAGCGCCGAACGCTTCGCCTACATGGACTGCCTCTACCTCCAGGAGCCGTACCGCGGGAGGGGGATCGGCCGCATGTTCCTCGACCGGCTGCGGGAGTTCTCGGTCGCCCAGGGGTGCGGCTGGGCCGAATGGCAGACGCCCACCGACAACGAGCTCGGCATCGGCTTCTACCGGCGCATGGGCGCCGGGGCCAAGACCAAGATCCGGTTCCACTACGCCGTTGGGGGGCGTGACGTCTCGTGACGAAGAGTTCCGTACCGACGGCTTCGCCGACTTCGCTGCCGCCGTGGTCGATCGACCCCGCCGACCAGGCCGGCCCGGCGCCGGCACTCGGCGACCTCGTCCGCGCGGCGGCGGGCAACTGGCCGGACCGCCCGGCCCTGCACGACGGACGCGGCGGCCTCACCTTCGCCGAACTGGAGCAGCAGGCCCGGGCGTTCGCGGCCTGGCTGGCCGAGCAGGGGGTCGGCCCGGGTGACCGGGTGGCGATCCTGGCCGAGAAGTGCGCGGTCATGCCCGTCCTGGCCATCGGGATCTGGAAGTGCGGCGCGGTCTACGTCCCGCTCGACGCCGCGCAGCCGGTCACGCGCCTGCGGAGCCTGCTCGGCCGGCTGCGGCCGCGTGCCGTGATCGCGCTGGACGACCGGGAGCCGGCGGTCGACGACGTCCACTGGGCGGGCCGGACACGGCTGGACGCGATCCTGGCGGGACCGGCTCCGGACCGGCCGACCGTGGCGCACCGGCCCGAGGACACGGCGTACATCATCTTCACCTCGGGGTCCACCGGGGAGCCCAAGGGCGTCGAGATCACCGTCGCCAACCTGGTCGCGTACTTCGGCAACCACAACGAGGTGCTCCGGTTCACTCCGGACTCACGGGTGTTCAGCCTGTCCCCGTTCCACTTCGACGTGTCGATCGAGGACACCCTGCTGCCCCTGTCCCTGGGCGCGTTCGTCTACCAGTTCCGGGGCGTCCACGCCGGCGCCGTCATGCGCACCGTCATCATGCGCGAACGGATCACGCACCTGATCGCGGTGTCCACGCTGCTGACCATGATCACAGAGGGCGGACGCCAGGTCACCCGGGAGAACTTCCCCGCCCTGGAGATGGTGATGACGGGCGCGGAGGTCTGCGACCCCGGCGTGATCAACGTCTGGAAGAACGGCCTCCCCGAGGTGCGCGTCATCAACGTCTACGGGCCGACCGAGGCGACGATCGTCTGCGTCGCCCATGAGATCGAACGCGTCGACCCGGAGCGGACGGCCTCGTACCCGATCGGCCGACCCCTGCGCGGCGTGGTGGCACGGATCGTGGAGGACGACGGGACCGAGATCCACGAGCACGACCGGATCGGCGAGCTGTGGATCGGCGGCGAGCAGGTGATGCGCGGCTACTTCGACCAGCCGGAGGAGACCGCCCGCCGCGTGGTCGAGGTGGACGGCGTCCGCTACTACCGCACGGGTGACATGTGCAGCTACGACGAGGACGGCGACATCGTCTTCCGCGGCCGGAACGACGACGAGGTGAAGCTGGCCGGCCGCCGGATCCACCTCGGCGAGATCCGGCAGACCGCGCTGAGCTGCCCGGGCGTCGAGCGGGTGGCCGTCGCGCTGGTCCCGCGCCACGGCCACGACGTGATCGCCCTCGTGGTGATGGCGCCGGACCGGGCGGTGGTGGGCGACGTCGAGAAGCGGCTGGCGGATCTGCTGCCCGCGTACATGCGCCCGACCCTCGTCGCCTGGTCGCCCGAGCTCACCGTGTCCTCGACGGGCAAGACGGACGAGAAAGCGCTGATGCGGCGGCTCGCCGAGGCGGCCGGGGAGACGGGCGCGACCCACTTCGCGTTCACGGCCGCCGGGGACGTCGAGCCCGTCGACGGGGACGGCCATGCCTGATGGGGGAACCCCGGCGCTGAACGCGGAGTTCGGCCGCCTGGCCGCCGCCCGGAAGATCATGGCGGTACGGGCGTCCACCGGCTCGCTCACGCAGGACCGGGCCAACGCCGAGCGCTGGATCGCCCGCTTCGGAAGCACGGACGAGCCGGACGACGGCGCGTCGGTCGACGCGGGCGAGCACTCGGTGGTCATCCGTCCGGCGCAGGAGGCCGCGGACAGCCCCTGGGTCGTGTACGTCCACGGCGGCGGGATGGTCTACTACTCGACGGCCGTCTTCCGGCCCTTCCTGCGCACGCTGGCGAACGCCCTCCGGGCGCCCGTGGAGGCGTTCGACTACCTGAAGGCGCCGGAGCACACCGCCGAGCAGTCGGTGGAGCAGCTGGCGGACCGCATCGCGGCGCGGTGCCGCGCCACGACGGGCCGCCGGCTCGTCCTCGCCGGCGACAGCGTCGGCGGGCTGCTCGCGCTCTACCTCGGCCTGCGCGTCCTGCCCGGGGTCTTCTCGCGCATCGTGCTGATCTACCCGGTCCTCGACCTGCACACGGAGCGCGACTCCTACCGGGTGTTCGGCGAGGGCCACTTCCTCGACCGCGACAGCATGCGGCTCTTCAAGTCGGTACTGAGGCCCTTCTTCTCGGAACGCGACTTCGATCCGATGGCCCTGCCGGAGAACGACCTGGCCCGGCTGCCGGACTGCTCGATCGTGACGGCCGGCTGCGACGTGCTCCGTGACGAAGGGCTCGCCTGGGCGGAGCACATGGCCGGCCGGTCGGCCGGCGTGCGGCACCAGCACTTCCCGGACCTCCCCCACGACTTCTGCCTGTACACCGGAAAGTTCGATTCGGCCAGGAGCGCCGTGACCGAGATCGCCGAGACCGCATTCCTCCAGAAAGGACAAGGGTGAGCGTGGCAGCCAAAGCCGGAGCGTTATCACTACCACCGTGGTCGATCGATCCCGCCGACAGGGCCGGCACGCCGCCCGCTCTCGGCGACCTGCTGGTGGCTCCGGCTCTCAGGTGGCCGGACCGCACGGCGATCGACGACGGCGCGGTCGGCTACACGTTCGCCCAGCTCGAACAGGGCGCTCAGGCGGTCGCCGCCTGGCTGACGGAGCAGGGGGTCGGCGCCGGGGACCGTGTGGTGGTCCTGGCGGAGAAGCGCGCCGTCATGCCCGTGCTCGCCGTCGCCGTCTGGAAGTGCGGCGCCGTCTACGTACCCCTCGACTCCGCGGAGCCGGAGGCCCGGCTGCGGGGACTGCTCACGCGTCTGCGGCCGGCGGCCGTGATCACGCCGGGCGACCGAGACCCGGGGACCCCCGCCGGTCGCCGGCTGGGCGGGGAGCGGTTGGCCGAGATCCTCTCCGGGCCGGCGGTGGCCCACACCACCGTGGCCCGCCGGCCGGAGGAAGCCGCGTACATCGTCTTCGCCTCCGGTGCGACGGGTGAGCCGCAGGGCGCGGAGATCAGCGTCGGCGCTCTCCTCTCCTACTTCGTCAACCACAACGAGGTGCTCCGGATCACCCCGAAGTCCCGCGTACTGAGCCTGGCGCCGTTCCACTTCGACGTGTCGCTGGAGGACACCCTGCTCCCCCTGTCCCTGGGAGCCTTCGTCCACCAGTTCCGCGGCCTGCCCGCCGGCGCCGTCATGCGCGCCGTCATCGCCCGCCAGGGGATCACCCACCTGATCGCGGTCACGATGCTCCTGACCATGATCACCGGTGACGGGCGGCAGATCACCCGGGCCAAGCTGCCCAGCCTGGAGCTGGTGATGACGGGCGCCCAGGTCTGCGACCCCGCCGTCCTGCGCGTCTGGGCCCGGGAACTGCCGGAGACCCGTCTCGTCCAGGCCTTCGGCCCGCCCGAGGCCACGATCTTCAGCTTCACCCACGAGATCGGGCCCGAGGAAGCGGAACGCATGACCGTCTGCCCCGTCGGCCGGCCGCTGCGGGGCGTGCGGGCGAAGATCATGCGAGACGGGGCCGAGGTCCACGAGCCCGGCGTGCGGGGCGAGCTCTGGGTCGGCGGCGCGCAGGTCATGCGCGGCTACTTCGACCAGCCCGAGGAGACCGCCCGGCTCGTCGTCGACCTGGACGGGACGCGCTACTTCCGAACCGGGGACATCTGCAGCTACGACGCGGACGGCGACATCGTGCTGCACCGGCACGACGACGAGCGGATCGTCTGGCTGGCGGGCCGCCGTACCCATCTGAACGAGGTCCGCCGGGCCGCCCTGGACTGCCCCGGCGTCGACCGGGCGGTCGCGGCCGTGGTCCGGCGCGGCCGGCGCGACGTGGTCGCCCTGGTCGTCGGGTCCGAGGAGCGGCACGTGGTCGTCGAGGTGGCGGAGCGGCTGCGCGGCCTCCTGCCCGAGTACCTGCGCCCGTCCCTGATGGGCTGGTCGCCCGCGGGGCCGGCCGCTTCGCTCCCGGAACGCGACGACCGGCAACTGATCCAGCAGCTCACCGCAGCAGCTCAGCAGTCGGACTCCGACTGTTTCGCCCTGTCGGCCGATGGTGCCGTCGAGACCATTGATGAGGTGGAGACATGTCCGTAGTGGTGAAGGAAAAGGTCGCCGAGTACCTGGAGGCGGCGCTGGGCAAGCCGGTGGACCTCTCCCCGCTGCCCGACGACACGCCGCTCAACACCCTGGGTCTGGACTCCCTCCTGACCATCAGCGTCCTGGTCACGCTCCTGGAGGACTGCGGCGTCGACCTGGGCGAGCACGCGGACTCGCTGGTCACGCCGAGCACCCTCGGTGATCTGTACGCCATCGCCGACCGGTTCATGGGAGAGCAGGACGCGCCCTCGCACGGGGCCGACGAGTCCCGGGAGCAGAACGACCAACTGGCCTACTACCAGGCGAAGCTCGCCTACGAGATCGACTCCGCGGACCTGAGGGACGCTCTGGAGGCCGGCCAGGACCTGGTGGTCGTCGACGGCCGCAGCAGCGAGTCCTACGAGGCGGAGCACATCCCCGGCGCGATCAGCATCCCGCACCGCTCGATCTCCCAGGAGTCGCTGTCCGCCCTCTCCAAGGCGCCGCTGTACGTCGCCTACTGCGACGGCATCGGCTGCAACGCCTCCACCAAGACGGCCATCAAGCTGGCGACCGCCGGCTTCCGGGTCAAGGAGCTGATCGGCGGCCTGGACTGGTGGAAGCGGGACGGGTACCCCACCGAGGGGCGGGCCGCCCGGGAGCACGTCCACCACGCCGTCTGCGGGTGCGCCGGCTGATCGGCGCCGCCCGGAGGAGTCCGGGAGCCCGGGAGTCACGGGAGTCACGGGAGTCACGCAGAGAGTCAGCCCCAGCAGAGAGATGGTAGTCGTCCTGTGAGCACTCAGAAGTTCGACGACCCGTCGGTGGACGTCGCGGTGGTGGGCGGGAGCCTCGCCGGCTGCGCCATCGCGATCCGCTTCAGCCAGATGGGTCATCGGGTCGCGGTCTTCGAGAAGAAGGCCGTGACCGAGCAGTCCTACAAGCAGCTCTGCACCCACTTCGTCCAGCCGCACACGGTGCCGCTCCTGGACGGACTCGGGCTGGCCCACCTCCGGGAACCCGCCTGGTCGGTGGCCACCAAGGCCGTCTTCGTCACGCCCGGAGGCGTGGTCGAGACGCCCGGCACCGGCTACGACCCCGAGCAGCCGGACTCCTACGCGCTCAACCTGGAACGGCGGGTGCTCGACCCCGCGATACGGGAGGCGGCGCGGCAGCAGGGCGTCCGGTACGTCGAGGGCACCAGCGTGGAGGGCCTCGAAGAGGACGAGTCCGGCTGGACCCTCGACACCCTCGGCGGAACCGGGTCCCGGCGTTACCGGGCCCGCCTGGTGGTGGCCGCGGACGGGCGCCGCTCGCGGCTGGCCGGGCTGCTCGGCAACCCGGCCGAAAGCCGCCCGAACGAGCGCGCGGCCCTCTTCGGCTACTTCACGGGCATCGAGGCCCCGGAGGGGAACCGCTCGATCTTCATCATGAACGAACGGGACCTGGCCTGCACCTACCCGCTTGTCGGCGGCAGGACCGAACTCGTCCTCTTCGCGGACAAGTCGCGGGTCGAGGGCTGGCGCGGCGCGGACGGCCGGATGCAGGAGTTCCTGAAGTACTTCGGCGGCCTGGCGGAGGCGCCGTCGGTGGCCGACGCCGTCCCGCAGTCGCCCCTGCTGGGCTACGGCGACTATCCGAGCCTGATCCGCCGGCCGGTGGCCGGGTCCGTCCCGTTCGTCGGCGACGCGGCCCTGTCACTGGACGCCATGAGCGGCGTCGGCTGCGGATTCGCGCTGCTGTCGGCCGATCTGCTGGCCCGCTCGTTCGCCGACCGGTCCCTGGACGGGGCCGGTCTCCGGGAGGGACTGGACGAGTACCGGCAGCGGTTCGAGTCCACCCTCCTGCCGCATGCCGAAGGCATCTGCGGCGACTCCCTCGTCGGCAAGGACGAGGCGACCCGGCGGAGGATGTTCGAAACCATCTGCGCAAGCCCGGAACTGAGCCAGAAGTACCTGGCCCTGACCGGCCGCATGGTGCTGCCCGGCGAGTTCCAGCGGGCGTTCATGCGCGGGCTGATGGCCCGGGGTGCGGGTGCCGCACGGAAGTAGCACCGATCCGGTCCGGGGCCGAGAGGGCCACCATCCGGCAGGCCGCACACAACAGGAGGACAGAGACTGATGCCGCGCGTCGCGTTCACGACCTTCGCGATCCTCAAGAAACCGTACGGGAATCCCGAAGTCCAGGAGTTCGACGACCTGACGCCGCCCACGTTCGAGGAGGCGGAGCGCAGCCCGGGATTCATCGCCCGGGCGAAGGAGGACCCCGGCCAGAGCCACCTCACCAACTTCCAGCGCGACTGGGGCGAGTGGGGCAGGTTCGACGTCCCGCGCTTCTACACGGGCGGCCGGACCGACGAGACCGACAGCCGGGCCTCCACCCTGTCGCTGTGGACCGATCTGGACTCCGTCTTCTCGTTCGTCTACGCCGGACTGCACCGCTCCACCCTGCGCAAGCGGCACGAGTGGTTCCTGAAACCCGAGTGGCCCACCTACGCGGCGTGGTGGGTCTCCGACGACACCATCCCCACCTGGTCGGACGCCTGCAGCCGGCTGGAGCACCTGCACGACCACGGCCCGACCCCGGTCTCGTTCACGTTCCGCCGGCCCTTCGCCCCCGACGGCACTCCGACCCGGCTGCGCGGCGCGGCAGGCAGGCGAGAGACCAGCGCCTGACGCCGAACCACCTCCCCNNNNCCCCCACNCCCCNACNCCCCNAGGGACTCCCCTTGATCACGCGTGCCTCCGACCGGTCGGTGACGAGCCGGTCCCACGAGACGCACCTCCGCCCCATGCCGTCCGCCGACGACGTCCAGGGGCCGCCGTTCGGCTCCGTCCTCGGCTCCCGGAATCGTCCGGCGCACGCGGCTGCGTCGGCCCGCTGGAGCCCCTCGTGACCCGCTCCGCCGGGTTCCGGGCGACGGAGGGGGCGCTGCGCGAGGTCCCGCCACCGGCGGAGGAGGCGCGCACCGGTCCGACGCCGGAGTACCCGGCGGCCGAGGCGTTCGCCGCGCCGGCCTGGCCGGTCGCGCCCGGGCCGGCGCGGCGGGCCCGGGACCGGCCGGGCCTGCCCGCGCATCCGGTCCGCGAGGCCGGCCGGCCCTTCCTGCCTTCCGGCACCCGGTGCGCATCGGCTGCTCCCGGCCTCGCGGCGGACGCCGTCCCCGCTGCGAGCGGGCGATCGTGAGCCGGGCCGGCGGCGTTCCGTTCCGAACACAGGCACCCCACCTCCCCTCGCCGAGCGCGTGAGCGCGCCCGGTTCCGAAGCGGCCCCGCCGCTCGTCGCCGAGTACCGGAGGCCCTACGACCGGGAAACCGACGGTTCCGAGACCCGGCGGTCCCTCTGCGGACCGCCGGGGACCGACCCCCGCGGGCTCCGACCGACCGCCCGCCGGGGGCCGCACACCATCGGCTTCGCCACCCTCCACCGGGTGCGCGTCCCCACCGGGGCCGCCACCACGGCCCTCCTCGACACCCCGCACGTCCGTCCCGACCACCGGGCCGGCCGGACAGCGGGCGCCGGAACGGCACCGCCGCGCGCGGCCGTACGCGAGGCGGACGACCACGGCCTCTCCCGGCCCACCCGGGAGGCCGCGCCCGGCGGCCGCGCGGCGCGGGCCCCGTACGACCGCTTCCCGCGCGCGGCGGCAGACCCCGAAGCGCCCTCGGCCCGGATCCACCACCACTCCTACTCGTTTTCCACCAAGGGGGAACAGTGACCCGCTGCCACGACGTGCTGGGCATAGGCTTCGGCCCGGCCAACCTGGCTCTGGCCATCGCTCTCGAGGAAGAGGGCTACGACCTCGACGTGCGCTTCCTCGAAGCCAGACCGGGCCCGTCCTGGCAGAGCGCCATGATGCTCGACGGGTCGGACATCCAGAACCATCCCGTGCGCGACCTGGTGTCGCTGCGCAATCCGCGCAGCCGCTACAGCTTCATCAACTACCTCTTCGAGAACGGGCGCCTCCTCGAGCACCTCAACCTGCCGACGGAGTTCCCGCTGCGCAAGGAGTACGCGCAGTACGTCACCTGGGCCGCCGGGCACTTCGGCCGGCTGGTCGACTACGGCGTGCACGTCACCGGCATCGCCGTCGACCGCGATGCCGAAGGCCGTCCGCTCTACACCGTCACCACCTCCACCGACGACACCCTCCGGGCGCGCGCCCTGGTGATCGGCACCGGGCGCGCCCCCTTCGTCCCGGAGCCGTTCGACACGGTGGACTCCCCCCGCGTCTTCCACCTGACGCACTACCTGCCGGCCCTGCGGCGGCTGGAGGAACTGGGCGTGACCGGACGGGGCGACCGGTCGCCGCGCGCGGTGACGGTCGTCGGGGGCAGCCAGAGCGCGGTCGAGCTCACCCTCGACCTCGCGCGGCGCTTCCCCCGCGCCGAGGTGACCACCCTGGTGCGTTCGCTGACGCTCCGTGAGAAGGACACCAGCCCGTTCAGCGAAGAGGGGTACTTCCCCGCCTTCACCGACTACTACTACCGCGCTCCCCGCGAACGCAAGGACGTCATGGACGCGTTCATGCGGCTGACGAACTACTCGTCGGCCGACGGCGACGTGCTCCGCGAGCTGTACCGGCTCATCTACGAGCAGCGCCTGGACGGCGACCAGCGGGTGTTCGTCAGCGGCAGCCGCCAGGTGCGCGGCCTCGACGTCCGCGAGGACGGCGTCCGGCTCGACGTCGAGGAGCTGAACACCGGGGAGACCGAGGAGCACGAGACCGACTTCGTCGTCCTCGCCACCGGGTTCCGCGACCTCGGCCCGGCCGCCCACCAGGAGCGTGTGCCCGCTCTCCTGCGCGGCACCGCCGACGGCTTCGCCTTCGACGGCCACGGCTACCTGGCCGTCGGCCCGGACTACGAGGTGCAGCCCGCGAGCCCCGACACGCCCACGCTCTTCCTCAACGGCCTGTGCGAGTCCAGCCACGGCATCGGTGACGCCGGTTCCTTCAGCCTGCTGTCGCTCAGAGCGAAGGTCATCGCGGAGAGCCTCAGGAAGCGTCTTCCGTAGTGGGGCCGGCGGACACCTCTGCCCTGGGCGCGGTGGACGCGCCGCGCGGACCGGGAACGGACGGCGGCGGCCGAACGGCGCGAAGGCGGGAGCTGGAGATCGCCGCCCACGTCTCCCGCGGTGTCCTCGGCGCCGGGATGGTGGTCATGCCTCCCGTCGTCGCGGCCCTGTCGGGCGGGCACAGCCTCCTCCTCTGGTCGGCCCACGTCCTGCTCGGCGGATCGGTCAGCCTCGTGCTGGCCATGCTCGTCCGCGCGAGGGTGCGGCCGACCACGTTGGCGGGTGCCGTCGGGGCCCTGCTGGGCACCTGGGCGGAACGGGCGGTGGACGGTTCCTTCGCCGTCGCCTTCGCCGCCGGGCAGGCGGCGATCGCCTGGTTCGCCGCGACCTGCCTGCTGACGGCCGCCGACGGTTCGCCGCCGCGGCCGGGGGCGGGCGGTCTGCTGCTCGCCCTCGGCGTGCTCGCGGTGGCCGTGTCGGCGGCGCTCAGTCCGCTCACACTTCCGGCCGCGGTGCTCCGGTTGCGTCCCTGGGTCACCGGGGCCGTGGCGTTGGCCTGCGTCGCATGGGGCTGGCCCGCCGCGCCCGCGGCGGGTTCGCACACGCCGCTGGTGCCGTCGGGGCTCTCTCCCGACGGTGCTCACTGGCTGGCCCTCGCGGCGTTGTTCTTCGCCGGTGTCGGCTGGGAGGCGGTCACCGCCGTCGTCCCCGCCGCCGCTGCCGGGCCGAGGCGCACCGCGGCGGGCGTGGCCCTGGGCGCGGCCTGCGTGGCCGCCGTCTACCTGGGACTGGCCGCGGTCCGGCAGCTGGCCGCCGGGGCGCCGGCCGTCCAGGCTCCGGTCCCGGCACCGCTGCGCTGGGTGCTCGCCGGGGCGGTGACCGTCGTGCTGGCCTCCTACTGCTTCACCAACGTGCGTACCGCCGCCCGGATCGCCGCGCGGCTGCACCCCGGCGGGCGGCGCCCCGCCGCACGGGGCCCCGCCAAGGCCGTGGTCGCGGCCGTCGGTGCCGCCTGCTGCGCCTTCGCCTGGGCGGGGGCCCGGGACGGCGCCGTCCCCCTGCTGTTGCTGGGGCCGGCTGCCGCCGCGCTGATCGGCTACGCCCTGGCCGCCGTCGCCGCCGTGCGCCGCGGCGGGCCTGTGCTGCGGTGCGCCGGAGCCGCGGTCCTGCTCGTGCTCGTGGGCCTGACGGCCCTCGCCCTGCCGTTCCTGGTCGGTGCTTGAGCGGGGTTCCCCGCCCGCTNCACCGCCNACCANNNGNGTCCCTCCCCTCCTCCCTCCCCTACGGCCTTCCGTTCCGGTTCCATCTCCGAGGAGACCTCATGACCACCCCCACCATCGAGTCCGAAGTCCGCAGCTACTGCAGGAACTGGCCAGTGGTGTTCGACCAGGGGCGCGGCAGCCGCGTGTTCACCCGTGACGGCCGTGCCTACCTGGACTTCTTCGCCGGTGCCGGCGCCCTGAACTACGGCCACAACCACCCCGTGCTCAAGCGGGCGCTGCTCGACCACCTCGGGCGGGACGGGATCGTCCACAGCCTGGACATGCTGACCACCGCCAAGGAGGACTTCCTCACCGAGCTCGCGGCGCGGGTGCTCGCCCCCCGCCGGCTGGACTACCGGGTCCAGTTCCCCGGCCCCACCGGGACCAACAGCGTGGAGGCCGCGCTCAAGCTGGCCCGCAAGGTGACCGGGCGCCAGACGGTCGTCGCCTTCACCGGCGCCTTCCACGGCATGTCACTGGGTTCCCTGGCCGTCACCGGCAACGCCGCCAAGCGCACGGGCGCCGGTGTACCGCTCGGGCACACCTGGCGCGTCCCCTACGACGGGTTCGCCGGAGGCCGGGTGTCCGGGCTGGCGCTGCTGGACAGCATGCTCGCCGACAGCAGCAGCGGCCTGGATCTCCCCGCGGCCGTCATCGTGGAGGCGGTGCAGGGCGAGGGCGGCGTGAACCCGGCCGACCCGGTCTGGCTCGCCGACCTCGCGGAGTTGTGCGGCCGCCGGGGCATCCTCCTGATCGTCGACGACATCCAGATGGGCTGCGGCCGCACCGGGCCCTTCTTCGGCTTCGAAGCCGCCGGGATCACCCCGGACATCGTCTGCCTGTCCAAGTCCATCAGCGGGTACGGCCTGCCGATGTCCCTCACGCTCTTCCGTACCGAGCTGGACGTCTGGCAGCCCGGCGAGCACAACGGCACGTTCCGCGGCAACAACCCGGCCTTCGTGACGGCGGCCGCCGCCCTGCGGGAGTTCTGGGCGGACGGCACCCTGGAGAAGCGGACCGAGGACCGGGGCCCGCTGTTCGAGGAGCGTCTGGGCGAGCTCGCCGACCGGCACGCGGCGCACGTCGCGGCCCGGCGCGGCCGCGGCCTGGTGTGGGGTCTGGTCTTCCGGGAACCCCACGTGGCCAGGCAGGTCGCCGACGCGGCGTTCGCCCGCGGTCTCCTGGTGGAGACGGCCGGGTCCGGCGACGAGGTGGTGAAGCTCATGCCGCCCCTGACCTCCACGGACGAGGAACTGGCCGAGGGGCTCGGCATCCTGCGGGAATCGGTGGCCTCCGCCGTGGGCGGCTGAGCGCGCCCCCGGAGCCGGCGGCCCCGGCGGTCCGGGCCGGGGATCCGCCGGCGGGTCACCGGTGGTGCTCCGGTGACCGGTCCGCCTCCTCCGCGGGGGCCGCGGCCCGCCCGGCCGGGCCGCCCCCGGTGAACCAGTGGGTGCGCACCGCGTCCGTCGGCCGCGGCTCGCCGAGCGCGTCCAGGCCCCAGGCGGCCAGGGCGTCGACGACCTGGCGCAGCGCCAGCCCGCGCGGGGTGAGCTGGTACGCCGCCGCGTTCGCGGGCCGCTCCAGGCGGCGGCGCTCGACCAGGCCCTCGCTCTCCAGTTGCCTGAGCCGGGTGGCGAGGATGTCGGTGGAGACGCCCGGCAGGTCGGCGTGCAGATCGGTGTACCGCCGCGGACCGTGCAGCAGCTCACGGACGATCAGCAGACTCCAGCGCTCCCCCACCGCGTCCAGGGCTCGGGCGACGGCGCAGTACTGGTCGTAGCTTCGGCGTGGCATGGGGCCAGCATAGCGAAGGGATTGGACTTTCCAAGTGAGTACTTGGTAGAACGAAGCAGCCACGACGGCGCGGGCGACGGTCGGGAGGCCGCTGATGAAGTTTCGACAGTCCAGCAAGCTGAAGGACGTGTGCTACGAGATCCGTGGCCCGGTGGTCGACCAGGCCAACGCCCTCGAGGAGGCCGGTCACAGCGTGCTGCGGTTGAACACCGGCAACCCCGCGCCGTTCGGCTTCGAGGTGCCGGAGGAGATCCTCCAGGACGTCATCCGCAACCTGCCCAACGCCCACGGCTACAGCGACGCCCGCGGCATCCTGCCCGCCCGGCGCGCGGTGATGCAGTACTACCAGCAGCGTGGCGTCGCGGGCGTGGCGGTCGACGACGTCTACCTCGGCAACGGCGCCTCCGAACTGATCCAGATGGCCGTGCAGGCCCTGGTGGACGACGGCGACGAGGTGCTGGTGCCCGCCCCCGACTTCCCGCTGTGGACGGCCGTGGTCCGGTGCGCCGGCGGCCGGGTCGTGCACTACATGTGCGACGAGGAAGCGGAGTGGTATCCCGATCTCGACGACATCGCCGCGAAGATCACCGACCGGACCAAGGCCGTCGTCGTCATCAACCCCAACAACCCGACCGGCGCGGTCTACTCCAAGGAACTCCTCGAGGGAATCCTCGAACTCGCCCGCCGGCACGGCCTCATGGTGTTCGCGGACGAGATCTACGACAAGATCCTCTACGACGGCGCCGAGCACCACTGCCTGGCCGCGCTCAGCGAGGACGTGCTGACGCTCACCTTCAACGGCCTCTCCAAGGCCTACCGCGTGGCCGGTTTCCGCAGCGGCTGGCTGGTCGTCTCCGGGCCGAAGGAACAGGCCGGGGACTACCTGGAGGGCCTGACCATGCTGGCCGGGATGCGGCTGTGCCCGAACGTGCCGGCGCAGTACGCCGTCCAGGCGGCGCTCGGCGGCCGCCAGTCGATCCACGACCTCACCCTGCCGACCGGCCGGCTCACGGAGCAGCGCGACGTCGCCTGGCGGGCACTGAACGACATCCCGGGCGTGAGCTGCGTCAAGCCCAGGGGCGCGCTGTACGCCTTCGCCAAGCTCGACCCGGACGTGCACAAGATCGTCGACGACGAGCGGCTGGTGCTGGACCTGCTGCTGCGCGAGAAGATCCACATCGTCCAGGGCACCGGTTTCAACTGGCCCCGCCCGGACCACTTCCGGTTCGTCACCCTGCCCCGCGCCGACGACCTGGAGACCGCGATCAACCGCATCGGCCGCTTCCTCGCCACCTACCGCCAGTAGCCGGACCGCCCGGGCCGTCGAGACCCGGCCGGGCCGCGCCCGGCGTGTGCCCTCACCCGTTCGACGGAGTCGAGGCCGGGGTGCTCCCGGGGTGCTCGACGGAGCCGGGAACCGCGCGATGACCGCCCGACCGGCCGGCCCGCCCGCCGGGGGCGCCATCGACGGGTTCCCGTTCCCGGGGCACCTCACGACGTGCCCGACGAGGACGCGACACCGCTGGACCATTTCTTGATCGGCGCTTGCCTTCACCGTACCGTGGTACACGCGCCATATCCGAAGTACCCATGTACAGATAGTGCGTTGACCTGCCGAGGCAGTGGAATCGGCGCCACGAGCGGCACACTGCCGCGCCGCGTCGCAGACGGCTCCCGTGCCGTCGCACCCGCATCGGATGACATCCGACTGGAGGAGTTCTGTTGAGCCGTCAGAGCGACCGTCCACCTGCCGTGATCGTCATGAGCGACCTGGCGGCCCTGGCCCGCCAGCACCGCCTGATCACCGATATCGCGGAGCGCGGATTGACGCCGCTGGTCGTCGTCGGGCCCTCGACCGACCTGGTGAAACTGACCGGGCACATCGAGGACGGCACGCACCCGCTGTCCCGGATCGCGGCCGTCCGCCAGCTTCCGGGCGCCGCGGTCGACAGTGTGCTGGCATCCGTGCAGGACTGGGTCACCGACTTCGACGTGCGCGGTGTGATCTGCAGCGGCGAGGTCTTCGTCGACCCGTGCGGGGTCCTGGCCGAGGCGCTGGCCCTGCCGGGCCCCGGCGCCTGGGCGGCGCGGGTGTGCCGGGACAAGGTCATGCAGCGCGTCATCCTGCGCGACCACGGGCCGTCGTGGCGCGCCTTCGCCCCCCACGAGCGGGACGCCGCGGCGTCCGACGTGTACCCGTGCGTCGTCAAGCCGGCGGGGCGGATGTTCAGCTCGGGGGTCGTCCGGGTCTCGGACGACGCGGAGCTGCGCGCCGCGCTGGCCGCCTACGAGCCGGACGAGACGATCCTGGTGGAGGAGCTCGTCACCGGGCCGGAGTTCTCGGTCGAGGCCCTGGTCCACCGCGGCGAGCTGGTGTGGAGCGGCGTCACCGCCAAGCTCACCAACGAGGACAGCAGCCGGTATTTCACGGAGATCGGCCACACCAGTCCCGCCAAACTGCCGCTCTCCCATTCGGACGCGCTCATCGAGGCGAATGCCGCGATCCTGAAGGCCCTGCGGTTCGACAGCGGCATCACCCACGCGGAGTTCCGGTTGCGTGACGGGCAGCCGGTGCTGATGGAGGTGGCCGCCCGCCTCCCCGGCGACGCGATCACCATGCTGTGGCACCTCGCCACCGGCCGGCCCCTCGAACCGGCCATCGTCGACCTCGCCCTCGGTGTGAAGCCGGAGTACCCGGTGCCGACCCGGCGAGCCGTGCAGCGCTTCGTGGAGCACCGTCCGGGCCGGCTGACGGACGTCCGGTGCGCGGGGCAGACGGTGTCGTGGATCGCGGACGACGGATACTGGCCGACCGTGGCGCCGTCCGACGCGCAGGCCCCGGCCCGGTGCGCGTCGGTCATGGTCGGCCTTCCGCGGGGCGCCACGCTCGGGCCGTTGAGCGACTCGTCCGGGCGCTCGGCGTCCGTGGTCGTCGACCTCCCCTGGGAGGCGGACCCCGACGGCGAGGCAGGCGTCTACGCGGATCAGGTCGAGTTGGAGATCGACGGGGAGACTGCCGGTTCGACGGCTCGTTGAGCCGCTCCGGGTTCGGTGACGACTCGGTCCTCCGAAGGGATCGAGTCGTCCCACCTTCCTCCCTCCACTCCGCCGGGCCGCGGCATCGCGCGGTGCGACAGGGTCGCCGAAGTCCGTCCCGGCCGCACCACCGCGCGGGCCGCGATCCCTGCCCCGGGCCGTACGGAGAGACTCCCGGCGTCCCACCGGAGCGAGCCCCGGACGAGCGCCACCCCGGCGTCGGGACACCGCCCGCAACACCCGCACCGCACCTCAGCCGCACACACGAAGCCGCAGCTCATGACGGGCAAAATCCCTGCTGAGGTCACCCGCCCCCGTAGAGACCCGGCAGGTCGACCAGGAGGAGATCATCACGTCTGGCCGCCGATTCGACCAGGTCCGGGTAGAAACCGTGCAGGGAGAACAGAGCCAGCGTGGCGCCTGTGGTGTCGTAGCCCTGGCCGGTGAGCAAGCCCCGGATGTGCTCGAGGCGTTGCAGGTCGCCGGTGCCGCGGCGGGCGGCGGTGGCCTTGGCCTCGCCGATCAGGGCGATCCGGGCGCGCGGCGCCTGCGGACGCTCACCCAGGGCCAGGGCGATCACATCGACCTCGTGCTTGGTGCGGGCCGCCGGGTCGGCGACCTCGGTGGTGCCGACGGGTCCCGGCAGGCCGCCGGGAAGGAGGGTATGGGCGTAGCGGCGGGTGAAGGTACGGGCGAGATCCTCGAAGTGCGGTCCCAGGATCTTGGAGTTGAAGGTCGTCGTAGCGGCCTGCCACGCCTGTTCCGCGAAGCCCTGCTCGACGGTGGCGGCCTGCGGCAGCGTGATCAGCTGGTTGAAGCGGATGACGGGGTCGGCGAGCGTGATGACCGGGTGGCGCGGGCGCAGAATGTCTTGCTCGCGCTGGATGTAACCGGTGGACTCCAGAATGTCCAACGGATGCGTGACGGCGTTGCGTTGACGCTCCAGGGCTGCCCCGATCTTCGTCGGGGTCGAGGCACCCTGCGCGATCGCGGTGAGGATGTCGTAGTACAGCGTGTGGTGGGTGATGCGCGGATCCTCCCGCAGCAGGTACTCCGTCTCGGTGCGCGAGTAGACGGCCCGGCCGGGATCGAGCAGCGTGCGGGTCAGCCAAGCGGCGAAGCCGTCGTTCGGATGCGGGCGGGCGGCTACCGGCCGGTAGCCGGGGGCTCCGCCGAGGACGGCGTCGACCTGCAGTGCGGTCAGCGGATCGTCGATCTGCCAGAAGTCGCGGGCCGCGCGGTAGTCGAAGGCACCCAGCCGGAGGTCGATCACGGCACGGCCCCGCAACGGCTTGGTACCCGAGAGCAGTTCGTGCATGACGCTCATGGCGGAGCCGCAGAGGATCAGCCGGGGGCCGGGACGGGCATCGGTGCCCGTCCCGGTGCCGCGCTGACGCTCGTCGTAGAGCTGCTGGAGCAGCCCGGGGATCTCCGGCGAGTGCTGGAGCAGATACGGCAGTTCGTCGATCACCAGGAGCGGCGTTCCCGAGCGAACGGTCACATCAAGGGCGTTGGTCAGGACCTCACGCCAGTCGGACAGCCGCAGCGTGCCGGGCTGCAGACCGGCATACGCTGCGACCGCGTCACCGAACCGCCGGATCGCCGGCAGCCGGCCCTCCTCCCGCACCGCGGTGACGTAGAGGCCGCCGACCTGCTCACACAGGGCCTGCAGGAGATACGACTTCCCGTGCCGCCTGCGACCCGACACGACGCCCAGGCGCATCGCCGGATCCGGATCCGTGACGAACTCGGCCAGCAGGTCCCACTCCCGGTCCCGGTCGACCACGTCTTCGGGCTTGGACGGCAGGTTCTTGTTCATCAGGGAAACCCCACATCGGGATGAATCTACTTCGTCCGATCCCGTACAAGTCTACTTGTACGAGATCGGTAGGGGTAGACCTGTCAACGGCAGCGTCCGGGTCATACGGCCCATGGCCACAGCAGTGAGATGCCACTGTCCGTGGCCGATGCGCGGGCATCCGCAGGCGCGGCTCACACTCCTCGGTACAGCCGCGCTTCTCGTCGGCCATCGCCACATCACCCCATGATCCGCCGAGGACCCGAGCGTCACATGAGCGTCAAGAATTCCGAAAAGACGGTGCCATCAGGCATCACAGCGTCTCCGACCAACGGAAACGCGCAGGTCAAGGCCGTGCCTGCGGATCGATCCGCTGCGAGGGCGAGAACACGTCGAACCCCCAGGTCAACCGCGAAAACGCAGGTCAGGCGCCCTTCTTCGCAGGCTCCAGGATCGCCACGCACTCCATGTGGTGCGTCATCGGGAACAGGTCGAAGACCCGCAGCGTCCGCGGCTTGTAGCCGGCCTCGCGGAAGTACGCCAGGTCGCGGGCGAGGGCGGCCGGGTCGCAGGCGACGTAGGCGATACGGCGGGCTCCGAGGGTGGCGAGGTGGCGGACGACCTGCTTGCCGGCGCCCGCGCGGGGCGGGTCGAGGACGACGAGGTCGACCTTGGTGATGCCGGTGCGCGGCAGGACCTGGTCGACCTTGCCCTGCTCGACACGCACGCGGTCGAAGCCCTGGAGGTTGTGGCGGGCGTCCTCCACCGCGCGCTTGCCCGACTCGATGCCGAGGACGGCGCCCTGGTCGCCGACGCGGTCCGCGAGGGCGCCCGCGAAGAGGCCGACGCCGCAGTACAGGTCCAGGGCGGTGTCGCCCTTGCGGGGCAGCAGGCCCTGCATGACGGCGCGGACCAGGGTGTCGGCGGCCTTCGGGTGGACCTGCCAGAAGCCGCCGTTGCCGACGCGGTGGGTGCGGTCGTCGGCGCGTTCCCGGACGAAGGGGCGGCCGTGGACGCGGTGGGCGCCGCCGTCCTTCTCGTCCACGCGCAGTACGGACACCGGCCTGTCGAGTTCGACGAGCGGCAGGCGGGCGCCGGGGCGCGGGGTGAGGACGACCTGGCGGTCCTGCGAGCCGGTCGCGGCGATCGCCTCGACGGACGCCATGCCGGGCCATGGGCGCTTCTCGATGCCCAGTTCGCTCACGCCCTCGGCGGCGATCATGCAGTGGTCGATCGGCTCGACCTCGTGGGAGCGGTGGCGGCGCAGGCCCGCGCGGCCGGACTCGTCGACGGCGTACTGGACGCGCGTGCGCCACCGCGGGACCTCGCCGGCCGGCAGCTTGTCGCCCTCGGCGGGGACGACCGTGCCGTCCCAGCCGGCCTCCTCGGGCGTGAGGCCCGCGAGGCGGCGCAGCTGCTCCGCGACAACCTCGCCCTTGAGGCGGCGCTGGGCGCCCGGCTTGGCGTGCTGCCAGTCGCAGCCGCCGCAGCGGCCGGGCCGGGCGTACGGGCAGGGCGCCTCGATGCGGTCCTTGGAAGCGTCGAGGACGGTGACGGCGTCGGCCCGCAGGAAGCGGGAGGTCGCGTCGCCCTCGGTCACGCGGGCGACGACCCGCTCGCCGGGCAGCGCGTGCCGGACGAACAGGACGCGGCCCTCCCCGGTGCGGGCGATGCAGTGGCCGCCATGCGCGACGGGGCCGACCTCGACCTCGTACTCCTCGCCGACCAGCGAGGACTCGGGTGCGTTCTTCGGCATGGCGGGGTGACTCCAGGGAGGGAAGCGGGGGCGTTCGCCGCGGTCGGGTGACCGGGCCGGTCGGGCGACCAGCCCACCAGTCTACGTCCTCGCGCCATCACCCTTTTCCTGGCGGGCTCCCCTTCGGGCTTCCCTTGGAGTTTCCCTTCGGGCGGGCGGGGCGCTTCGGGCCGGTCTCGACCGGGCCGCGGCGCACCGAGCCGGGCGCGTTCCACTCCTGGTTCTTCTTCGCCCGCTGCTTCGCCACCTCCGAGGAGCGCAGCTGGTACGGGACGGAGGTGACCATCACGCCGGGCGTGAACAGCAGGCGGCCCTTGAGGCGCAGGGCGCTCTGGTTGTGGAGGATGTGCTCGTACCAGTGGCCGACGACGTACTCGGGGATGATCACGCTGACGACGTCGCGGGGGCTCTCGCGGCGCAGGCCCTTGACGTATTCGATGACGGGCCGGGTGACCTCCCGGTACGGGGAGTCGAGGATCTTCAGCGGGACGGCGATGCCGCGGCGCTCCCACTCCTCGGTGAGGGCCCTGGTCTCGGCCGGGTCGACGTTGATGCTCAGCGCCTCCAGCTTGTCGGAGCGCATCAGCTGGGCGTAGGCGACGGCGCGGAGCGTCGGGCGGTGGATCTTGGAGACGAGGACGACGGAGTGGACGCGGGCCGGGCGGACGCTGTCCTCGCTGGGGCCCTCGGGAGCGGCGAGCTCCTCGGCGACCCGGTCGTAGTGCCTGCGGATCGCGGTCATCGTCACGTAGAAGACCGCCATGCCGAGCAGCGCCACCCACGCTCCGTGGGTGAACTTGGTGATCAGGACGACGACCAGGACGAGCCCGGTGAAGAACGCGCCGAACGCGTTGATGGCGCGGGCGCGGACCATGCGGCGTCGCGCGGCCGGGTCGGCCTCGGTGGCCAGCAGGCGGTTCCAGTGGCGGACCATGCCGGTCTGGCTGAGCGTGAAGGAGACGAAGACGCCGACGATGTAGAGCTGGATGAGGCGGGTGACCTCGGCGTCGTAGACGTGGACGAGGACCGCGGCGGCCGCGGCGAGCAGCACGATGCCGTTGGAGAAGGCGAGGCGGTCGCCGCGGGTGTGGAGCTGGCGCGGCAGGTAGCGGTCCTGGGCGAGGATCGAGCCGAGGAGCGGGAAGCCGTTGTACGCGGTGTTCGCGGCGAGGAACAGGACGAGCGCGGTCGCGGCGGCGAGGACGACGAACAGGATGCTGCCCTCGCCGAAGACGGCGGCGGAGATCTGGGAGATCACCGGTTCCTGGGTGTAGTCGGGGCCGACCGGGACTCCGTCGCGGAGCAGTTCGCGGGCCGGGTCCTCTGCCATCTTGACGCCGGTGGCGAGGGCGAGGCCGATGATGCCGCAGAACATGGTGACGGCGAGGCCGCCCATGAGCGCGAGGGTGGCGGCGGCGTTGCGGCTCTTGGGCTTGCGGAAGGCGGGGACGCCGTTGCTGATCGCCTCGACGCCGGTGAGCGCGGCGCAGCCGGACGAGAAGGCGCGCAGCAGCAGGAAGAACAGCGCGAACCCGGCGAGGCCCTGGTGCTCGGCCCGGATCTCCAGGTCGGCGGTGGGCGCCCGCATCGTGTCGCCGAGGACCAGTCCGCGGAAGGCGCCCCAGGCGACGAGGGCGAAGACGCCGGCGACGAAGACGTACGTCGGGACGGCGAAGAGGCGGCCGGACTCCTTGACCCCGCGGAGGTTCATCAGCGTGAGCAGGACGATGATCGCGATGGCGGACGCCGTCTTGTGCTCGACGACGAACGGCACGGCGGAGCCGAGGTTCTCCACGCCGGAGGAGATGGACACGGCGACGGTGAGGACGTAGTCGACGAGGAGCGCGCTGGCGACGCCGACCCCGGCGCGCGGGCCGAGGTTGGTCTGGGCGACCTCGTAGTCGCCGCCGCCGCTGGGGTAGGCGCGGACGTTCTGCCGGTAGGAGGCGACGACCGTGAACATCAGGACCACGACGGCGGCCGTGATCCACGGGCTGAACGCGTACGCCGAGGCGCCCGCGACGGAGAGGACCAGCAGGACCTCGCCCGGCGCGTACGCCACCGAGGAGAGCGGGTCGGAGGCGAAGACGGGGAGTGCGATGCGCTTGGGCAGGAGGGTCTCCCCCAGCCTGTCGCTGCGCAGGGCCCGGCCGATCAGGATCCGCTTGGGCACGTCGGTCAGTTTGGACACGCAGAGGATCGTAAGGGTTCGCCCTGTGCGGCACCCACCCGCCGGGGAGGTGCGCCCGGCGCGTCACCGGCTCCCGACTCGGATGAGGGCAACCGGTCGGCCGGGGCATAAGCTCGTTTCGAGACAGCACCGCACGCAGGCTGAGAGAGAAGAGTGAGCAGGGTGTTTTCGCAGGTCAGCAGGGTGACCAGGAGTGCGGGGTAGAGGGACGTGCATATCGTGATCATGGGCTGCGGCCGTGTCGGCGCCGAGCTGGCGCAGACCCTGGAGCGGCAGGGTCACACGGTCGCCGTCGTCGACCAGGACCCCACGGCCTTCCGGCGCCTGGGCTCCGGCTTCGGTGGCCGGCGCGTCACCGGCGTCGGCTTCGACCAGGACACCCTGCGCGAGGCGGGCATCGAGGAGGCCGGGGCGTTCGCCGCGGTCAGCAGCGGTGACAACTCCAACATCATCGCGGCGCGGGTGGCGCGCGAGATGTTCGGCGTCGAGCACGTCGCCGCCCGGATCTACGACCCCCGCCGCGCCGAGGTGTACCAGCGGCTCGGCATCCCCACGGTCGCCACGGTGCGGTGGACCGCCGACCAGATGCTGCGGCGGCTGCTGCCGTCCGGCGCGGAGGAGCTGTGGCGGGACCCGAGCGGCGGGGTGCAGCTCGCGGAGGTGTACATCTCCCCGGCGTGGATCGGCCACAAGGTGCACACGATCCAGGAGGAGACGGGGGTCCGCGTGGCGTTCCTGACCCGGCTGGGCGAGGCGGTCCTGCCGACGTCGCAGACGGTGCTGCAGGACGGCGACCTGGTGCACGTGATGATGCGGACGGACGAGGTCGAGCAGGTCGAGGCGGCCTTCGCCCACGGCCCCGAGGGGAGCGGTCACTGATGCGGGTCGCCATCGCCGGCGCGGGCGCGGTGGGTCGTTCCATCGCGGGCGAGCTGCTGGAGAACGAGCACGAGGTACTGCTGATCGACAAGGCGCCGACCGCCATCTCGGTGGAGCGGGTGCCGCGGGCGGAGTGGCTGCTGGCCGACGCCTGCGAGATCACGTCCCTGGACGAGGCGGCGCTGCAGCGGTGCCACGTCGTGATCGCGGCGACCGGTGACGACAAGGTCAACCTCGTCGTGTCGCTGCTCGCGAAGACCGAGTACGGGGTCCCCCGGGTCGTCGCGCGGGTCAACAACCCGAAGAACGAGTGGCTGTTCACCGAGGCGTGGGGGGTGGACGTCGCCGTGTCGACGCCGCGCCTGATGTCGGCGCTGGTGGAGGAGGCGGTGAGCGTCGGCGACCTGGTGCGGCTGCTGCGCTTCAGCCACGGCGACGCCAACCTGGTCGAGCTGACCCTGCCCCCGGAGTCGGGGATCGCCGGTACGCGCGTCGGGGACGTGGCGTGGCCGCAGGACACGTCGCTGGTCACGATCATCCGCGGTTCGCGGGTCCTCACGCCGGGCGCGGAGGAGACGCTGGAGGCCGGCGACGAGCTGCTGTTCGTGGCCGCGCAGGCGCGCGAGGAGCAGCTGGAGGAGCTGCTGTCGGTCCGCCGGGAGGACGGCGGCCGGGGCTGACGCGGGCCGGCCGCACCGGAACGCGCGAGGAGCCGGGGACCCCGACGGGTCCCCGGCTCCCGGTCGTACGGCCCTCGGGTCAGGCGCCGGCCCCGCGCTCCTTCTCGGCGCGCTCGGCCTCCTCCATCTCCGCGAACACGTCGATCGGCGGCGGCGCCTTCGCGAGGAACACCCACGTCAGGTAGACGGCGAGCAGGAACGGCGGGATCTTCAACGCGACGAGGACCCAGCCCAGCCGGGTCGTGTCGGCCCACCAGTACAGGGGGAAGAGGATCGCGCACTTGCCCAGCAGGATGGCGCCCCAGGCGTAGCTGGCCTTGGCGTACGCCTTCTTGCGTCCGGGGTTGCGGGTGCGCCAGGAGAGGTTCTCCTTGAAGACCGGGCCGAGGATCAGCCCGATCAGCGGGACGCCCGCCAGGGTGGTGACGACGTACGCGAGGCCGAGGCCCAGCGTGTACAGCATGCCCGGCAGGTAGAAGTCCTTGGCGTTGCCGGTCATCATCGCGAAGACGACGCCGAAGGCGACGCCGAAGACACCGCTGAAGGCGTGCTTGACGGTGTCGCGGCGGGCCAGCCGGACGGCGACCAGCAGCAGGGACACCGCGAGCGCCGCGATGGCGGAGGCGTGCAGGTCCTTGTTGACGGTGAAGATCGTGACGAAGAGCAGGCCGGGCAGGACCGTCTCCACCATGCCCCGGACCCCGCCGAACGCGTCGAACAACGCGGCCTCGGTCACGGCCCTGGCGTCCCGGCCACCCCACGCCCCGGGGGCGTCCGGGGCGGCGCGGCCGTCGGTGCCCCCGGGGCCGCCTTCTTCGACGGTCGGCTTGTCGAGTGACGTCACCGGCTACTCCTGTCCGAGCGGTCGGAGCTCGTATTTCGGATTGAACAGGACCCTGCGCCCCTGGCTCACGGAGATCCGGCCCGAGGCTATGAGCCTGCGCCCCGGTTCGATGCCCACGATGGACCGCCGGCCCAGCCACACCACGTCCAGCGGGGCCGTGCCGTCGAAGAGCTCCGCCTCCAGGGCCGGCACTCCGGCCCGCGGGCGCAGGGTGACCGTCCGCAAGGTACCAGTCACCTTCACGATCTGGCGGTCACCGCAATCCGAGATACGGGTGCAACCCACCGCCTCGGCGTCCTCCTGGAGTTCCTCGGACTCCAACTCGCCCTGCGAGCTGGAGAGGCGGTCCAGCATGCGGCGGAAGCGGCTGCCGGACTTCTCCGTACGCGGTACAGCACTCATACGGAAAGCCTACGGGACGCCTCGCCGGGGACCGGGCCCCGCCGGGCGGCCGCGCGGTGCGCCGCGGCCGGACCGCGNGCGGGCGGCCCGGCCGGGACGGCCACCCGCACCGGGCGGCCCGCGTCCCGTGCCCGGCCCGGCGGCGGGGGTCCCCGGGCGGCACGGCCGGAGCGGCCGGGACGCGGACGAGAGGGACGGCCGGCCCGGCCGCCGCCTCCCCGGCCGGTTCCTCCCGGGGGGCCGCCGGCGGTTCCCGGNCCCCGTC
>NZ_CP095474.1:3488569-3527194 GCF_023614315.1 Streptomyces sudanensis | reverse complement strand
TAAGAGGTGTTAGGAAGCGTCTGATTTGTATATGGCCGGCGGCCGGGGGCGACTCGGCCGACCGGCTCGCCGGGCGACCGCCGNCCCCCGCGCCGAAGCCCCGGCCTCCTCACCGGAGCCGGGGCGGACGCGCGGGCGCACGAGGAGCGGGACGCGGCCGTTCGACGCCGCCGGCACCCGCCGGGCCGTCCCGCATATACGGGCCGAACGCACAGAACGGCCCGGCGGGCGGGACGGACCGTACGTGCGGGACGGACCGTACGTGCGGGACGGACCGTATATGCGGGGCGGACCGTATATGCGGGGCGGCCCGGCGGGCGGGACGGTCCCGGCCCCCGGGCCTCGGGCGGCACCACCGGGGGTCCCGGAGGCCCCGGCGGCCCGCTCCCCGCGGCGGGATCAGCGGATCTCGGTGATCTCCGGACCGCGCTGGAGCTGCCCCATGTCGCCGGAGAAGCGGGAGCCGGCGGGCTGCTCCTCGGTCTGGGCGCCCTCGGGGACCATCTGCGCGTCGTCCGGGAGCTTCAGGACGATCGGGTCGCGCGGGGCCATCGGGCCCTCGCCGCGGACGACGACCGTGTCCCGGAAGATCTGCTCCAGCAGCCCGGCGGCCTCCGGCTGGACGGCGCCCTGCCCGGAGATGACACCGCGCAGGAACCACCGGGGCCCGTCGACGCCGACGAACCGCACCAGCTGGACGCCGCCCGTGCCGTCCGGCAGCTGCACCGGGACCTGCGCGCGCAGCTCCCAGCCGAGGGGGCCCTCGACCTCGTCGATGACACCGCCCTGCTGGGTGATGCCGGAGGCGATCTCCTCGCGGACCTCGCCCCAGATGCCCTCGTTCTTGGGGGCGGCGAACGCCTGCAGCTGGATCGCGCTGTCCCGCAGGACGACCGTCGCCGCGACGATCGCGTCGCCCGCGACCTCGACCCGCAGCTCCATGCCCTCGACACCGGGGACGAAGAGGCCGCCCAGGTCGACGCGCCCTTCCCCGGGCCTGGACACCTCGGAGACGTCCCACGGGCCGTCCGGCCGGGGCGCCGGCGGGAGGTTCACCCGGCGGGGCTCCTCCTCCGTCTCGTCGGTGTCGACCTCGTCGACGACCTGCTCGGCCTCGCCCGCCGCGTTCTCGGCGGCACTGACCTTCTTGCGACGTCCGAACACGTCACTGTCCTTCCCGGTCGGTTACGACCGCTGCGTATGGATTCCCACCCGTCCAGCCGCCCACGGCGGCGTGCCCGCCCGTGGACCCGAAGCCCCCCTCGCCCCGTGCCGAGCCGGGGAGCTCCGCGACCTCGTGGAAGCGGACCCTCTCGACCTGCTGGACGACCAGTTGGGCGATCCGGTCGAACCGTTCGAACCGGACGCTCTCTCGCGGATCCAGGTTGACCACGATCACCTTGATCTCTCCACGGTACCCGGCGTCGACGGTGCCCGGGGCATTCACCATCCCCACGCCCAGCCGGGCCGCCAGGCCGGAGCGCGGGTGGACGAAGGCGGCGTACCCGTCCGGGAGCGCGATCGACACCCCGGTGGGGAGGACCGCGCGTTCGCCGGGGGCGAGTTCGGCGGCCTCGGTGGTGACGAGGTCGGCGCCGGCGTCGCCGGGGTGCCCGTACGACGGGAGGGGCACCTCGGGGTCCAGGCGGCGGATCAGCACGTCGACGGGGCTGCGCATCAGGGGTTCACCTCGAAGGCGCGGGAGCGCCGGATCAGGTCGGGGTCGGCCATGGCGGCCCGGATCTCCTCGGGGCGCCCGTTGTCCACGAAGTGGTCGACCCCGACCTCGACGAAGAGGGCCTCGGCGCGGACGGCGACGGGCCCTTCCGGCCCGCCTATCCGGCCGGTGGCCGCGGAGTAGATCTTCCGGCCGTCGACGGCGGTGACCTCGGCCTCCAGGTGGAGGACGGCGCCGACAGGCACCGGGAGGAGGAAGTCCGTCTCCAGCCGGCCGGTCACGGCGATCACCCGCAGCAGCCAGTTCAGGGAGCCGAGCGTCTCGTCGAGCGCGGTGGCGAGGACGCCGCCGTGGGCGAGGCCGGGAGCGCCCTGGTGGTCCTCGGTGACGGTGAACACGGCGGTGACGGACACGCCCTCGCCGGCCCTGGCCTCCAGGCGCAGCCCGTGCGGCCGGGCACCGCAGCCGAAGCAGTGCGCGTAGTGGGATCCGAGGGGTGCGCCCGGGGCGGGCGCGTCGGGGTGCCGTGCCGGCGGCCGGGCGCCGGCGGGAGGCGTCAGTGCGGTGCTCACAGCCGCAGACCTTACCCGCGCGGCGGCTCGGCGGTCCCACCGTGCCAAGCTTGGATTCATGCAGCCTTCCGACCGCCCCTCGGCCCCGCAGTACGACGAACGGCTCACCGCCCCCGGCTCGTGGTGGCTGATCGCCGCCCTGCTGGGGCTGTCCGGGGGGCTGGTGCTCCTGCCGCTGGGGGTGGTGCCGATGCTCGGCGGGATCATCGCCGCGGGGGCGGTCGCGGCCGTCGGCGTCAGCTCGTACGGCTCCGCGCGCGTGCGCGTGGTGGCCGGCTCGCTGGTCGCGGGGGACGCGCGGATCCCGGTGGAGGCGCTGGGCGAGCCGGAGGCCCTGGATGCCGAGGAGGCCCGGGCCTGGCGCACCCACAAGGCGGACCCGCGGGCGTTCATGCTGCTGCGCGGCTACGTCCCGCGCGCGGTGCGCGTCGAGGTGACCGACCCGGCCGACCCCACTCCGTACGTGTACCTGTCGACCCGCGACCCCGAGGGGCTGGCGGCGGCGATCCGGCGGGCGCGGGAGGCGGTGGCCGGCCGTTAGCGGCCGGCGGCCCTACCGGCCGAGCTCGTCGGGGCTCTCCGGCTGCTCCAGCGGGGGCAGGTCGGGAAGGGCGTCCCAGGGGACCTGGCGGGCGCGCAGATCGCCGCGCACCTGTTCGGCGAGCTTCTTGGTGTCGCGGCGGTTCATCACGGCGCCGACGGTGGCGCCGACCATGAACGGCAGCAGGTTCGGCAGGTTCCGCACGGTGCGCTTCATGATCCGCTGGCGCAGCTCGCGCCTCATCCGGCCGCCGAGCGCCGCGTTCAGGGTGGTGGGCTTGGTGATGTCGACGCCGCGCTCCTCCGTCCAGGCCGTCAGGTAGGCCATGGAGCGCTCCTTGAGGGTGCCGGGCGGCCGCTGGCCGTAGACCTCGTGGAGTTCGGCGATGAGCTTCAGTTCGATGGCGGCGACGCCGGTGATCTCGGCGGCCAGCTCGGCGGGCATCGCCGGGGGCACCGGCAGCATCGCGGCGGCGCCGACCCCGGCGCCGACCGTGGCGGAGGCCTTCGCGGCGCCCGCGACCAGCCGGTCGGCGAGCTGTTCGGGTCCGAGTCCGGGGAACTGCCTGCGGAGGGTGGCGAGGTCCCGTACGGGAACGCGCGGGGCGCCCTCGATGATCCGGTCGGCCAGGTACGCCAGGCCGGCACGGGCGCCCGTGCCGCCCTTGCGCACGCCGCGCCGTACGAGGTCCACGCCGCGCGACCCGGCCGCGACCAGGGAGCGGCGGGGTCCCGCGCCGTCGTCCGCGGGTTCGAGCGAGGCCGAGGGGCCTCGCCCGTCGTCGTGCGCGTCGGGGGAGGGCAGGTGAGCGGAGGGGTCGGCCGGCAGCCGGCGGGCGTCGTCCGCCTGCTCGGGGCCTCCCTCGGACGCCTCCGGCTTCCCGGGGAAGCGGGGCTTCTTCCTGAACGGGCTTTCTCCTGCCATGGCCGACCGGTCCTCAGTCGCAGTCTCGGCAGATCGGCTGGCCGTTCTTCTCCCGGGCCAGCTGGCTGCGGTGGTGCACGAGGAAGCAGCTCATGCACGTGAACTCGTCCGCCTGCTTCGGCAGGACGCGGACGGCCAGCTCCTCGTTGGAGAGGTCGGCCCCCGGCAGCTCCAGGCCCTCCGCGGCCTCGAACTCGTCGACGTCGACCGCGGAGGTCGACTTGTCGTTCCGCCGGGCCTTCAGCTCCTCGAGGCTGTCCTGGTCGACGTCGTCGTCGGTCTTGCGTGGGGTGTCGTAGTCCGTAGCCATGTCACTCTCCCCCTCTGGGTGTTTGCGGTGTCTCCAGCGCACGTAACGCGTGAGAGGCCGGACTTGTGCCCGACCTGAGGCGGAGATTTTGCCTCACATCAAGGTCTGTTACTCAATCGACACCCAACCGGACCCCTCAGGAGGGGGCGGCTTTGGGTGGCGAACGGGACCGTACACGGTCGGGACCGCGCGCCTCACCGGCACCACCCCGTGTACTTCCCGTGACCCCACTCGGGGAAAACCCGGACTTTTCCCGGCTTTCCGGGTCCAAATCCCATCACATCGGGTGAGCAACCGGAAGGAAGCTCCTGTGATCGATCACACAGCGCACCAGGCCGGTACGCCACGTGAAATTCCGCGTACAGCGAACATCAGAGGTGCGCCGAGCGGTGGGTCACCGCGGCAGGACGACGCGCATGACGAGCCCGCCGCCCTCGCGGGGCACCGCCGTGATCCGCCCGCCGTGGGCCCACGCCACCGACCGCGCGATCGACAGGCCGAGCCCGACGCCCCGGTCGCTGCCCGTCCGCTCTTCGCGCAGCCGCCGGAAGGGCTCGAAGAGGTTGTCGATCTCGTACGCCGGGACGACCGGCCCGGTGTTCGACACCACCAGCACCGCCTGGCCGCCCTCCACGGCCGTGGTGACCTCCACCCAGCCGTCCTGGGGGACGTTGTAGCGGACGGCGTTCTGCACGAGGTTCAGGGCGATGCGCTCCAGGAGCACGCCGTTGCCCTGGACGACGGCCGGGACGCGCTCGCCGCGGATCTCCACGCCCTTCGCCTCGGCCTCCCCGCGCACCTGGTCCATGGCGCGGGACGCGACCTCGGCGATGTCGACGGGCTTGCGCTCCACGATCTGGTTCTCGCTGCGGGCCAGCAGCAGCAGCCCCTCCACGAGCTGCTCGCTGCGCTCGTTGGTGGCCAGCAGGGCCTTGCCGAGCTCCCGCATCTCCACCGGGGCGGCCGGGTCGGAGAGGTGCACCTCCAGGAGGGTGCGGTTGATCGCCAGCGGGGTGCGCAGCTCGTGGGAGGCGTTGGCGACGAACCTCTGCTGGGCGGTGAAGGCCCGCTCCAGCCGGTCCAGCATCTCGTCGAAGGTGTCCGCCAGCTCCTTCAGCTCGTCGTCCGGCCCGGCCAGCTTGATGCGGCGGTTCAGGTCCGAGCCGGCCACCTGGCGGGCGGTGCGGGTGATCCGGCCCAGCGGGGACAGCACCCGGCCCGCCATGGCGTAGCCGAAGGCGAACGCGATGACGCTCAGGCCCAGCAGGGCGAAGAGCGAGCGCCGCAGCAGGTCGTCCAGGGCGAGGTCGCGCTGGTGCTGGAGGCAGGCGGCCATGGCGTCGTTGAACTGGTCGGGCGTCACCCCCTCCACGGGCAGCCGGCACCAGTCGAAGTTCGGTTCGACCTCGCCCTTCAGCAGCCTGAAGGGCAGGTCGTCGGTGCTGATGTACAGGGCCTGCCGGGTGAGCAGGTAGATGATCGACAGGAGCAGGACCCCGGCGATCAGGAACATGCCGCCGTAGAGCAGGGTGAGCCGTATGCGGATCGTCGGCCGCAGCAGGGGGCGGGCCGGGATCCGGGGGTCCCAGGTCGGCTTGGGGGGTGCCTCGCGCGGCACGGGTGCTCCCGCCACGGGTCAGATCCGGTAGCCGGATCCGGGCACGGTGATGATGACCGGTGGCTCGCCGAGCTTGCGGCGGAGGGTCATGACCGTGACGCGGACGACGTTGGTGAAGGGGTCGGTGTTCTCGTCCCACGCCTTCTCCAGGAGCTGCTCGGCGGAGACGACGGCGCCCTCGCTGCGCATGAGCACCTCCAGCACGGCGAACTCCTTGGGGGCGAGCTGGACCTCCCGGCCGTCGCGGAACACCTCCCGCCGGTTGGGGTCGAGCCTGATCCCGGCCCGCTCCAGGACCGGCGGCAGCGGCACGGTCGTCCGCCGGCCCAGCGCGCGGACGCGGGCGGTCAGCTCGCTGAACGCGAACGGCTTGGGGAGGTAGTCGTCGGCACCCAGCTCCAGGCCCTCGACGCGGTCGCTGACGTCGCCGGACGCGGTGAGCATCAGCACCCGGGTCGGCACGCCCAGTTCGACGATCCTGCGGCAGACGTCGTCCCCGTGGACGAGGGGCAGGTCGCGGTCGAGGACGACGACGTCGTAGTCGTTGACGTCGACGCGCTCCAGAGCGGCGGCCCCGTCGTAGACGACGTCGACGGCCATGGCCTCCCGGCGCAGTCCGGTGGCCACCGCATCGGCGAGCAGCTGCTCGTCCTCGACGACGAGTACGCGCACGGCGCTGTTTCCTTCCTCCGAGCCCGGATCCGGGCGGATCCCGGACACCGGCGGAACTGCCGGCGCCCCGGCCATCCTGCCCCTTACACGCGTAAACCGGCTGTAAGGCGGCCGGTGCCCGGTTCCTCGGGAGGGTCCCGGCCGACCGGATTCGGGACAGGTGCGGGTTTCGAGGTTTCCCCGGTGCCCCCTCCGGGGAGGACGACTGCACACCGGGATCACGCTTCGCATGTGGCACGCCATGGGCCGCTTCCGTCCCCAGAGGCACTCCGCGTGGTCCGCAACCCACCCTCGGCACACCCCGTGCCGCCGACCCACGACGAGGGGGCGCATCATGGACGCTTTCACCGCGGGACTGCTGCAGCGCATAAGGGCGGCGGAGACCGACCTGACGCGGGCGCGGGAGACCGGGGACGACTTCCTGGCCGACGTCGAGCAGGCGGAGCTGGACGACCTGCGCCGCCTGGCGGCGGAGCACGGCGTGGAGGTCTCCGCCGTCCCCGCCTGACGACCCGGCCGCGAAGGCCCCCGGGGTGCGCCCCGGGGGCCTTCGCGTACGGGGCGGGGCGGGGCCCCGTCAGTCGTGCCAGGCGCCGAAGTCCTCCAGGAGGGCCTGCAGCGGCTCGAAGACACCCGGCGGGGCCGCCACCGTGAGGTCGTCGGTGGCGGGCCCGCCGGGGCGTCCGCCGGTCAGGGCGCCCGCCTCACGTGCGATGAGCAGCCCCGCCGCCCGGTCCCAGGGGCGCAGGCCCCGCTCGTAGTAGCCGTCCAGCCGGCCGGCCGCCACGTCGGCCAAGTCGACGGCGGCCGATCCGCCGCGGCGGATGTCGCGTACCAGGGGCAGCAGCCGGCGGGCCACCTCCGCCTGGTGGGCGCGGACCGTCGTGACGTAGTTGAACCCGGTCGCCACCAGGGCCCGGTCCAGGGGCGGGGCCGGCCGGCAGCTCAGCCGCCGCTCCCCCAGGTGGGCGCCCCGGCCGCGTACGGCCCGGAACGTCTCCCCCCGCATGGGCACCTCCACGACGCCGACGAGCGCTTCGCCGTCCCGTTCGGCGGCGACGGACACCGCCCACGTCGGCAGGCCGTACAGGTAGTTCACCGTGCCGTCCAGCGGATCGACGACCCAGCGGATGCCGCTGGTGCCCTCCGCGGCGCCGCCCTCCTCGCCGAGCAGGCCGTCGTGCGGCCGGCGCTCGGCGAGGAGGCCGGTGATCAGCTTCTCGGCGGCTATGTCCATCTCGGTGACCACGTCGACGGGGCTCGACTTGGTCGCGGCGACGTCCAGGTCGGCCGGGCGGCCGTCGCGCAGCAGGGCGCCCGCGCGGCGCGCGGCCTCCAGGGCGACGGACAGGAGCTCGTCCAGCGGCGGCTCGCCGTCCGGCTCGGGCGGCAGCGGATCGGTCACGGCGCCTCCTCAGGCGTACGGGCTGTCGGCACCGGCCGCGGCGGGCCGCTGCGCGCGGGCGGGGCAGCAGCCGGCGGGGCACAGGTCGTGCGAGGGGCCCAGCGCGCCGAGGGCGCAGCGCTCGACGGGGCCGCCGCGCTCGGCGGCGGCCCGCTCCAGGAGCAGGTCCCGGACGGCGGCGGCGAAGCGCGGGTCGGCGCCCACGGTGGCCGAGCGGCGTACGGGCAGGCCCAGGTCGGCGGCCTTCGCGGTGGCCTCCGTGTCGAGGTCGTACAGGACCTCCATGTGGTCGGAGACGAAGCCGACGGGCACCATGACGACGGCCGGGGCGCCCGCCGCGTGCAGCTCCTCCAGGTGGTCGCAGATGTCCGGTTCCAGCCACGGGACGTGCGGGGCGCCGCTGCGGGACTGGTACACCAGCCGCCAGGGGTGGTCGGTGCCGGTGCGCTCCCGCACGGCCTCGGCGATGAGGCGGGCCGCGTCGAGGTGCTGCCTGACGTACGCGCCGCCGTCGCCGTGGCCCTCGGCCGGGCCGGAGGTGTCGGCGGCGGAGGTGGGGATGGAGTGCGTGGTGAAGGCGAGGTGGGCGCCGGGGCGCACCGCCTCGTCCAGTTCGTCGAGCGAGCGCAGGACGCCCTCGACCACGGGCTCGACGAAGCCGGGGTGGTTGAAGTAGTGCCGCAGCTTGTCGACCTTCGGCAGGGGCAGGCCCTCGGCCTCCAGCGCGGCGAGCGCGTCGGCGAGGTTCTCGCGGTACTGCCGGCAGCCGGAGTACGAGGCGTAGGCGCTGGTGGCGAGGACGGCGATCCGGCGCCGTCCGTCGCGGACCATCTCGCGGAGCGTGTCCGTCAGGTACGGCGTCCAGTTGCGGTTGCCCCAGTGGACCGGGATGTCGAGCCCGGCGGCGGCGAAGTCCTCGCGGAGCGCGGCGAGCAGCTCCCGGCACTGCTCGTTGATGGGGCTGACCCCTCCGAACAGGAAGTAGTGCCGTCCGACCTCCTCCAGGCGCTCCCTGGGGATGCCCCGCCCCCGCGTCACGTTCTCCAGGAACGGGACCACGTCCTCCGGTCCCTCCGGGCCGCCGAAGGAGAGCAGCAGCAGGGCGTCGTACGGAGCCGGGTCACACTGGTGGGACACACGCTGATCGGACATGGCCCCGATCCTGCCACCCGGCACCGATGGCGGGGAAACCGCCGTGCGGGCCCCTCCGTTCGACCGTAATCTGTCAAGACCGTCCGCACGCCTTACCCCGCCGGCCGTCCCCGCCGGCNGCNNCNCCCCGGAGCGCCCCTTGCCCAGTCCCTACCGTGCGATCTTCGCCGCCCCCGGCACCCTGGGGTTCTCCGCCGCCGGCCTCGTCGGCCGGATGCCGCTCGCCATGACGGGCGTGGGCATCCTGACGATGATCACCGAGCTGTCGGGCCGGTACGGGCTCGCGGGCCTGCTGACCGGCACGCTGGCGCTGTCCGCGGCGGTCCTGGGCCCGCAGGTGTCCCGGCTGGTCGACCGGTACGGGCAGCGCCGCGTGCTGCGCCCGGCGACGCTGGTGTCCGTGGCGGCCGCCGGGGCGCTGGTGCTCTGCGCGCAGTGGGGGCTGCCGGACTGGACGCTCTTCGCGTGCACCCTCGCCGCGGGCTGCGTGCCGAGCGTCGGCGCGATGACCCGTGCGCGGTGGGCGGAGATCTACCGCGGCCGGCCGCAGGAACTGCACACGGCGTACTCCCTGGAGTCCATCGTCGACGAGCTGTGCTTCATCCTGGGGCCGCCCCTCTCGATCGGCCTGTCGACGCTCTGGTTCCCGGCGGCGGGACTGGTGCTGTCCGGGGTGTTCCTGCTGGTCGGCGTGGGGTGGCTGACCGCGCAGCGGGCCACGGAACCGGTGCCCCACCCGCCGGAGAGGCACGAGGGGAGGCGGGCGAGCGCGCTGCGCTCCCCGGGCCTGCGGGTGCTGGCGGTGGCGTTCGTCGCGACGGGTGCGATCTTCGGCGCGGTCGACGTGGTGACGGTGGCGTTCGCCGAGGAGCAGGGCCGCAAGACGGCGTCGAGCCTGGCGCTGGCGGTGTACGCGGGCGGTTCGTGCCTGGCGGGCGCCGTGTTCGGGATGCTGCGGCTGAAGGGCTCCCCCGCCCGCCGCTGGGTCGTGGGGGTGCTCGCGATGGCCGTGAGCACGATCCCCCTCCAGTTCGTCGGGAGCCTCCCGTGGCTGGCCGTGGCGCTCTTCGTCGCGGGCCTGGCCATCGCGCCGACGATGGTGACCACCATGGCCCTGGTGGAGGCGCACGTGCCGCGCGGCCAGCTCACCGAGGGCATGACCTGGACGGGCACCGGCCTCGCGGTCGGCGTGGCGCTCGGTACGTCGGTCTCGGGAGGGGTGGTCGCCGCGCACGGGGCGGAGGCGGGATACGCGGTCCCGGGGGTGGCGGGAGTGGCGGCGGCCGTGGTGGCATTCCTGGGATACCACCGGCTGAACCGGCCGGTCCCGACGCGGGAGGGGCGGCGTGAGCGACAGGACCCTGAGCAGTCCGGGCAGGCGGAGGGGCCGCAGCAGGGCGGCCGGCACCTGGCGTAACTGGGCGGGGAACGTCTCCGTCCGGCCCGCGCGGGAGGCGCGCCCGGCGTCCGTGGAGGAGCTGGCGGAGGCGGTGCGGGGCGCCGCCGCCGAGGGCCTGCGGGTCAAGGCGGTGGGGGCGGGCCACTCGTTCACGGCGGTGGCCGCGACGGACGGGGTCCTGATCCGTCCCGACCTGCTCACCGGGATCCGGCGGATCGACCGCGCCGCGATGACCGCGACCGTGGAGGCGGGTACGCGGCTGAAGCACCTGAACGCGGCGCTGGCCCGGGAGGGCCTGTCCCTCGCCAACATGGGCGACGTCATGGAGCAGACGGTCGCGGGCGCGATCAGCACCGGGACGCACGGGACGGGGCGGGACTCCGCCTCGATCGCGGCCCAGGTCCGGGAGCTGGAGCTGGTGACGGCGGACGGGCGGGTGACGACGTGTTCCGGGCGGAAGTCCCCGGAGGTCTTCGCCGCCGCCCGAATCGGCCTGGGGGCGCTGGGCGTCGTCTCGGCGGTCACCTTCGCGGTGGAGCCGCTGTTCCTGCTCACCGCGCGCGAGGAGCCGATGGGCTTCGACCGGGTGACGGCCGAGTTCGAGCGGCTGCACGCGGAGAACGAGCACTTCGAGTTCTACTGGTTCCCCCACACCGGCAACTGCGTCACCAAGCGGAACAACCGCAGCCAGGGCCCCGCGGCCCCGCTGGGCCCGGTGCGCGGCTGGTTCGAGGACGAGTTCCTGTCCAACGGCGTGTTCCAGGCGGCCAACTCGTTCGGGCGGATCCTGCCCGCGGCCGTCCCCGCGATCGCACGGATCTCCAGCCGGGCGCTGTCGGCGCGGACGTACACGGACATCCCATACCGGGTCTTCACCAGTCCGCGCCGGGTGCGGTTCACGGAGATGGAGTACGCCCTGCCGCGGGAGGCCGCGGTGGACGCCCTGCGGGAGCTGAAGGCGATGGTGGACCGCTCACCGCTGCGGGTGAGCTTCCCGGTGGAGGTCCGCACGGCGCCGGCCGACGACATCGCCCTGTCGACGGCGTCGGGCCGGGACACGGCGTACATCGCGGTGCACGTCTACCGGGGCACCCCCTGCCGGGCGTACTTCACGGCGGCGGAGCGGATCATGACGGCGCACGGGGGCCGCCCGCACTGGGGCAAGCTGCACACGCGCGACGCGGCGTACCTGTCGGAGGCGTACCCCCGGTTCGGGGAGTTCACGGCGGTGCGCGACCGGCTGGATCCCGACCGTCTCTTCGGCAACCCCTACCTGCGGCGGGTGCTGGGCGACTGACGGCCCGCGCGGTGCCCCGCGACGGGACCCCGGCCAGGTCGGCGGGGAACCCGGCGGCGCGCCCCTCCACCGCCATGGCCCGGATGGAGTACTGTGACGAACCCTGGGCACCGGTCTCTCACGGGTGCCCGGGATCAACGGGAGGGGCCGGAAATGGCACTCGATCCGGCGGCGCCGCCCTACCGCACGGGGGCCCGCGACGGAGTGTGACGACCAGTCACGCCGAGTCGTGGAGTACGTTACCGTGCCATGACGGCGTTCCAGGGCCCAGGCCCGACACGCCGGTCAACTCGGCAAGGTTGTGGCAGGCTGCACCCGGGCAGGCCACACTCGACTAGCGGAAGCAGCGACGCACGTGACGTCGGCAGGCACCACCCGGGAGGTCCCCATGCCCGAACTGCGTGTCGTGGCCGTCTCCAACGACGGCACACGACTGGTGCTGAAGGCTGCGGACAACACGGAATACACGCTTCCGATCGACGAGCGGCTGCGCGCCGCCGTCCGCAACGACCGCCCGCGCCTCGGCCAGATCGAGATCGAGGTGGAGAGCCACCTGCGGCCACGGGACATCCAGGCGCGCATACGGGCCGGCGCCTCCGCCGAGGAGGTCGCACAGCTCGCGGGCATCTCCGTCGAACGGGTCCGCCGTTTCGAGGGGCCCGTCCTGGCGGAGCGCGCCTTCATGGCGGAGCGGGCCCGGAAGACCCCCGTGCGGCGCCCCGGCGAGAGCGCGGGCCCCCAGCTCGGCGAGGCGGTCCAGGAGCGGCTGCTGCTGCGCGGCGCCGAGAAGGACAGCGCGGCGTGGGACTCCTGGCGCCGTGACGACGGCACGTGGGAGGTGCTGCTCGTCTACCGGGTCGCCGGCGAGGTCCACACGGCGAGCTGGACGTACGACCCGCCGCGGCGGCTCGTCCAGGCCGTGGACGCGGAGGCCCGCGCGCTGATCGGCGAGGCCGACGACTCCATGGCCGTCCCGGAGCCGAGCTTCCCGTTCGTCCCGCGCATCGCGCGGCTGCCGCGCGAGCGGCCCGCGCCGAGCCCCGAGCCCGCGGAGGAGCCCGAGCGGGACTCGCTGACCAGCCTCCTGGAGGCGGTGCCCAGCTTCCGCGGCGACATGGTGGTGCCCGACCGGCCCGCCGGGACGGACGGCGCCCCGGCGGCCGAGTCCGACGGCGAGCCGGAGGCCGAGGAGCCGCCGGCCCCCGCCGCGTCGGCCGGCGCCGGCTCGGCGTACGCGGACGTGCTGATGCCCCGCTCGGTGAGCGGCCACCGCGACCGGCTGGTCGGCACGACGGACCGCCAGGCGGAGGCCGACGGCGTCCGCCCGGGCCGCCGGGCGGCGGTCCCGAGCTGGGACGAGATCGTCTTCGGCACGCGCCGCAAGAAGCAGGAGTAGCGCCGGTCCCGGACGGCCCCGGGCCCGGCCGCACGGCCCCGGCCGGAGTGCCCGGCCGGGCTCCGGGACCGGGGCTTCGTATCGGTGGTCCGCTTCGAGGAGCGCACGCGCCTCCCCCGGTGGGCGGCGGTCCCGGACGCGCGGTTCCCGGTCAGCCCCGCTCGGGCCCGGTGGCCACCGGACGGGACGGGTCCCGGACCCATTCCGACCAGGAGCCGACGTACAGCGCCGCCCGGACGCCCGCCGCCTCCAGGGCCAGCACCTCGTGGGCCGCCGAGACGCCCGAGCCGCAGTAGACGCCCACCGCGGGCGCGTCCAGCGCGCCCAGTTCCCCGAACCGCGCCTTCAGCGCCTCCGGCGGCAGGAAGCGGCCGTCCCCGGCGGCGTTCTCCGTCGTCGGGGCCGACACGGCGCCCGGGATGTGCCCGGCGACCGGGTCGATCGGCTCCACCTCGCCCCGGTACCGCTCCCCCGCCCGCGCGTCCAGCAGCAGTCCGGTGCGGGCCAGCTCCGCCGCCCCGTCGGCGTCCAGCAGCGGCATCCCGCCCGGCACGGGGACGAAGTCACCCGGTGCCGGCTCCGGCACGGCCGTCGACAGCTCCCCCCGCCACGCGGGAAGTCCGCCGTCCAGGACCCGCACGTCGGTGTGGCCCGCCCAGCGCAGCAGCCACCAGGCCCGCGCCGCCGCCCAGCCGGAGCCGCCGTCGTACACGACCACCCGCGACCCGGCGGACACCCCGGCCGCGCGCATCGCCGCGCCGAACACGTCGAGGTCCGGCAGCGGGTGGCGGCCGCCCGCACCGGGCGGGCCGGCCAGTTCGGCGTCGAGGTCCACGTACACGGCACCGGGGATGTGCCCCGCCTCGTACGCGGGGCGCCCGGGCGGGCCGCCCAGCTGGTAGCGGACGTCCAGCAGGACGGGGCCGGGCCCGCCGGGTGCCGGGGACGCCGTCTCGGCCGCGAGGTCGGCGGCGGAGACCAGGGGGTGCGAGTCGGTGCTTGCGTCATGCTTCATACGTGCCATCCTCGCGCAGATACGGCTCCCGCCGGGAGGAGTGGCGGCGCAAAGCGAGGATGGGAGCCGGATTTTCGGGCATCCTCCTGCCGGATCGCGCCAAACCACGGCGCGCCCGGGGCACACCGCCCGGCACCCGGTGCCAGCATCTGACGGGGCGTCGAACAGGTGCGCCGGAACAGTCCGTGCCCGGTCCCCCGCACGGCCACGACGATGGTCCGAGGAGAGTGTGACGATGACCGAGGCGGCTCGGCGCGAACCGGGTGCACCCTGCTGGGTGAGTCTGATGGTGCAGGGTCTTGACGCGGCGAAGGAGTTCTACGGAGAGCTGTTCGGCTGGGAGTTCCGGCCCGGCCCGTCGGAGTTCGGCCCGTGCGTGCGGGCGCTGCTCGACGGCCGGGAGGTCGCGGGGATCGGCCGGCGGCCCGCCGACCGCGGCCTGCCGGGTGCCTGGACGGCGTACCTGGCCTCCGACGACGCCGACCGCACCGCCGAGTCGGTCCGGTGCAGCGGCGGGACGGTCGCCGTGGGACCGCTGGACACCGGCGACGCCGGACGGCTCGCGATCTGCTCCGACCCGTGCGGCGCGACCTTCGGGGTGTGGCAGGCGGCCGGCTTCCGGGGCTGCGCGGTGCCGGGGGCTCCGGGCGTGCCGGGCGTGCCGGGCGTGCCGGGCGTGCCGGGCGTGCCGGTGTGGAACGAACTGCTGACGTACGAGTCCGAGCAGGCCGTGAAGTTCTACCGGACGGTCTTCGGCTACGAGCCCGGCCCGCAGGCCCTCGACGGCCGGGACCGCGTGGTCCTCGCCGTCGGGGACAGGCCCACGGTGTCGGTGCGGGGGGTCGGCGCCGCCCTGCCGCGCGACCGGGGCGCCCACTGGACGACCTGGTTCGAGGTGGCCGACGCGGACGCCTCCGTACGGCGGGTCGAGGAGCTCGGCGGACGGCTGCTGCACCCGCCGGAGGACGGGGCGGAGGGGCGGAGGGCGACGGTGGCGGACCCGGAGGGCGCCGTCTTCACGGTCCTGCGGCCGACCCGGAGCTGACCGGCGGCGCGGTGGCGGTCCCGGCGGCCCGGGGCGGGCCGGCGGCGGACGCCGGGCCCCCTGGGCCGTACCTCCGGCCGGCGGCGCGGTGGGCGGGGCCGTGCGGGCCCGGCGGTCAGGCGGGGGTGACCGGCAGCACGTCGGGGGAGAGCACGCCCGCCCGGGCGGAGGCGGCGGTCACCCGGCGGAGGTGGTGGCGGCGGCACAGGACCTCGTAACCGACCTCCCCCGCCGGGCGGTCGACGTCGCCGACGACCACCTGGGCGCCCTCGACCACCATCTCCCCGCCCACCGTGCGGGCGTTGTGCGTCGCCCTGGCGCCGCACCAGCACAGGGCCTCCACCTGGAGGGTCTCGATCCGGTCGGCCAGCTCGATCAACCGCTGCGAACCGGGGAAGAGCCTGGTGCGGAAGTCGGTGGTGATGCCGAAGGCGAAGACGTCGAGCCCGAGGTCGTCCACGACGCGCGCCAGCTGGTCGATCTGCTCCGGTGCGAGGAACTGCGCCTCGTCCACGATCACGTAGTCGGCCTTTCCGCCCGTGGACAGGCGGTCGACCAGGTACCCGTAGACGTCCATGTCCCCGGTGGCCTCGACCGCCTCCGTGACCAGACCGAGCCGCGAGGACAGCCTCCCCTTCCCGGCCCGGTCGTCCCGCGTGAAGATGACCCCCTGGAGCCCCCGGGCCGAGCGGTTGTGCTCGATCTGGAGCGCCAGGGTGCTCTTTCCGCAGTCCATGGTTCCGGAGAAGAACACCAGTTCGGGCATGGGAAGGTGACGACCTTTCGGGTCGGCGGTGCGGGGCGGGAACGGCGGCGTGGAGCGGGACCGTGTCCTACGTGCGGACTTCCAGCAGCGGGACGAGCTGTTCGGCCGCGGTCATCGAGCCGTGCATCCCCGTCATGGCCGACTCGTGCGGCTCGGCGAGGGACGCCGTCAGGGCCACGTCGTCGTGGGCAGCGGCGACCACGTCGCCGATCCGGCCGAGGACCCGCTCGTCGACGCGCGGGCCGAACCAGCCCGCCTCGATCGCCTCCTCGCGCCCCGCGACCCAGAAGCGGTCGCCGAGCACCTCGCGCCAGCAGGCCAGCACGTCGTTCCCGGCGCCCGGCACGGCGTACACGTGGCGGGCGCGGCCCTCGCCGCCCAGCAGGGCGACGCCGGCGCGCAGCTCCCAGTCCTCGTCGACGTCGATGCGGGACTCCTCGTCGAACGGGATGTCCACCATGCCGTGGTCCGCCGTGACGTACAGCGCGGAGCGCGCCGGGAGCTGCTCGGCGAGGCGCCGGACGAGCCGGTCGGCGCGCATCAGCTCGCCGCGCCAGTCGTCGGAGTCCACGCCGAAGCGGTGGCCCGCGCCGTCGACCTCGCTGTAGTACGTGTAGACGAGCGCGCGGTCGGCTCCGGCGAGTTGGCGGGCGGCGAGGTCCATGCGGTCCTCGCCGGAGAGCCGCCCGTGGAACGTGCCGCCGCTGAGCGCGACCTTCGTGAGCGGGGTGTCCTGGAAGGCGGGGGACGACACCTGGGCGGTGTGGACGCCCGCGGCGTCGGCCAGCCGGAAGACCGTCGGGTACGGCTGCCAGACGTGCGGGGGGGTCCAGGGGCGCCAGCGCAGCTGGTTCATCAGCTCGCCCGTGTCCGGGTCGCGCACCGCGTACCCGGTGAGGCCGTGGCCGCCGGGCGGCAGCCCCGTGCCGACCGAGGCGAGGGAGGTCGCGGTCGTGGCGGGGAAGCCGGCCGTGAGGGGGCGGCCCGTGCCGCCGCGCGAGGAGTCCAGGAGCGAGGTGAGGAACGGGGCCTCCGCGGGATGCGCCCTGACCTGCTCCCAGCCGAGCCCGTCGATCAGGAAGACGCAGACCCGGTCGGCCGGCGTCAGCTCGGCGATGCGGGGTTCGAAGCCCGGCACGCCCAGCCCCGCCGCCAGCGTCGGCAGCAGGTCGGCGAGGGAACCGGAGCCGTACTCCGGGACGGGGGCGGTGTCGAGGGGCAGCGGCACCGGCTCGTCGGGCCAGGCGGAGGCCGTGGTCGTCGGCTGGGCCATCAGAGCGCGGCCACCGTGGCCTCGGACAGGGCCTGGGCGAAGTGGAGGGCCTGACGGACCGTCTCCGGGCCGTCGCCCGCCTCGCTGACCCGCAGGCTCAGGTCGTCGGCGGTGGAGTTGCCCGTGTAGCCGTGGTCGGCGTCGCAGTTCGGGTCGCCGCAGGCGGCGGGCTCCAGGTCGATCCGGGAGACCGCGCCCCAGCCGACCGTGAGGACGATCTCGCGGGGAAGCGTGCCGGGCTGGTACGACTCGGGGTTCGCGACGACGCGGCTGACGACGACCGACGAGATCCGGCCGAGCTTCACGGACTCGGTGGACGTGGTGGCGTACGGCGTCGGGGAGGTCGTGTCGGCGCTCTGCTCGTCGGTGTGGCTGACGATGAAGCGCGTCGCGGTGAGCACGAGGACGGTGACGTGGCGCCGGACCTCGTTGGCGTCGAACGTGGTCTCCTGGTGGACGAGGTACGACACGATCGGCTCGCCGCCGACGGCGGCCTCCACCGCCTCGGCCACGAGGGCCGGGTAGTAGCCGCTGCGCTCGATCGCCGCGCGCAGCTCCTGGGTCGTCGTACCGGTCTTCGCCATGGACTCCATCCTACGGTGCGCCCGGAACGCCGGTGACGGGCGTGCGGGCCGCCCCGTTCAGTAGCTGGGCAGGCGGCGGGGGCCGAGGTCGGTGCGGGCGGGCGGCGGGGCGAGCCGGACGGCCGCGCCGAGGACCGCGAGGCCGCGCGGGGCGACGACGACCGGCTCCAGCGCGACGGAGACGACCTCCGGATGGTCGTCGACCAGGCGCGACACGCGCAGCAGCAGTTCCTCCAGGGCGGCCGTGTCGACGGGTGCGGAGCCCCGCCAGCCGAACAGGAGGGGGGCGGTCCTGAGGGAGCGGATCTGCTGGGCGACGTCGCGTTCGGTGGCCGGAACGAGACGGTGGGCCATGTCGCCGAGCAGCTCGGACGGGGCCCCGGCGAGGCCGAAGGACAGGACGGCGCCGACCGCCGGGTCGATCGCGGCGCGGACGACGGTGTCCACCCCGCGCGGTGCCATGGCCTGGACGACCGGCCGGAGTTCGGCCGGGCCGCCGAGCGCCTCGGTGAGTTCGGCGTACGCGGTGCGCAGCTGCTCCTCGGTGGCCAGGTCCAGCCGGACGCCGCCGAGGTCGGGGCGGTGGCGCAGGTGCGGCGCGGTGGTCTTGAGGGCGACCGGGTAGCCGAGGCGGGCGGCGGCGCGGGCGGCGGTGTCGGAGTCGGGCGCGGGCAGGGCGGGCCGTACGGCGATTCCGTAGTGGCCGAGGAGGTCGTGGACGGCGCCCGGGGCGAGGACGGTGTCGTGCTCCCCCGGGCCGGCCGTGTCGAGGAGCCTTCGGATCAGGGCGGCGGCCCCGCTCTCGTCGATGTCCTCGTACTCGGGCACCCGGCCCGGCTCGGCGGCCTCGCGGCGCCACTCGGCGTACTTGACGGCCTCGGACAGCGCCCGCACGGCCCGTTCGGCGGCGGGGTAGGCGGGGATGCCGCCGTCGGCGGGAAGGCCGGCGCCGGGGAGGCCGGCGGCGGAGGGCCGGGCGGCCTCCCCGGCTCCGGCCGGGCGGGGGCGGCGGGCCCTNCGTGCCCCGTCCGGTCCGCCCCGCCCGGCCGGAGTGCGGGGCCGACAGGTCCCGGCGGGTCCCGGCGCTCCGGGCCGGTACCGGTGGCGGCCGCCAGGGCGTCCGCGAGGGCGCCCAGCTCGACGTGGACGACCACGACCGGCTTCGCCGGGGCGGCGGCGCGGGCCTCCCGCAGGGCGCCGGCCAGCGCCGCGCCCCCGCCGGCCGGTCCCGCCGCTCCCTGCCGGGGGACCCACGGGATGGCGGTGACGACCACCGCGTCGCACGCGTCGTCGTGCAGGGCCCCGGTGAGCGCGGCCCGGAAGTCGTCGGGGGTGGCGGCGGTCGTCAGGTCGCGGGGCGGCAGTGGCCGCAGGCCCTCGGTGAGGCAGGCGTCGTAGGCGAGGAGGCCCAGCGACTCGGAGTTGCCGAGGATCGCGACGCGCGGCCCGCGGGGCAGGGGCTGCCCGGCGAGCAGCAGGCCCACGTCGACGAGTTCGGTGACCGTGTCGACGCGGATGACCCCGGCCTGGCGGAGCAGCGCGGACACCGTCGTGTGCGGGACGCGGGTGGTGGGCACCGCGTGCCCGGGGGGCGCGCTGCCGCTGTGCCGGGCGCCCTTGACGACGACGACCGGTTTGACGGCGGCGGTGCGGCGGGCGAGCCGGGTGAACTTCCTCGGGTTGCCGATCGACTCCAGGTACAGCAGGGCCACGTCGGTGCCGGGGTCCTCGTACCAGTACTGGAGGATGTCGTTGCCGGAGACGTCGGCCCGGTTGCCCGCCGAGACGAACGACGACACGCCCGCGCCGCGCCGGTGGAGCCCGGACAGGAGGGCGATGCCGATCGCGCCGGACTGGGTGAACAGGCCGATCCGCCCGGTGGCGGGCAGGTGCGGGGCGAGGGAGGCGTTGAGCCGCACGTCCCCGGCGGTGTTGATCACGCCGAAGGCGTTGGGGCCGATGACGCGCATCCCGTACGAGCGGGCCTGCCGCACCAGTGCCCGCTGGCGCTCCCGTCCGGCCGGGCCGCTCTCGGCGTAGTCGGTGGACAGGACGACGAGCCCGCGCACGCCGTGCTCGCCGCAGTCCGCGACCGCGTCCGGGACGTGCTCGGCGGACACCGCGACGACGGCCAGGTCGACGGGCTCGCCGATGTCGCCGACGGAGCGGTGGGCGGGGACTCCGTCCAGGGTGGCCCCTCCCCGGGGCAGGGCGCGGTTCACGGCGTACAGGCGGCCGGTGAACCCGGCCCCGGCGAGGTTCCGCAGGACGGTGCGGCCGACGCCGCCCGGCGTGCGGCCCGCGCCGACGACGGCGACGGAGCCGGGGGCGAGGAGCCGCTGCACCGACCGGGCTTCGGCGCGCTGCTCGCGGGCGCGCTGGACGGCGAGGGAGCGGTCGGTGGGCTCCAGGTCGAGGTGGAGGCGGACGGCGCCGTCCTCGAAGCTGCGCTTCTGGGTGTAGCCGGCGTCCGTGAACACCTTGATCATCCTGGTGTTGGCGGGCAGCACCTCCGCGGCGAACCGCCTGATGCCGCGCTCGCGGGCGACGGCGGCGATGTGCTCCAGCAGGGCGGAGGCGACGCCGCGGCCCTGGTGGGCGTCCTGGACGAGGAAGGTGACCTCGGCCTCGTCGGCGGGGGCGGAGGCGGGGCGGCCCTCGGCGTCGATCCGGTCGTAGCGGACCGTCGCGATGAACTCGCCGCCGACCGTCGCGGCCAGGCCCACCCGGTCCACGTAGTCGTGGTGGGTGAAATGGTGCACGTCCTTGGCGGAGAGCCGGGGATAAGGGGCGAAGAACCGGTAGTACTTCGACTCGTCCGAGACCTGCTCGTAGAAGCTGACCAGGCGCTCGGCGTCGTCCGCGGCGATCGGCCTGATCCGCGCGGTGCCGCCGTCGCGCAGCACCACGTCGGCTTCCCAGTGGTCGGGGTACGCGTGCGCCGACTGATCGGACGGGTTCGGCATGGATCAAGGGTACGGCGCCGTCCCGGCGCGCCGCCGGACGTGAGGGTCCGGTCCGGAAAACCACTGTCACCTGAAGGGCAACACCATGGCTGAGCGCCGCGTCAACGTCGGTTGGGCCGAGGGCCTGCACGCCCGACCCGCTTCCATCCTCGTCCGTGCCGCCACGGCCTCCGGCGTCCCCGTGAGGGTCGCCAGGGCCGGCGGCGCCCCGGTCAGCGCCGCGTCGGTGCTCGCGGTGCTCGGCCTGGGCGCGCGGGGCGGCGAGGAGATCGTCATCTCCTCCGAGGCCGAGGACGCGGACGCGGCGCTGGACCGGCTGGCGAAACTGGTCGCCGAGGGCCTCGAAGAGCTTCCCGAGACGGTCTGACCGCACCGGCGGCCCGGCCGGCCCCGGCGCGGCCCCCGGCGGCCGGTGGTCGGCGGCCCCCGGNGCCCGCGGGCCCGTGCCGTCCGGGATTCCGGGCCCGGCACCAAAGCCGCCGCCCGCCCCTCCGGGCCCGGCGTCGTCCGCGTCCCCCCGGGCTCCGCGGCCGTCCCGCGCGGCGCGCTCCCGGCCGGAGGGCCGGCGGCCCGGAGCGACGCGAAAGGACCCCGCCGGCTGGGCGGGGTCCTTTCGCGGAGCGGGGCGGGGCCGGGCGGTCAGACGTTGACGCCGCGGGCCCGGAGGTAGGAGACCGGGTCGATGTCGGAGCCGTACTCGCCGGAGGTGCGGGCCTCGAAGTGCAGGTGGGGGCCCGTGGAGTTGCCGGTGGAGCCGGAGAGGCCGATCTGCTGGCCCGGCTCGACCTCCTGGCCGACCGCGACGGAGACCGAGGCGAGGTGGGCGTACTGCGTGTAGGTGCCGTCGTGCATCCGGATCACCACGTTGTTGCCGTACGCGCCGCCCCAGCCGGCCTCGACGACCGTGCCGCGGCCCACGGAGACGACGGAGACGCCGTACGGGGCGTGGAAGTCGACGCCCGAGTGGCTGCCGGAGGACCACAGCGCGCCGCCCGCCCCGTAGGCGGTGGAGACGTACGAGCCGGCCACCGGGAGCTGGAACGAGTCGAGGCGCTTGCGCTCGGCCTCGCGGTCGGCGCGCTCCTGGGCCTCGCGGGCGGCCTGGACGCGGATCTCGGCCTGCCGCTCGGCAGCCGCCTCGGCCTCGGCCTGGCGCTCGGCGACCTCGGCGGCCAGCTCCTGGGCGACGGCCTGGTCCTCGACCTCGTCGGCCAGCTCGTAGCGGGTGATGGCCTGGTTGAGGCCGGTGTCCTCGAGGGAGGCGTGCTCCGCGTCGGCGGCGAACGCCGGGGAGGCGAGGGTTCCGATGACACCGGAGGTGGCGAGCGCGGCGGCGCCGGCGGCCTGGGCGCTCCTGCGGCTCATGCGGCTCGGAGCGCGGTGCTTCCCGGTGGAACGGGTGAACGCCATGAAGTGGACGTGTCCTTTCCTTCCCTCTCGCCTACCGGGTTAGCTGACGGGTTCGGAGCAGGAAGGTCTCCTACGGGCCCCTCCGCGCGGTGGCGAAGGCGTCCGATTCACCCCAGGGGGACGTGGGTCCCCGGCTCCCCAGGCTCGCGCCTGACGGGGATTCGGCGATTGCTGCCCGGTGCCGCGGGTGCGGCGGGTACAGGGGGCGGACAGCGGCTAAGACGCTAAGCGGCCGATCTTTCGATCACCAAGCGAACACGGCTTTTTGTAGCGCACGCCACAGAGCAGAAACCCAGCCTCTCCAATAAAACGGACATAAGGCCGCACAGGGCGGAACCCCGGCTTCCGGAGGAGGCCGGGGTTCCGCCCTGCCGGTCAGCCGGTGACGACCGTCACCTCGCCGAGGCCCAGCGCCTCCACCGGCGCCTTGATCCGTGCCGCGTCCCCGACGAGGACGGTGACCAGGCGGTCCGGCGGGAAGGCGTTGACGACGGCCGCCGTCGCCTCCACCGTGCCCGTGGCGTCCAGGCGCCGGTACAGCTGCGCCTGGAAGTCGTCCGGCAGGTGCTGCTCGACCTGGTCGGCGAGCGTGCCGGCGACGGACGCCGCCGTCTCGTACCTGAGCGGGGCCACGCCCACGAGGTTGTGCACGGCGGCGTCGCGCTCGGCGTCGGTGAGGCCCTCCGCCGCGAGGGTGCGCAGCACCGTCCACAGGTCGTCCAGCGCGGGACCGGTGTTGGGCGTGTCGACGGAGCCGCTGATGGCGAGCATCGCCGCGCCCGTGCCGTCCGGCAGGGACCTCAGGACCTGCCCGAAGGCCCGCACGCCGTAGGTGTAGCCCTTCTCCTCGCGCAGGACGCGGTCGAGACGGGAGGTGAGCGTGCCGCCCAGGCAGTACGTGCCGACGACCTGCGCGGGCCACACGCTGTCGTGCCGGTCGGGCCCGACGCGGCCGATGAGCAGCTGCGTCTGCACGGCGCCCGGCCGGTCCACGATGACGACGCGGCCGGTGTCGTCGGCCGTGACGGGCTGCGCCGTGCGGGGGCGGGGCGCGTCGCCGGTCCACGCGCCGAGCGTGTCGTCGAGGAGCGCGTCCAGGTCGACGCCGGTCAGGTCGCCGACCACGACCGCGGTGGCCGACGCCGGGCGGACGTGGGCCTCGTAGAAGGCCCGTACGGCCGCGGCGTCGATCCGGGCGACGGTCTCCTCCGTGCCCTGGCGGGGCCGGGACATCCGCGCGGAGGCGGGGAACAGCTCGGCGGAGAGCTGCTTGCCCGCGCGGCGGGCCGGGTTGGCCGTCTCGTGCGGGATCTCGTCGAGCCGGTTGCGGACGAGGCGGCCGATCTCGTCCTCCGCGAAGGCCGGGGCCCGCAGCGCGTCGGAGAGCAGGCCGAGGGCCTTGCCCAGCCGGGAGGCGGGCACCTCCAGGGACACCCGCACGGCGGGGTGGTCGGCGTGCGCGTCCAGGGTGGCGCCGCACCGCTCCAGTTCGGCGGCGAACTCCTCGGCGCTGTGCTTGTCCGTCCCCTCGGAAAGGGCGCGGGCCATGACGGTGGCGACGCCGTCGAGGCCCTCGGGCTCGGCGTCCAGCGGGGCGTCGAGGACGATCTCGATGGCGACGACCCGCTGGCCGGGGCGGTGGCAGCGCAGCACCGTGAGGCCGTTTGCGAGCCGGCCGCGCTCGGGCGCGGGGAAGGCCCACACGCGGGGCGCGCCGGGCTTCGGCTGCGGGTGGAACTCCATGGTGGTCAGAGACACGGCAGCGTCGCTCACTGGTCCGCCCCCTCTTCGTCGTCGGTGCCGGCCGAGTCGCCGCCGTCGGCCTTGGTGGGTTCGTAGACGAGGACCGCGCGGTTGTCCGGGCGCAGCCGCTGCGCGGCGACCTCGCGCACCTCGTCGGCGGTGACGTCCAGGATCCGCTGGACGGCGGTGAGGGCGAGCTGCGGGTCGCCGAACAGGACCGCGAACCGGCACAGCTCGTCGGCGCGGCCCGCGACCGTGCCCAGCCGGTCCAGCCACTCGCGCTCCAGCCGGGCCTGGGCGCGCTCCATCTCCTCGGCCGTGGGGCCCTCGGCGGCGAACCGCTCCAGCTCCTCGTCGACGGCGGCCTCGATGGCGGGCACCTCGGCGCCGGCGGAGGTCTTCACGTCCAGCCAGCCCAGCGAGGGCGCCCCGGCGAGCCGCAGCAGCCCGAAGCCGGCGGCGACGGCGGTGCGGTCGCGCCGGACCAGCCGGTTGTGCAGCCGGGACGACTCGCCGCCGCCGAGGACGGTGAGGGCGAGGTCGGCGGCGTCGCACGCGCGCGTGCCGTCGGACGGGAGGCGGTAGGCGGCCATCAGGGCGCGGGCCGGGACGTCCTCCTCGACGACCTCGCGGAGCTGCTCGCCGATGACGTCCGGGAGGGTCCCGTCGCGCGGCGCGGGCTTGCCGTCGTGGGAGGGGATGGAGCCGAAGTACTTCTCGATCCAGGCGAGCGTCTGCTCGGGGTCGATGTCGCCGACCACCGACAGGACGGCGTTGTTCGGCGCGTAGTACGTGCGGAAGAAGTTCCGGGCGTCCTCCAGCGTGGCCGCGTCGAGGTCCGCCATGGAGCCGATCGGCGTGTGGTGGTAGGGGTGCCCGTCGGGGAAGACGAGGGCGGTCAGCCTCTCGAACGCCGTGCCGTACGGCATGTTGTCGTAGCGCTGGCGGCGCTCGTTCTTGACGACGTCCCGCTGGTTCTCCATCGACTCGTCGTCGAGGGCGGCGAGGAGGGAGCCCATGCGGTCGGCCTCCAGCCAGAGGGCGAGCTCCAGCTGGTGGGCGGGCATGGTCTCGAAGTAGTTGGTGCGCTCGAAGCTCGTGGTGCCGTTGAGGGACCCGCCGGCCCCCTGCACCAGCTCGAAGTGGCCGTTGCCCCGGACCTGCCCGGAGCCCTGGAACATCAGGTGCTCGAAGAGGTGGGCGAGGCCGGTGCGGCCCTTGGCCTCATGGCGTGAGCCGACGTCGTACCAGAGGCAGACCGCGGCGACCGGGGTCAGGTGGTCCTCCGAGAGCACCACGCGCAGGCCGTTGGCCAGCCGGTGCTCGGTCGCTGCCAGGCCGCCGGAGCCGGCCTGGGCTGTGGCCGTGTGACCCATGGGCATGTACGTCCCTTCGATCGCTCGTGGAAAAGTGGTGCCACTGTATGCAAGCGCACTGACGCCCTGCGAAGTTCCCGGCAACCTGCGGCGTCCCTCTTCCGGGTCGCGGTCGGTCCTGTCAGTGGGACGGTCCACAATGGTCCGCGTCAGATCAGCCTTGTTGGTGAAGGAGCCGCAGCAGCGATGGCCCGCCGCAGCACGAAGACCGCGCCGCCCGACGACTTCGAGGAGCGGATCCTCGACATCGACGTCGTCGACGAGATGCAGGGCTCCTTCCTCGAGTACGCGTACTCGGTGATCTACTCCCGCGCCCTGCCCGATGCCCGGGACGGCATGAAGCCGGTCCACCGCCGGATCGTGTACCAGATGAACGAGATGGGCCTGCGCCCCGAGCGCGGGTTCGTGAAGTGCGCACGCGTCGTCGGCGAGGTGATGGGCAAGCTCCACCCGCACGGCGACGCGTCGATCTACGACGCGCTGGTGCGCATGGCGCAGCCCTTCTCGATGCGCCTGCCCCTGGTCGACGGCCACGGCAACTTCGGCTCGCTCGGCAACGACGACCCGCCGGCCGCCATGCGGTACACGGAGTGCCGGATGGCCGACGCGACGTCGCTGATGACGGAGTCGATCGACGAGGACACCGTCGACTTCGTGCCCAACTACGACGGGCAGGAGCGCGAGCCCGCCGCCCTCCCGGCCGCCTTCCCGAACCTGCTGGTGAACGGCGCGTCGGGCATCGCCGTCGGCATGGCCACCAACATGCCCCCGCACAACCTCGGCGAGGTGATCGCGGCCGCCCGGCACCTGATCAGGTACCCGAACGCCGACCTCCAGGCGCTCATGCGGTTCGTCCCCGGGCCGGACCTGCCGACCGGCGGCAGGATCGTCGGCCTGTCCGGCATCAGGGACGCGTACGAGTCCGGGCGCGGCACGTTCAAGATCCGCGCGACGGCGACGGTGGAGAACGTGACGGCGCGCCGCAAGGGCCTGGTCGTCACGGAGCTGCCGTTCGCGGTCGGCCCCGAGAAGGTCATCGCCAAGATCAAGGACCTGGTCGGCGCGAAGAAGCTCCAGGGCATCGCGGACGTCAAGGACCTCACGGACCGCGCGCACGGGCTGCGCCTGGTCATCGAGATCAAGAACGGCTTCGTCCCCGAGGCGGTGCTGGAGCAGCTCTACAAGCTGACGCCGATGGAGGAGTCCTTCGGCATCAACAACGTGGCGCTGGTCGACGGCCAGCCGGTCACGTTGGGCCTGAAGGAGCTGCTGGAGGTCTACCTCGACCACCGCTTCGAGGTGGTGCGGCGGCGCAGCGAGTTCCGGCGCGGCAGGAAGCGGGACCGGCTGCACCTGGTGGAGGGCCTGCTGGTGGCGCTCGTCGACATCGACGAGGTGATCCGGCTGATCCGGTCGAGTGAGAACTCGGCGCAGGCCAAGGAGCGGCTGATCGAGCGCTTCTCGCTGAGCGACGTCCAGACCCAGTACATCCTGGACACGCCGCTGCGGCGGCTCACCAAGTTCGACCGCCTGGAGCTGGAGGGCGAGCGGGACCGGCTGAACAGCGAGATCGAGGCCCTGACGCGGATCCTGGACTCGGACGCCGAGCTGCGCAAACTCGTCTCGTCCGAGCTGGCCGCGGTGGCGAAGAAGTTCGGCACCGAGCGGCGCACGGTGCTGCTGGAGTCCGCCGGCACCCCGGCCGCCGCGGTGCCGCTGGAGGTCGCCGACGACCCGTGCCGGGTCCTGCTGTCCTCGACGGGCCTGCTGGCCCGGACGGCGAGCGGCGAGCCGCTGCCGGAGAGCGGCGGCAGGCGCGTCAAGCACGACGTGGTCGTGTCGGCGGTGAGGGCGACCCAGCGCGGCGTGGTCGGTGCGGTGACCTCGGCGGGGAGGCTGCTGCGCGTCCAGGTGATCGACCTGCCGCAGCTGCCGGACACGGCGTCGGCGCCGAACCTGTCGGGCGGGGCGCCGCTGTCGGAGTTCCTGACTCTGGAGAAGGACGAGCGGGTCGTCTGCCTGACGACCCTCGACGAGTCGTCGCCGGGCCTGGCGCTGGGCACGCTGCAGGGCGTGGTGAAGCGGGTGGTTCCCGACTACCCGGCCAACAAGGACGAGCTGGAGGTCATCACGCTGAAGGAGGGCGACCGGATCGTCGGCGCGGCGGAACTGCGGACGGGCGAGGAGGACCTGGTCTTCATCACCTCCGACGCGCAGCTGCTGCGCTATCCGGCGTCCCAGGTCCGCCCGCAGGGCCGCCCGGCGGGCGGTGTGGCGGGCGTCAAGCTGGCGGCGGGCGCCGAGGTGATCTCGTTCACCGCCGTCGACCCGGCGTCCGACGCGGTCGTGTTCACGGTCGCCGGCGCCACGGGCCAGCTGGACGCCTCGGTCGGCACGTCGGCGAAGCTGACGCCGTTCGACCAGTACCCCCGCAAGGGCCGGGCCACGGGCGGCGTGCGCTGCCACCGGTTCCTGAAGGGCGAGGACGTGCTGGTGCTGGCCTGGGCGGGCGGCACACCGGTCATGGCCGCCCAGAGGAACGGCATGCCGGTGGAGCTGCCGGACGTGGACCCGCGCCGGGACGGATCGGGGACGCCGCTGGTCAAGCCGGTGGCGGTGCTGGCGGGCCCGCCGGCGTGACGCGCGGGGCGTGACCCGCGGGCGGGGCGGCCGTACCCGTCAGACGGGCCCGGCCGCCCCGCCGTACCCGTCGGTGCCGTCCGCGCCGGTACCGTACCCGTCGGCGCCGTACCCGTCGGTGCCGTACCCGTCGGTGTCGTACGGCTCCGGGTCGGGGTCGGGGCTGGCGGCCTCCTCGCGGGGCTCGGGGACGTACCGCAGGACGCCCCACAGGGCGTGTTCCTCCGGTTCGTCGTGCGGTCCCGCCACCCGGCATCCGTCCAGTGCCCGGCGCAGGGCCTCGCCGTCGGTGCCCGCGCCGATGAGGACGAGCCGGGTGAGCCGCTCCTCCCCCGGCGGCCAGGGCTCGGGGTAGAACCGCAGGAACCGGCCGACGGCGTGCACGGCGTACCGGTTGTCCGGGTCCGCGGCGCCGAAGTCGACGAACCCCTTGATCCGGTACAGCCCCTCGGGCCGCGAGTCGAGGAAGTCCATGAGGCGGCGCGGGTGCAGCGGCTCCCCGGTCGCGAACGACACCGCCTCGTAGGCGGCGTGCGGGTGGTCGCGGTGGTCGCGCTCGTACGCGTCGGCGTACAGGTCCTCGAAGGAGAGCTGCCGGGCCCCGGCCGGCTCCCCGGCCTGGGCGGCGCGGTCGAACAGCAGCTCCGGGTCGACGCGCCCGTACGCCGCGGTGACCACCGCGGCACGGCCCGCGAGGCCCGCGGCGGCGTCCCGGACGCGCCGCAGCTCCCCTTCCGGGACGCGGTCGGCCTTGTTGACGACGACGAGGTCGGCGATGCCGAGGTGCCGGTCCGTCTCGGGGTGGCGGGCGCGCGTCGCGTCGAACTCGGCGGCGTCGACGACCTGGACGAGCCCGCCGTACACGATCCGCTCGTTGTCGCAGGCGAGGACCATCCGCACCAGTTCCTGCGGCTCGGCCAGGCCGCTGGCCTCGATGACGATGACGTCGAGGCGGGCCGAGGGGCGGGTCAGGACCTCCAGGTACGTGTCGAGCTCGCTCGCGTCGACGGCGCAGCACAGGCAGCCGTTGCCGAGGGAGACCGTCGAACCGACCTGGCCGGCGACGGTCATGGCGTCGATCTCGATGGATCCGAAGTCGTTGACCATCACGCCGACACGGGTGCCGCGGGCGGTGCGCAGGAGGTGGTTGAGCAGGGTGGTCTTGCCGGAACCGAGGAATCCCGCGAGCACGACGACGGGGATCTGCTGCACGCTCAAGGGGCACCTCTCTCATCGGGTCTCATGCGGGTCTCATGCGGGCCTCACGCGGGTCTCACCGGATCTCGTCCGGTCTCGTCGAGGGTGGCCGGCGGCCGGGGCCCGGGGCGGGCGNGGAGCNGTCCCTCGCCGCGCGACCGGGGGGCGGGACAGGAGCGCCCGGCCCCCTTCCGGGATCCCTCCCGGGGAAACGCGGGGCCCGCCGGCCGGAAGCGGGCGGCGGGCCGGGGCGCGGTTCCTCGCGGGGAGGCCTCAGACGTCGATGCGCGAGCGGTCCAGCGTCGCCGCCGAGCTGGTGATGAACTCCTTGCGGGGGGCCACGTCGTTGCCCATCAGCAGGTCGAACACCTGCTCCGCCGCGTCCAGGTCGCCGATGTTGATCCGGCGCAGCGTGCGGTGGCGCGGGTCCATCGTGGTCTCCGCGAGCTGGTCGGCGTCCATCTCGCCGAGGCCCTTGTAGCGCTGGACGGAGTCCTTGTAGCGGACGCCCTTGCGCTGGAACTCCAGCAGGGTCTGCCGCAGCTCGCTGTCCGAGTACGTGTAGACGTACTTGTCCTGGCCGCGCTTGGGCTGCACGAGCTCGATGCGGTGCAGGGGCGGCACCGCCGCGAAGACGCGTCCGGCCTCCACCATGGGGCGCATGTACCGCTGGAACAGCGTGAGCAGCAGGCAGCGGATGTGCGCACCGTCCACATCGGCGTCGACCAGGAGGACGATCTTGCCGTACCGGGCGGCGTCGAGGTCGAAGGTCCGGCCGGACCCGGCCCCTATGACCTGGATGATCGCGCCGCACTCGGCGTTCTTCAGCATGTCCGACACGGATGACTTCTGGACGTTGAGGATCTTGCCGCGGATCGGCAGGAGCGCCTGGAACTCGCTGTTCCGGGCGAGCTTCGCCGTACCGAGCGCGGAGTCCCCCTCGACGATGAACAGCTCGCTGCGCTCGACGTCGTCACTGCGGCAGTCGGCGAGCTTGGCCGGCAGGGACGAGGTCTCCAGGGCGGTCTTGCGGCGCTGGGCCTCCTTGTGCTGGCGGGCCGCGATGCGCGTGCGGGCGGCGGCGACGGCCTTCTCCAGCACGGCGCGGGCCTGGGCCTTGGCGTCGCGCTTGGTGGAGGTCAGGAACGCCTTGAGCTCCCTGGCCACGACGGTGGCGACGATCCGGTTGGCGGCGGACGTGCCGAGGACCTCCTTGGTCTGGCCCTCGAACTGCGGCTCGGCCAGCCGGACGGTCACGACGGCGGTCAGGCCCTCCAGGGCGTCGTCCTTGACGATGTCGTCCTCGGCGACGCGCAGCAGCTTGGTGGCCCGCAGGACCTCGTTGACGGTCCTGGTGACGGCCCGCTCGAAGCCGGTGACGTGCGTGCCGCCCTTGGGCGTGGCGATGATGTTGACGAACGACCTGAGCGTCGTGTCGTACCCGGTGCCCCAGCGCAGCGCCACGTCGACGCCCAGCTCGCGGGTGACCTCGGTCGGCGTCATGTGGCCGCGCTCGTCGAGGACCGGGACGGTCTCCTTGAACGTGCCCTGGCCGGTGAGGCGGAGCACGTCGCAGATCGGCTTGTCCGGGGCGAGGAACTCGCAGAACTCGCTGATCCCGCCGTCGAAGCGGAAGATCTCCTGGCTCTTGCCGACGCCTTCCAGGTCCCGGTCGTCGCGGACGACGATGGTCAGGCCGGGGACGAGGAACGCGGTCTGGCGGGCGCGCTGGTGAAGCGTCTCCAGGGTGAGCTTGGCGTCCTTGAGGAAGATCTGCCGGTCCGCCCAGTACCGCACGCGGGTGCCGGTGCGGGTCTTGGGGACGCGCTTGGCCTTGCGCAGGCCGTTGGACGGCTCGAAGGGGGCGTCGGGCCCCTGCCCGGCGAAGACCCCGGGGACGCCGCGCCGGAAGCTGATCGCGTGCGTGTGGCCGTTGCGGTCGACCTCCACGTCGAGACGGGCGGACAACGCGTTCACCACGGAGGCGCCCACGCCGTGGAGGCCGCCGGAGGCCGCGTACGAGCCGCCGCCGAACTTGCCGCCGGCGTGCAGCTTGGTCATGACGACCTCGACGCCGGACAGGCCGGTCTTGGGCTCGACGTCGACGGGGATGCCGCGGCCGTTGTCCCGGACCTCCACGGAGCCGTCGTCGTGCAGGACGACCTCGATGTGGTCGCCGTAGCCGCCGAGCGCCTCGTCGACGGAGTTGTCGATGATCTCCCACAGGCAGTGCATCAGGCCGCGGCTGTCGGTGGAGCCGATGTACATGCCGGGCCGCTTGCGGACCGCTTCCAGCCCCTCGAGTACGAGCAGGTGCCGCGCGGTGTAGTTGGAACCGTCACGGTCTGCGGTCAGCAGCGCACTGGACGGAACGGACGTCTCGGCGGTCACGCGGTTCGCTCCTCGCTGAATTTGGGTTCTCGCCCACAGGGGTAAGGGGGGCGGCGTCTGTGCCGGTCCGAGCGTACAGAGCCCTGGTAGAGCGGTTGTAACGCCACCCTCGTGAAGAGCCATGCTAGTCCACCGATCGCATGCGTGTTCGATCACTCGACCGAGTGGCATGGACATCGCGTTCCCTTCCAGGCATGAACCATTTAGGCTCCGGGCACGTCCTCATGCACAACCGGCAACCCAGCCGGGGGGACATACGACACAAGCAACGCGAAACCCGTAGAGCACAGCACCACGGCAATACGGCCCATTCGCCGCCAACCGGCAGCAGACACCCAGCCGGAAAAGTTTCGAGGAAAAGCCGCGAGCGGGAACGTTTTCCGCCTGGTTGGATGTTGACCCTGGTACGACAGCTCGTCGAGCTAGAGAAGAGGCGACGTGACTACTGTTCTGACCCCCGCGAGCCCGCTGACGGCCGCCGACCGCTGCGACCGCTGCGGCGCCCAGGCATATCTGCGCGTCGTGCTGACCAGCGGTGGCGAACTGCTCTTCTGCGCCCACCACGGCCGCAAGTTCGAGCCGGAACTGAAGAAGATCGCCGCTGAGATACAGGATGAGACGGACCGGCTCATCACGGTGCCCGCCGGAGCGGCCGACGAGGACCGCTGACACGCGCATCCACGACGAGCGAGGCCGGTCCAGGACCGGGACATCGGGCGGCCGCCCCCGTCACGCGGGGACCGGCCGCCCGCCCCTTCCCGCTCCTGCACGGCGGGGGGCGGCACCCCGGGTGACGGCTGGGTGCCGCTTCCCGCCTCGGCCGCGTGCGGCCGCGCCGCCCCGGCGCCGACCGCGCCGGTCCCCCGCGACCGCGTCCCGGCGGTCATGACCGGGGCAGCACCGCCGAGGCCCGGGCGTACACGCCGGGATTCCCCGGGAGCCCGCAGCCGCTGCCCCAGGACACCAGGCCGATGAGCTTCCCCCGGGCGACCAGCGGGCCGCCGCTGTCCCCCTGGCAGGCGTCCCGGCCCCCCTCCCTCACGCCGGCGCACAGCATCGTGGCCGGCAGGTACCGGGCCGCGTCCCGCCCCGCCGGATAGGCGCGGGCGCAGTCCCCGTCGGGCAGGACGGACACGTCGGCGACCCGCAGCGTGCGCGCGTACGTCCCCGCCCCGGTGGTGTCTCCCCACCCGTACACGGCCGCGCTCGTGCCCGGGGCGTACGCGGGGTCGCCGGGGGGCGCCACCGGGATCGTGTGGCCCTGCGGCAGCGGCCGGGCCAGCGTCAGTACGGCGGCGTCGCCGCTGCCGGACCCGGCGTCGTACGCGGGGTTGATCCATATGCTCTCCACGGCGACCTCGTGCCCGCCGCTCCCGTCGAGGTCACTGCGACCGGTGATGACCTTGAGGTCCCGCAGTTCCTCGGGGCCGACCCCCAGGACGTCCTCCCGCAGGCAGTGCGCGGCGGTCGCCACCTTCGTCGGGGCGATGGCGACGCCCCCGCAGAACTGGCCCGCCCTCATGCCCCCGAACAGGTCACGGCTGGAAAGCGCCACCACCCACGGCACGTCGGGCGCGTTCGCCGTCCGGCCGCCCACGACCCCGCCGTCGGCCGCCGCCGGCACGGGTGCGGCGAGCGGCGCGACGGCCGCCACGACGGCCAGCACCCCCAGGGCCGTCCGCCTCGTGCTGCTGGGATGACGCCTGCCGCGCATCGGGCCTCCTCACGCAGAGATGCACCTTCCTCACCCAGCGTCGACCACACGGAGGACGGTCGCAACGCCGGAGGGCCCGGCTCCTCCTGCTTGGGTTCAAGGGGTCGTCGCAACACCGCTTGGTTTCAGGTGGTGAGTAGATCACGTAGACGCTCGGCTGGGGTATCCCAGTCGAGCGTCTTGCGTGGGCGGCCGTTGAGTTCCTGGGCGACGTGTTCGAGGTCTTCGGGGGTGTGCGGGCTCAGGTCGGTGCCCTTGGGGAAGTACTGCCGCAGCAGCCCGTTGGTGTTCTCGTTGGAGCCGCGTTGCCAGGGTGAGGCCGGGTCGCAGAAGTAGACGGGCATGCCGGTGGCCATGGTGAACTGCTTGTGGCGTGCCATCTCGCTGCCCTGGTCCCAGGTGAGGGAGCCGCGCAGGTGGTCGGGCAGGGTCTGGATCGTGGCGACGAGGCCGTCGCGGACGGTCTGGGCATCGTGAGCGCCGCCCGGCAGGTGGACCAGCATGGTGTACCGGGTGCTGCGCTCGACCAGGGTGGCGATCGCGGAGCGCCCGCCCGCACCGATGATCAGGTCGCCTTCCCAATGTCCGGGCACGGCCCGGTCCTCGACGTCGGCGGGACGGTCACTGATCATCACCATCGGGTCGATGAACCGCGGGGTGCGCCGCTNGGGTCCCGGCGTGGTTTGCGGCGGGTGCGGCCGGAACGGATCGCGGCCTGCACTTCCCGCTTCAGGCCGCCGCGGGCCTGGAAATACAGCGCCTGGTAGACCGTCTCCACGCTCACCCGCATGCTCTCGTCGTCGGGATGCTCCATCCTCAGAGCGTGGCAGATCTGCTCCGGCGACCACCTCTTGCGCAGTGCGTCCTGGACGAAGCGGCGCAGCCGTCCCTCGCGCAGCAGTTTGCGGTCCTTGGGCCGGGGCCTGCGCGCTGCGGCGGCCCGGTGGGCGGCGTAGGGCTGGTAGCCCTCGCGGCCGGCGTTCGCGTCGATCTCCCGCTTGATGGTGCTGGCCGGCCGGCCCAGGGCGCGTCCGATCGCCCGCAGCGAGTGGCCTGCCGCACGTAGATCACGGATCTGCTCGCGCTCGGCCAGAGTCAAGAACCGGGGATGCAACTGCTTGTCCAGGGCCGTCAGACCCACTGATGCTGTGGTCACACCGCACATCGTGGCGGTCCCCGTCGCGTAGTCGACACGGCGGCCGTCGACATACGTCCTGGTCGTTGCGGTCTTCTTGACGCCCCAGTCCCAGTCCCTGGCCGTGCGCTCGTTCACCCCGACGCGCCGGGCGGCCTCGGACTGCGAGGTGCCCGTGGCGCGCAGTCGCTCGTACTCGTCCCGCCGAGGATGCCGACGCGGCAGGCGCTGCGAACGGTGTCCCGCCCTCCGGGCCCAGCCGAAAGCGGTGTTCCGGTTCACCCCCAGCTCACGCGCCACCACCGTCACGTTCCCCACAGCATCCAGCCGTACGAGGAAACGCTTCCGCAACCCCGCAAGATCACGTTCAACACCCACGGTCCTCGCAACTCCCACAGATCACGGGTGTTGCGAGGACCGATAGAACCCAAGCTGCGGAGCCGGGCCCTCGACGGCGTGTACGCGCGGACGCGTGCGGGTCGCACTCAGTCCAGGTAGTCCCGCAGGACCTGCGAACGGGAGGGGTGGCGCAGCTTCGACATGGTCTTGGACTCGATCTGGCGGATCCGCTCACGGGTCACGCCGTAGACCTTGCCGATCTCGTCGAGCGTCTTCGGCTGGCCGTCGGTCAGGCCGAAGCGCATGGAGACGACGCCCGCCTCACGCTCGGAGAGGGTGTCGAGCACGGAGTGCAACTGCTCCTGGAGGAGGGTGAAGCTCACCGCGTCGGCCGGCACGACCGCCTCGGAGTCCTCGATCAGGTCACCGAACTCGCTGTCGCCGTCCTCGCCGAGCGGGGTGTGCAGCGAGATCGGCTCACGACCGTACTTCTGGACCTCGATGACCTTCTCCGGGGTCATGTCGAGCTCCTTGGCCAGCTCCTCCGGGGTGGGCTCGCGGCCCAGGTCCTGGAGCATCTGGCGCTGGACGCGCGCCAGCTTGTTGATGACCTCGACCATGTGCACCGGGATGCGGATGGTGCGGGCCTGGTCGGCCATGGCGCGGGTGATCGCCTGGCGGATCCACCACGTGGCGTACGTGGAGAACTTGTAGCCCTTGGTGTAGTCGAACTTCTCGACGGCGCGGATCAGACCGAGGTTGCCCTCCTGGATCAGGTCCAGGAACAGCATGCCGCGGCCGGTGTAGCGCTTGGCCAGGGAGACCACCAGGCGGAGGTTGGCCTCCAGCAGGTGGTTCTTGGCGCGGCGGCCGTCCTCGGCGATGATCTCCAGCTCGCGCTTGAGCTTGGGAGCCAGCTTGTCGGCGTTCGCCAGCTTGTCCTCGGCGAACAGACCGGCCTCGATGCGCTTGGCGAGCTCGACCTCCTGCTCGGCGTTGAGCAGGGGGACCTTGCCGATCTGCTTCAGGTAGTCCTTGACCGGGTCGGCGGTGGCGCCGGCGACGGCGACCTGCTGGGCCGGCGCGTCGTCCTCGTCCTCGTCGGACAGGACGAAGCCCTTGGCCTCGCCTTCGGTCTCCTCCTCCTCGCCCTTGACGACCGCGACGTCGTCGAGCAGTTCCTCGCCCTCGAGGATCTCCTCGGAGTCCTTCTTGGCCGTGGTCTTCTTCGCCGCCGTCTTCTTCGCCGCGGTCGTCTTCTTCGCCGCCGTCTTCTTGGCGGGGGTCCCGGTCTCGTCGGCCGGCGCGTCCGCGCTCTCGGCCGCCGGAGCCGCCGGGGCGGGCGCGGCCGTCTTCGCCGCGGTCGTCCTGGCGGTGACGGTCTTGGTGGCGGTGCGCTTGGCCGGGCTCTTCGCTGCGACGCTCTTGCGGGCGCGCTTCGGCGACTCCGCTGCACTGACCATCAGCGTCACACCCTCTTCCTCGAGGATCTGGTTGAGGCTGCGCAGAACATTCTTCCACTGGGTTGGCGGGATCTGGTCAGCCTCGAAGGCCCGACGCACGTCATCGCCCGCGATCTGCCCATCAGCCTTTCCCCGCTCGATGAGCGCCATCACAGACTCGGACTCGGCGATCTCCGGCGGGAGCGTACGGGATGTGCTGGCCGACACGAACAACCTCTCGGAACGATGGAAACGGCTTCCGGCCCCGCCCGTGATCGGGCCGGAGCCGACGACCGCCGGCGGGGAATGAGCCGACGACGCGGGCTGAACCTCGGAGGTGCACAGCGCCGTGGACGGCGGCTGCATTCCCTCTTCGGCTGTCACCTCTTAGGTCATCGCCGTACTTCGAGGAGCGTTACGCCCAATCCGCGTGGCCCGGGTCACACACTGAACTCGGAGAAGTACGGGCGAAGGGAACAATCGCTCCGCGTGCGATCGCCTCACCGCCGCCACCGCACCGCCCAGGCCGTGCCGCCGGACCCCGCACCAGGACGCGGACCGGGTACCCCGGCGGGACCCGGCGACACTCGTGCGCGAGGGTCCCGCGTTCGGCGCCCCGGCCCTCCACTCGGTGCCGCACGTCGTACGCCACCGCGCGTACGGTCTCCGGCGACGGCCCGCGATCAGTGTTCGCGCGGAGCGGGGACGACCCTCTCCACGTCGGGCTGGATGGTGAGGAGCTGCCGCATGGCGGCCTCGGCGGCGGGTCCGTCGTCGGCGGCGAGCGCCTCGACGATGTGGACGTGGTGCGCCAGGCAGGACTCGCCGGGGCGGTCGCAGCTGATCGTCGGCGAACCGGAGACCTGGAGCGCGGCGAAGACGATGCCGGACAGGTGCTCCAGCATGCGGTTGCCGGCGAGCCGGATGAGGAGCGAGTGGAACTCGGCGTCGGCCCGGGAGAACGTGAGCGCGTCGCCCTGCGGCAGGGCGTGCCCCATGATCTCGACCATGTCGACGAGGCGCTGCTGGACGTCCTCGCGTCCGTGGCCGGCCGCGAGGCGGGCGGCCAGGGGCTCGATGGTCCAGCGGAGCTCGGCGAGTTCGCGGCGCTGGTCGTCGCGCTGGGGACCGAAGGCCCGCCACTCGATGATGTCGGGGTCCAGGAGATTCCACTCGCTGACGGGGCGGACCCGCGTACCGACGTTGGGGCGTGCGCTGACGAGGCCCTTGGCCTCCAGGACCCGGAGGGATTCGCGCACGACGGTGCGGGAGACCTCGAAGCGCTGGCCGATCTCCTCGGGTACGAGCGGGCGGTCGGCCCCGAGGTCCCCGGAAACGATCATCTGGCCGAGCTGCTGGACGAGTTGGCCGTGGAGTCCGCGACCGCGGTTGCTCGTCGTCCGGCGGCCCACCCGGCCCAACTCCGTTTCTCCGGTGTCCCAGGCGGGGGCTCCGACACGGTCGGCCGCAGGGGTCTCCCCGTAGGGGTAGCGGTCGGGACCGCCCGGAGCGGGGAGGCCCGCCTCGGCGGAGCGGGCGGCGGTCGTCATGGTGCGCGCAAGGGTACTCACGCATCCTTTGTCGGCGCCGTTTCCGGACCTCTTGAGGTCTTTGGTGAAAAGCACACGAAAGGGTGATCGGCACCCACGCCGCAATTGACGCCTTACTGCAAGGAAGCAGGCAAATCGGGATAATTCACGACCGGTTGACACGCAGCGGTCACTTCTTGCCGCCGGACGATCGCCAATGAGCCGAGCCACGTGGCTTCATGAGCAGAAACGCGCAGAGGAGCGCGGTCAGGGACAAGGTCAGCGCCATGCCGACGGGCTGAGCCACCACCCGCAAGGCACCGTCGAGCCAGCGGTCCGCCTCGTGGGGCCACCGGAACCAGGTCAGTTCGCGTAGGCGTGCGGGCAGCCCGGCGACGGTGCGCACGGCCGGGCCGAAGAACGCCTTCTCGACGAGCGGCGCGATCATCATGGGCACCGCGAGGACCGCGGCGACCCCCGCGGCCGCGGTCCGGAACACCGCGGCCGCCAGCAGGCCCGTCCAGCCGCACCCGACGACGAGGGCGGCCCAACTCGCGCAGAGCGTCGGCCAGTTCTCCGGCACGGAGATCAACGAGCCGCCGTAGGCGAGCCGCAGCGCCTCCAGGTCGACGACCGCGACGACGACCGCGAGCAGCAGCGAGGTGCCGGCCGTGACGGCGGACTTGGCCAGCAGCAGGCCGCGCCGGCGGAAGGTCGCGCCCAGGACGGCGGGAAGCACCGGATAGCGGTACTCGTCGCCGAACGAGAGGGCGCCGACGATGCCGGCGCCGAGCGCGGCGGGAGGCAGCGGCAGCGACTCCGGCCAGGCGGCGACGGCGACGGGCGGCGGGACGGCGGAGAGGCGGCCCAGCAGGACGGAGAGCACGACGGAGACCGCGACCGTGCCGCCGAGCGCGAACGCCGTCGAGGCCACCCCCGTGAGGCGTCGCAGTTCGTAGCGGTAGGGACGTAGCGGCCCCCGGCATCGCCGGCCGCCGCGTCGTCGCGCCGCGCGGTGAACGGGGCGGACCGGAGCGGCGTGGTCCGGGGCGGTGCGGTCCGGGGCGGTGCGGTCCGGGGCGGTGCCGGCGATGGG
>NZ_CP095474.1:3416101-3488536 GCF_023614315.1 Streptomyces sudanensis | reverse complement strand
ACAGTCGGGAATCGAGGGCGGGCGCNGNCCCGGGAGCAGGACCCGGTTCGGGTACGGGGAACGGGCCGAGGGCAGGGTCCGGTTCGAGGACGGGCGCCGGGCCGGGGCCAGGGTCGGGCCCGGATGCGGAGGCCGGTCCGGAGGAAGAGGGCGAACCGGGCGTGGGAACCGGGTGGAAAGCGGGTCCCCATCCGGCGGCGGACTCCGTCCCGGCGCCAGAAGGGGGCGGGGAGGCGGAGATCGAACCGGGCTAGGATCCGGCTNGNNGCNGACTGNGCCGATCTCNTCGGCGAGGCGGTGGAGGAGGATGCCGTGACGGAAGGCGGCCTCGCCGACTTCGGCGCAGTCGCTGCCGTACACGTAGAGTTCGTTGCCCCTTCCGGCGACGGCCTCGACGGGACGGCGGGCGGCACGGGCCTCGCGGGCGAGCTGCGAGGCGAGGCGCGCGGCGTGCGGGGTGCGGACGGCGACGCGGGGGCGGAGCCGCGTACGGGCGAAGGCTGCGGCGTCCTGGTCGGCGACGAGGCGCCCTGCCCGAATCGCCACGACGTGGTCCGCGGTGCGTGCGGCCTCTCTGGAATCGGCGGTGGTGTACAGGACGGTGCCGCCCCGGACGGCGTGGGCGCGCAGCACCCCGTGCAGCCAGGCGGCCTCACGGGGTGGGAGTCCGGCGGCCGGCTCGTCCAGGACCAGCGCGTGCGGATCGCCCAACAGCGCCGTGGCGATGCCGAGTCGGCGGTCCATGCCCCGGGAGAGGACGCCGAGCGGCCGGTCGGCGAACTCCTCCAGGCCCACCGCTGCGATCAGATCGTCGGCGCGGGCGGCGGGGACCCCCGCGACGGCGCAGACCATGCGGAGCTGACCGCGCACGCTGCGCGCGGGGTGGCCGGGGACGTCACCGAGAAGCGTTCCGACCTCGCGCAGCGGGTGGGCGGCTCGGTGGAGGGGCCGGCCGCGGAAGTAGGTGACCCCCCGGCCCCGTTCGAGACCGAGCATCAGGCGCAGGGCCGTGGTCTTTCCCGCGCCGGCGGGGCCGAGGAGGGCGGTGACCTGCCCGGGGGACGCCTGGAAGGTGAGGTCGTCCACGGCGGGGGGGCGGTTCCGGCGCGGCGTGCTGGTGAGTCCGATTGCCTGGAGCATCGCTTCTCCCGCGGTAGGTGAGACCGCTCGGCGGCAGGGCGGGTACCGCAGCACGATAACCCGGCATTTCGGACTTTCCATGCAGGGAGGAAGTCGTGGAGTGCCGGACTCCCGGGACCGGTCGCGGGTCTCTCAGACTTCGGGGCGGAGCATCGGCGGATTGAGCAGCGTGGCGCCGCCCGCGCGGAACAGCTGCGCCGGTCGGCCGCCCTGACGGGTGGTGGTACCGCCGGCGGGCACCAGGAAGCCCGGCGTCCCGGTGACCTTGCGGTGGAAGTTGCGCGGATCGAGCGCCACCCCCCACACCGCCTCGTACACCCGCCGCAACTCGCCGACCGTGAACTCGGGCGGACAGAAGGCCGTGGCCAGCGAGGAGTACTCGATCTTGGAGCGGGCCCGCTCGACACCGTCCGCGAGGATCCTCGCGTGGTCGAACGCGAGCGGCGCGGCCGACTCGCCGTCGGAGCCCGGCCCGGAGCCGAGCAGTTCGTCGACGGGCGCCCAGCGGACGCTGTCGGCGTCACCGCCCGGCCGGGGTGCGGGCAGATCGGGAGCGAGGGCGAGGTGCGCGACGCTCACGACCCGCATCCGGGGGTCCCGCCCCGGGTCGCCGTAGGTGGCGAGCTGCTCCAGGTGGGCACCGGCGCCGGGCGCGGGGGCCGGACCGCCCGGGTCGTGGACGCACAGCCCGGTCTCCTCGGCCAGCTCCCGCGCCGCGGCGGCGCCGAGGTCCTCGTCGGCCCGCACGAATCCCCCCGGCAGGGCCCAACGTCCCTGGAACGGCGGCTCTCCGCGCCGGACGACCAGTGCGCACAGGGCGTGGCGGCGCACGGTGAGGACGACCAGGTCGACGGTCACGGCGAAGGGCGGATAGGCCGAGGGGTCGTAGGGGGGCATGCCGCGATCATAGTCGTCTTCCTGACGATAAACACGCTCCTCGTCGCCCCGGCCACGGCGTCCGGAGTTTCCGCCCGGTCGCTCCTCCGCCCGCCTCCGTTCCCCGGTGGCGGCCCGCACCCGGTCACGCCTCCGACCGGAGTCCGCCGTTGACCTTCCCGATCCCGCCGGGGCTCGCCCTGCTCGCGCGTACTGCGGACGGCCGCCCCGCGGAACCGGTTCCAAAGCGCCGGGGCGGCCCCGGCGGGACGCGGTGTACCGGGCGCAGCGCGGCCGTACGGGCCGCAGGGGCCGTACGGGCCGGAGCGGCGGGGCGGGTACCCGCCATGGGAGCGGTGGGAGGGTGGACGTCCGCGGTCACGACGGCGGGCTGCACGCCGAGGAGACCGGCACCTGCCGCCCTCGGCGCGCTGCTCCCCCGCGCACGCACCGGGCGACCGGTACGCGCAGACCGCCGCGGCGCCCGGTGGCCCGGCCGCCTCCCGTCCCTGTCCGGCGGTGGCCCCGGACAGGGAACCGGTGGCCCCGTGGGGGCGGGCCGCCTCGCCGCGGCGGCCGAACGGATCACGCCCGCGCAGGGCCCGGGCGGGTGCGGGTACGGCCTGGCGGGTGGCCGGGGCGCGGGGACGGTGATGTCCACGGGCCGTCTGCCGAGCCTTCCGTGCGCTCCGGGCGGCCGCTCCGGCCGGGACGGCACGAGCCCGGTGACTCCGCCACCCGTGTGAGCGGCCGCATCGAGCATCGAAACGGGGATCATGGCCGTCACCGGGCGCTCCCCCGATCGCCCCCGCCCGGCTCTCCGGCGCGGGACGGCCCGTCATCCGGTCCGCCGCCGTGCTTGCCGCACGATTTCCCACGGCCGGCACGCCGGCCTGCGCATGCCTCGGAACCGGGGCCGGCCCCGTCGGCGGGGCGGACGGGGCCGGGACCCGTGGACGGGGTGTCCCCGGCGGTTCCCCGGGGCCGTCCCACCCTGGCGCGCAGCCGACGCCGCACCTCACGCGCTCCCGCTCCCCGTCCGGCCGTCCGTGGCCGCAGCGCGCGGCGGGCCTCGGCCTCCGCGCGGGCCTCACGCTCACCGCGCAGGCACTCGCGGAGCGTCTCCGGGTCCAGCTGCTCGTTGCACGCCTGGTGCAGCAACCGGGCGAAGACGTACTCGGGGTCCGCGTCGAGCGCCAGCCCCAGGGCGACACGGGCGCCGGGCTCGTCGGCGGTCGACCACGAGACCCATCCGGCGAGGGTGAGGGGTGCGGCGGCGTGCTCGCCGTAGACGCCGACGCAGCGGCGGGCCAGGGCGCGCCAGAGACGGAGCGCGTGGTCCGCGACCGGCCCCTCCATCCATTCCGCGGCCCGGTCCCGGGTGCGGCGGTCCTGCAGTCCGACGATCAGTTCGGCGGCCTCCTCATGAGTGATCAGCGCATCGTCCCTGGTGTCCGAGGTATCCGGATCGGCGAGCGGCGGGTGCTCGGCGAGGCGGTCGACGAGGCACCGCGCCAGCCTGATCGTGTCGTCCCGTACGTCCTTGCACGCCTTGACGTCGAGAATGCGGTGGACGAGTGCGGCGCTCGCGGTGTCCAGGGCCCGTTCCTGCTCGGCCACGGTGGTGCGGGCGGTGCGCGGCCTGAGCCTGGCCTCCATGTCGCGCAGCGAGCCGCGGACGTGGATGCCCGCGTAGGCGGCGGCCGCCGCCATGACCGACGTACCGGGCGGGGCGAGCGCGGTGCCGTCGGGCGGGCAGCAGTCGCTGTCGGGGCAGCAGTACGACCAGAACCTGCCGTCGGACAGGCACAGTGCCTCGTACACCGGGACGTCGAGGGCCCCGCAGGCCGTGCGCAGCTTCTGGGCGAAGGGCCTCAGCCGCTCCATCACCCTCCTGCCGCTCTCACCCTCGGCAGGGTCCTGGCAGAGGAAGACGACGATGCCGTCCGGGCGGGAACCGCGCCGCTCGGCCCCCTCGACGAGGCACTCGGCCAACTGCTCGGCGACGGGGCCCCATTCCTCGGGTGATCGGGGAATGCCCAGCCTGATCCGTCCGCCGAAGCGGCCTCGCCCGCCGTGCAGGGCGAGCAGGACCACGGAGTCGGTGGGGTGGAAGCCGAGCATGTAGGGCAGCGCGTCGGCCAGTTCGGCGGGTCCGCGCAGGGTGACCCGGGGCTCGTCGGGGAAGCCGGTGGTGCTGACGGGCAGCGGGTTGCCGGACGAGGACGTGCTGCGGGGACCGGTGTGGTCGTGGTGTTCGTTCATGGCTCGACGGTCCCGTCCGTCCCGCTGATCCGTCGACCCCTGTGGACAACGGTTGTCCACAGGGGTCGACGGCTCGTTCGACCACTGTCGGTGCCGCGGTGTTCCCTGGGGGCATGGAGCACACACGCGGTCAGGACCGGTGCGCCGCCGCGGCGTTCGCGGCGGCACGCTCCGCGGCCGACGCCGCGGTGGCCGGGTCCGTGATGTCCCGCATCACCCGCCGGGGCCGGTGGGCGAGGCGGCCGAAGCCCTGGACCGTGGTGGCAGCGGTGGCTCTCGCCGGCGTCTTCGCGACCGCCGCGACCGCGGCCGGCGGCGCCCCGGCCGTGACGGGGCGGCCTCCGCCGCGTGTCGAACCGGCCGCTCACCAGGCGGATCGGGGCTCGGTGCCCGTGACCGCGGGGCGCCCCGGCGGTCCTCCGGAACGCGTCCGCGACCACGGCGGCCCCGCGGAGGGAGAGGACCGGGGCGCGGCCCCCGGGGGTGCGGGCTCCTCCTGCCGGGCCGCGGTCCACGAGGCGGACACACCCTCCGCTCCGCGGAAGCCCCGGCCCGACCGCGGGGACTCAGCCGGCTGCGGCGAGCACCAGGGGCAGGACCCGGGCGGCGCCCGCCCGGCGGAGGAGTCGGGCGGCGACCGCGAGCGTCCAGCCGGAGTCGGTGTAGTCGTCGACGAGCAGGACGGGGCCCGCGGAACCGGCCAGGGCGGCGGCCAGGTCCTCGGAGACGCTGAAGGCACCCGAAAGCGCCCTGAGGCGCTGCGCGGAGTTGCTGCGGCGGGCCGCGTGCGCGCCGCCCGGTCCGGTGTACGTCAGACTGCCCAGGTAGGGAAGGCGTCCGACGGCCGCGATCCCCTCGGCGAGGGAGCCCACCAGACGTGGGCGGCTCAGGGACGGTACGGCGACGACGCCCACGGGCCGGGCGGAGGCGTCCGGGGCGTTCGGTGCCCAACCTCCCGGGGAGCGCGCCCAGTCGGCGAGGACGGCCACCGCGGCCCTCAGCACGTCGTCCGGTACCGGACCGTCGGGTGCCCCCTCGGCCAGCAGGGGGCGCAGCCGGTTCCCCCAGCCGATGTCCGAGAGCCGCCCCAGGGCGCGCCCGGGAGAGCACTGCTCGCCTTCGGGAATACGGCCCTTGAGGTCGATGCCCAGTGCGGGCATCCCCGTCGGCCACATCCGGCGCGGCTCGACCTCGGCCCCGGGGCGGTCCAGTTCCCTCGCCGCTCCTGCCAGCGTCTCGGTCGAGACGGACGAGCCGATCCAGGCGCCGGCGCAGTTGTCGCACCGGCCGCACGGCGCCGCCCCCTCGTCGTCCAACTGCCGGCGCAGGAACTCCATGCGGCACCCGGAGGTGCTCACGTAGTCGCGCATGGCCTGCTGCTCGGCCGCCCGCTGCCGGGCGACCCGGGCGTACCGCTCGGAGTCGTAGACCCACTGCCGGCCCGTGGAGGTCCAGCCGCCCTTCACCCGCCTGACCGCCCCGTCCACGTCGAGTACCTTGAGCATCGTCTCCAGGCGGGTACGCCGGAGGTCCACCACCGCCTCCAGGGCCGGGACGGACAGCGGGCGTCCCGCGTCGGCGAGGGCCGCCAGGGTCTGCCGGACCTGCGCCTCGGGCGGGAAGGCGGTGTCGGCGAAGTAGCGCCAGATCGCCTCGTCCTCCTTGCCCGGCAGCATCAGCACCTCCGCGTGCTCCACTCCGCGGCCGGCGCGGCCCACCTGCTGGTAGTAGGCGATCGGCGAGGACGGCGAACCGAGGTGCACCACGAAGCCCAGGTCGGGCTTGTCGAAGCCCATGCCGAGCGCGGAGGTCGCCACGAGGGCCTTGACCCGGTTCTGCTGGAGGTCGGTCTCGGCCTGCAGCCGGTCGGCGTTCTCCGTGCGCCCCGTGTAGGGGGCCACCTCGAAACCGCGTTGCCGCAGGAAGGCGGTGGCCTCCTCGGCCGCCGCCACCGTGAGCGTGTAGACGATTCCGGAGCCCGGCAGCTCGTCCAGGTGCTCGGCGAGCCAGGCCAGCCGGTGGGCCGCGTCCGGCAACCGGACCACTCCGAGCCGCAGGCTCTCCCGCTCCAGCGAGCCGCGCAGCACCAGGGCCTCACCGCCACCGGTGCCCAGCTGCTCGGCCACGTCCGCCGTCACCCGCGCGTTGGCGGTCGCGGTGGTGGCCAGCACCGGCACGCCGGGGGCGAGGTCGCCGAGCATGGTCCGCAGACGACGGTAGTCGGGACGGAAGTCGTGGCCCCAGTCGGAGATGCAGTGGGCCTCGTCGACCACCAGCAGGCCGGTCGTGGCGGCGAGCTCGGGGAGCATCCGCTCGCGGAAGTCCACGGAGTTGAGGCGTTCGGGACTCACCAGGAGGACGTCGGTCCCGCCGCGTTCGACCTCCTCGTGGATGGCGTCCCACTCCTCCGGGTTGGCGGAGTTGATGGTGCGCGCCCGGATGCCGGCCCGCTCCGCCGCCTCGACCTGGTTGCGCATGAGTGCCAGGAGCGGGGAGACGATCACGGTGGGGCCCGCCCCGCGACGCCGGAGCAGGGCGGTGGCGACGAAGTACACCGCCGACTTGCCCCAGCCGGTGCGCTGCACCACCAGGGCGCGACGGCGCTCCTCCACCAGGGCCGCCACCGCCTGCCACTGGTCCTCCCGCAGCCGCGCGGTCCCCTGCGGGGCGCCGACGAGCTCGGCGAGGACGGCATCGGCTTCGGCGCGGAGCTGCGGGTTTTCCATGCCTTCCATGCAACCCGATTTCGAGGGCCGCCGGCCAGTTCACCCAGAGTGACCGAGGGCGGGCGGCCGGGACCCGTCCGACGCCGGCCGAAAGCTCCTGCGAGGGAAGGCGCGACGCCGGGTGCCCGCGAGTGGTGCGCCGGCGCGGACCGGAGCCCTCTGCCCGCCCGGATCGGCCTGCGCCGGTTCTTCGGCGGCCTCGGACGGGCGGACCGCCCGGACCTCGGTGATCGGACGCCGCCCACGCCGGCGGGAGCCCCGCGCCCCTGGGCGACGGCCCTTTCAAGCGGTCCCCCGACGGCTGTCCGGGTCCTGTGGCGCTCCCGGCCCCCGAAGGGCGGGCGCACCTGGGGACCCGAGCGGTGGGAACGCTGCTGCCGGGTCGTCGCGGCCGCTGCCCGTTCCGGAGCGGTGAAGACGGTCACACAGCCGGGAATCGGCGGCCATATCTGCCCATTTCCGTCAGGTGCCGCAATTGCTCGTTGCCGCCCGCCCGGGTGGCCGGGGAGAATCGGATTACGCCCCCACACGGCCCGTTCGCGGTCCTGGAGATCCGTGTCGTGGCGGACCCCGACTCGATCCCTGCCCGCTTCGTGGGCGCGTCTGCGAAGGGAGGACCGTGACCTTCGGATCCACTCCGTCCCCGGCCAGTTCGCCGACCTCGCCCGACGGTTCCGCCAGCCGTCTCGTCCGGGTGCTCGAACCTGCCGAGTGGGCCTCGGCCGGGATCCCCCTGCTGCGCAGTCCCCGTGACCTCGTCACGGGACTGCACGCACGCCACCGGCCGGGGCCGGGGACCGCCGTCGTCGCCGTCCTCGACCACGAGGAGCGGCTCGTCGCCAGCGCCTCGTTCGCGCCGCGACCGGTACCGGCGGACGGGTGGGACTTCCGCAACGCGCTGCTCGCGCACCTGCGCCGGGTGATCCCGCACGATTTGCGGCGCCGTACCCCGGTGCGCACCGCCGTCCTGCTCTACTGCCGCGAGGGCGAGGCGCGTTGGACGGAGGAGGACGGGGCGTGGATGTGGGGTCTGCGGGACGCCTGCACGCTCCACGGGCTCCGCTGCGGCGCGTACATCACTCTGACCGGTGACGGTTGGCAGGTGATGGGCGAGGGACGCGGCGGCCGGAGCCCGCACACGGCGTCACCGCCGAGCGGCCTGTCGGAGGCCGGCGGGAGCGGGGCGCCGTCCGTGGTGCGCAGAGCGGGTGGCGCGGCCGACGCCCTGCGCCGGACCGTGGCGCGCTGACGCCCCCTCGCGCCGGCGCCGACGGGGCTCACCGGGCCGGACGGCGGTGCCGTCCGGCCGCGGGGTGAGCCGTCGTCAGAGAGCGGTGCCGAGCACGGTGTTGATCCGCTCCGGGTCGCCGCAGACGACGAGCAGCGCGCCGGCGCGGTTCATCGCGGCGGGCAGGGCCCGGGCGGTGACGGTGTCGTCGCCCCCGTTGACCGCGACGACCACCACGGGCCGGGTCGAAGCGCGGTCGACGACGGAGGCGTCGGCGAAGAACACGTCGTCGCGGGCATCGTGCTGGGCCCAGTAGGAGCTTTCGCCGAACGACAGCTCGTGTGCCGCCCACGGGTGGGGTTCCCCGGTGGTGAGCACCAGGATGTCGCCGGGCGCGCGACCGCTCTCCAGCAGCAGGTCGACCGCTTCCTCGGCGGCGTCGACGGCTCCGTCGAGCGGGGCCGGGATCAGCTGGACCTGCGGCGTGTTGCGGGGCTCGGCGGGGCGGTCCTCCGGCCGGTGGACCGGCTGGCCCCCCGCGGCGCGCGGGCGCGGTGGTGCGGGCCTGGCCGTGCCGGGGCGGGGCGAGGCCGCGGTGCGCGGGCCGGGTACGGGTCTGGGGGTCGACGCGTGGCGGCCTGCGGCCGACGTGGTGCGGGGACCCTGGGCACTCTCGTGAATCTGAGGCTCCTCGGGGATGAGAGGCATGATCGGATGTCTATCAAACGCCGGTGGGACTCACACCGGCGGGTGGCTGGTGGACGCGGTCCGTCGGTACGGCCGCGCTCCGGGTGACCGGTCAGAAGTCGAAGCCGAGCTGGTCCCCGCTTTCCGGTCCGGCCGCCCCCGCGGGGGCACGGGTCTTCCTCAGGTGTCGCCAGCGGGGCAGCGCGTCAAGGTAGGACCAGGTCATGCGGTGGTGCGGGGTGGGGCCGAGCTCGGCGAGCGCGGCCTTGTGCGCCGGTGACGGGTAACCCGCGTTGGCCGCGAACCCGAACGGTGCGTACGCCTCGTCCTGTGATTCCAGTTCGGCCATCATCGCGTCCCGCCGTACCTTGGCGATCACCGACGCCGCCGCCACGGCCACGCAGGACCGGTCACCCTTGATCACCGTACGAACCCGCCAGGGGTCCTTGAGGTAGTCGTGCTTGCCGTCGAGGATGACCGCGTCGGGTCGCACCGGAAGCGCCTCCAGGGCGCGCACGGCCGCCAGTCGCAGCGCCGCGGTCATCCCGAGTTCGTCGATCTCCTCGGGGGAGGCGTGCCCCAGGGCGTGGGCCGTGACCCACTGTTCGAGTTCGGCGGCCAGTCGGGTCCGGCGCCCGGAGGCGATGAGCTTGGAGTCGGTGAGTCCGGCGGGGGGCCGGCGCAGGCCGGTGACGGCGGCGCACACCGTGACGGGCCCCGCCCACGCCCCGCGTCCGACTTCGTCGACCCCGGCGACGACCTTGGCGCCGGTCGTCGCCCGGATCGAGCGTTCGACGGTGTGTGTGGGTGCTTCGTACGGCATGGCGCCTGACAGGTTACGCCGCCCGCCGCCGCCCGCGACACCCGGATCGGCATTCAGTGCCTTCTCCCCCGTACGCGGGCCGGTGGATGGGGCACCCGGGGCCGCCGAGGGACCGGGCCGGGGCGCGCCATGACGTCCGACAGGCCGTCAGGAGGGGGCCTGGGAAGCCGTCGGCGGCCCGTCCGACCGGGGCGGGGGCCGATGGGATGGGTGGAGGGCGGCACGACGGCGACCGGGGCCGTCCGGTACCCAGTGGGGGAGGTCCTCGGTGCGGGCGAGCCAGTCGGCGGGCGGCCCGCCGGCCGGTGCCGCGGCCACCACGCCGCCGACGATGGCGCACGTCGTGTCGACGTCGCCACCGGCCTGGGCGGTCGTCCAGAAGGCCCGCTCGTAGTCGCCGAGGGAGCGGGCCGCGGACCACAGGGCGAAGGGCACCGTGTCCTGGGCGCTGGTGCGCCGGCCGCAGCCGAGGACGGCGGCGACCGTCTGCGTGTCGTCGTGGTCCAGCAGGTCGCGGGCGCGTCGCAGTCCGGTGCCGACGTCGCTGCGCGGCACCAGGGCGACGACGGCGTCGAGGAGGTCCGCCGCCTCGGGCGGCCCCTGCGGTGCCGCGGCGAGTGCGGCGGCGGCCGCGACCGCCATGCAGCCCGCCACCGCCTCCTGGTGCTGGTGCGTGGGGTGGGAGGAGCTCTCCGCCTGGCGGACGGCCTCCTCGGGGTCGTCGGCGTACCAGGCACCCAGGGGGGCGATCCGCATGGCGGAGCCGTTGCCCCAGGAGCCCTGCCCCTGGAAGAGGCCGGCGGCGAGTTCGCGCCAGTCGCCGCCCTCCCGGACGAGCCGGAGCATGCGGTTGACGGCGGGGCCGTAGCCGCGGTCGAAGTCGTGGTGCGCGGCGAAGGAGCGGGCGAGCACGTCCTGGTCGATGCGGCCGTGATCGGCGAGGACGGCCAGGACGGAGCAGGCCATCTCGGTGTCGTCGGTCCACTGCCACGGATCGGGCGGCAGCTCGCGGCGTCCCGGCAGGGGGTGGTTGGCGGGGACGAAGAACTGGGAGCCCAGCGCGTCCCCCACGGCCAGTCCGCGGAGACTGGCGAGAGCACGTTCGAAGCGCCGGGCGGAAGAGGATTCAGCGGTCATCGCCCTGCCACCCTATCCGGCGGCGGTCCCTTCGAGCCGGGCTCGGCGGACGGGGCGGCCGGCCTCCGGTCGCCGGACGTGACCGGTGGGGCGGCGGCGCAGGAGCCGGTCGTGGGAGACGGCGCCGAGGGCGCCGCGGTGGGTGCGGAGGGAGTCCTCCAGCCGGCCGAGGGCCGTCTCGTCCAGGCGGTTGGCGGGTCCGTCGAGGAGCATCACCTCGGCGGCGGGCGCGACCGGGCCCGCCGGCCGCCGGTCCCGACGGCGCACCGCACGGCCCTCAGACCGTCCAGGCCGCCTCCAGGTCCACGACGTCACCGGTCAGAGCGACGACATCGGCCTCCAACCGGGCGCGCAGGGCGAGCCGTTCCACCCGCTCGGCCCGGTACTTGCCGTGCTCGGCCGCCGACCGCCACATCGACAGGACCAGGAACTCGTTGCCCGGGGCCTCTCCGAACATGCCCCGGAGCATGCCGGGCGAGCCGGCCATCGCCGGGTTCCACACCTTCTCCTGCATCAGGGCGTAGTGCTCGGCCCGGCCCTCGCGGATGCGGCTGTGGGCGACCCGTACGACGTCGGCGTCGGTGAAGCGCGGCTCGAAGCCGGTCTTCACGTCGAAGCGGTGGTCGAACAGCCCGGTCCGCGCGTCCTTGAAGGTTCCGGACTGCGCGGTGGCCAGCCGGTTGTGCGACCGCGCCATGAAGGAGTCGTAGAAGGGACGGCTCTCCCAGAAGGAGAAGACGTGGGCGACGCCGGGGCGCAGCCGGCTCCAGCCGCCGCCCTGCCCCCGGAAGCCGGGCTCGCCCGGCAGCCCCGCCCACTTCCGCTGCCCCCGCTCGAACCCCCGACGGTCCACCACGGTGCAGCGAGTCCACTTGACCAGCACCGCGCCATCGTACGGCGCACGGAACCCGCCCATATGACATTCACCGTTGACGCTCCGTGACACCATGGACAACGGATCCGGCGCGCGGGGGAGTTGGCCCCCACGCGTACGGCTACTCGGAGAGGGGGAAGGTGTGAGCAGCCTCAACAAGGGTGTCGAGAAGGTCGAGGTGGCCCTCAAGTGGGACCCGAGCACCGGGAGCGGCCCGGTCCACGACCTCGACGTCATCGCCGCCGTCTACGGTGCCGGGGACCCGGCCGGCGAGCCGGTGTACCTGGTCCACTTCGAGAGCCGCTCGCCCGACGGCACGATCACGCTGAGCAGGGACAGCCGTACGGGCCAGGGCCTGGGCATCGACGAGTCCATGGTGCTGGAGCTCACCCGGCTCGCCCCCGCCTACGGGCGCGTGGTGGTGGGGGTCGCCATCCAGCAGGGCGGCGGCCGGGTCGCCTTCGGGGACGTGAGGAACACCCTGGTGATCGTCAAGCAGGGCTACGACGAGTTGTTCCGCGACGACTTCGACGCGGTGCGGGACTCCACCGCGGCGACCGTCGTGGAGTTCACCCGCGAGGACCGGGGCACCTGGACGTACCGGCCCGCCGTCCGCGGCTTCGACTGCGATCCGACCTCCTTCACCCGCTTGATGGGCACCGCCCGGTAGGGGACGGGGTGCCGAGGTCCCCGCTCACGGGACGCCGTGCCGCGGGGCGCCCGTCCCGCGCGGGCCCCGGGCACCGCGCGGTCCGGGCGGCCCCGTACGGACCGCCGCGCCCTCGGGTGCGTCCCGGCCGCGGACGGGGCGGAGGGGGCCGGCCAGTGGCCGGCCCCCTCCGTGAGGCGCGCGACCCGGCCGTGCCGGCGCCCCGCGTTCGCGTCCGGTGTCAGCTGCAGCCGCTGGTGGAGCCGCAGCCCTCGCAGATGTAGCAGGAGCCGGCGCGCTGCATCTTCGTGCCGCAGGAGAAGCACAGCGGGGCGTCGGCGTGGATGCCCAGCTGCATCTCGACCAGTTCGGCGGAGGTGTGCGCCTGCTGCGGGGCGGGGACCTGGGCCGGCGCGGGGGCCGGCGTCCTGGGCGCGGGTGCGACGGCCTTCGGGGCCTCCTGCTGGCGCGGGGCGGACTGGGCGAGGCCCTCGACGTCCATCTCGTCGTCGGACGGCTCGTACGAACCGGTCTCCAGGTGGCGCTGGCGCTCCTCGGCGGAGTGGATGCCGAGCGCCGAACGGGTCTCGAACGGCAGGAAGTCCAGCGCCAGCCGGCGGAAGATGTAGTCGACGATCGACTGCGCCATCCGCACGTCCGGGTCGTCCGTCATGCCGGCCGGCTCGAAGCGCATGTTGGTGAACTTCGAGACGTACGTCTCCAGCGGCACGCCGTACTGCAGGCCGACCGAGACGGCGATGGAGAAGGCGTCCATCATGCCCGCGAGGGTCGATCCCTGCTTGGACATCTTCAGGAAGACCTCGCCGAGGCCGTCGTCGGGGTAGGAGTTGGCCGTCATGTAGCCCTCGGCCCCGCCGACCGTGAAGGAGGTGGTGATCCCCGGGCGGCCCTTCGGGAGGCGCTTGCGGACCGGGCGGTACTCGACGACCTTCTCGACCTTCGCCGGTTCGGCCTCGGCCTTCTTCCCCTCCTCCTTCTTCTTGGCGGAGAGCGGCTGGCCGACCTTGCAGTTGTCGCGGTAGATCGCGAGCGCCTTGACGCCCATCTTCCACGCCTCGAAGTAGATCTCCTCGACCTCCTCGACGGTCGCCGTCTCCGGCATGTTGACCGTCTTGGAGAGCGCGCCGGAGATCCACGGCTGGATCGCCGCCATCATGCGGACGTGGCCCATCGGGGAGATGGCGCGCTCGCCCATGGCGCAGTCGAACACCTCGTAGTGCTCCTGCTTGAGGCCCGGGGCGTCGATCACGTTGCCGTGCTCGGCGATGTGGGCGACGATCGCCTCGATCTGCTCCTCCTGGTAGCCCAGGCGGCGCAGGGCCTGCGGGACCGTGCCGTTGACGATCTGCATCGAGCCGCCGCCGACCAGCTTCTTGAACTTCACCAGGGCGAGGTCGGGCTCCAGGCCGGTGGTGTCGCAGGACATCGCGAGGCCGATGGTGCCGGTCGGGGCGATGACGGACGCCTGGGCGTTCCGGAAGCCGTTCTTCTCGCCGAGGCGGAGCACGTCCTGCCAGGCCTCCGTGGCGGCGGCCCAGATCGGGGTGTCCAGGTCGTCCATGCGGACGGCCCCGGTGTTCGCGTCGGCGTGCTGCCTCATGACGCGCTTGTGCGCCTCGGCGTTGCGGGCGTAACCGTCGTACGGGCCGACGGCCGCGGCCAGTTCGGCGGAACGGCGGTACGAGGTGCCCGTCATCAGCGAGGTGATCGCACCGGCCAGGGCGCGACCGCCGTCGGAGTCGTACGCGTGGCCGGTCGCCATGAGCAGGGCGCCGAGGTTGGCGTAGCCGATGCCGAGCTGGCGGAAGGCCCGGGTGTTCTCGCCGATCTTCTGCGTCGGGAAGTCCGCGAAGCAGATGGAGATGTCCATCGCGGTGATGACCAGCTCGACGACCTTGGTGAAGCGCTCGATGTCGAAGGACTGGTGGCCCTTGCCGTCGTCCTTCAGGAACTTCATCAGGTTCAGCGAGGCCAGGTTGCAGGACGTGTTGTCCAGGTGCATGTACTCGCTGCACGGGTTCGAGCCGTTGATGCGGCCGGACTCGGGGCAGGTGTGCCAGCGGTTGATCGTGTCGTCGTACTGGATGCCCGGGTCGGCGCAGGCCCAGGCGGCCTCGGCCATCTTGCGGAACAGCGTCCGGGCGTCGACCTCCTCGATGACCTCGCCGGTCATCCGGGCGCGCAGCCCGAACGTGCCGCCGGACTCCACGGCCTTCATGAACTCGTCGTTCACGCGGACCGAGTTGTTGGCGTTCTGGTACTGGACGGACGTGATGTCGTCGCCGCCCAGGTCCATGTCGAAGCCCGCGTCGCGCAGGGCGCGGATCTTCTCCTCCTCCTTGACCTTGGTCTCGATGAAGTCCTCGATGTCGGGGTGGTCGACGTCGAGGATGACCATCTTGGCCGCGCGGCGCGTGGCGCCGCCGGACTTGATCGTCCCCGCGGAGGCGTCGGCACCGCGCATGAAGGAGACCGGGCCGGAGGCGTTGCCGCCGGAGGACAGCAGCTCCTTGGAGGAGCGGATGCGGGAGAGGTTCAGGCCGGCGCCGGAGCCGCCCTTGAAGATCATGCCCTCTTCCTTGTACCAGTCGAGGATCGACTCCATGGAGTCGTCGACGGACAGGATGAAGCAGGCGGAGACCTGCTGGGGCTGCGGCGTGCCCACGTTGAACCACACCGGCGAGTTGAAACTGAAGATCTGGTGCAGCAGGGCGTAGGCGAGTTCGTGCTCGAAGATCTCCGCGTCGGCGGGCGACGGGAAGTAGCCGTGCTCCTCGCCCGCCTTGCGGTAGGTCTTCACGATGCGGTCGATGAGCTGCTTCAGGCTCGTCTCGCGCTGCGGGGTGCCGACGGCACCGCGGAAGTACTTGCTGGTGACGATGTTGACCGCGTTCACCGACCAGAAGTCGGGGAACTCGACGCCACGCTGCTCGAAGTTGACCGAGCCGTCGCGCCAGTTGGTCATGACGACGTCTCGGCGCTCCCAGGCGACCTCGTCGTACGGGTGCACGCCGGGAGTCGTGTGGATGCGCTCGATGCGCAGGCCCTTGCTCGTCTTGGACCCCTTGGCGCGGGAGCCTCGTGCCGGGCCGCTCGTCGTCTCTGTCATGCCGCCTCCCATATATGGGCAAAAACGCCCTTATGTGCCCAAATCTTCCCAGAGCACGGTTTCTGTCTGCCGCCGCGGACGCCGTTCACGGCACCCGCGGCAGGTTCGATCGGCCGCCTCGACGGCCGGCGCCGGACCCCCGGTCCGGCCGGCCGCTCAGTCGGCGGCCGCTGCGGTCACCGGGTTCCCGGAAATCGCACCGGTGCCGCACTCCTCCACGGGGTTCCGCCGCTCGCGCAGCTCCGCGATGGCGGCCTCGAAGTCCTCCAGCGTGTCGAACGCCCGGTACACGGACGCGAAGCGCAGGTACGCGACGAGGTCGAGCTCCTGCAGCGGGCCGAGTATGGCGAGGCCGACGTCGTGCGTGGTGAGTTCCGCGCTGCCGGTCGCCCGGACGGCCTCCTCGACCCGCTGCCCGAGCTGCGCGAGGGCGTCCTCGGTGACGGGCCGCCCCTGGCAGGCCTTGCGCACGCCGTTGATGACCTTGGCCCGGCTGAACGGCTCGGTCACCCCGCTCCGCTTCACGACCATGAGGGAGCAGGTCTCCACCGTGGTGAAGCGGCGGGAGCAGCCGGGGCACTGGCGACGGCGCCGGATGGACGTCCCGTCGTCGGTTGTTCGACTGTCGACGACACGGCTGTCGGGGTGCCTGCAGAAGGGGCAGTGCACGGTCCGAACTCCTCCTTCACGGCACGACGGAACAGCCCCGGAAGGCCTCTTCCGGGCCCCTCGAAGCAGCCCTCAGCATAGGGGATGCCGACCGTCCTGCCGGACAGCGACCACAACCTCTGGGCGGCTGTCACCATACAGCCACTACATGTAGTGCTCGGTTCTCATTCACGGCGGGCCGCGTGTCGCGCCGCGCCCCGCCCTTGCACGCCCGCGGCGAGCCTACGGCACCGCCCGGCCCCGGGNCGCGAGGACCCGCCCCCGGCGGACCGCGCGCCGCGCCGCGCGGCGAGGGCGGGCCCCGCGGGGGCGGCCGCGGGCGGTACGGTGAGGAGCCCCGGCGCCCTCCCGGCGAAAGATCGCACATACACCCAGATGCGCGTACACGTAAGCCATTCTGCGCTTTTTCACTCGAACGTGTGTTTGGCGCAACCTTTCGAAAGCAACTACCGTTGAGCCAGCCAGGGAGACCATTCGAGAGGGGCCGACGTGACCACCACCGCAGACAGCGCCGCCATCACCGCCCAGGACCGCTCCCGGGGCCGATTCGATCCGGTACACGCCATGACCGGGAAGAACCCGGACGAGCCGGGCGCGGGCTCCGAGTCCGCCAAGTCCGCGCGCTCGCTCCCCGGCCGACCTCCCGGCATCCGGGCCGACAGCTCCGGTCTCACGGACCGGCAGCGCCGGGTCATCGAGGTCATCCGCGACTCGGTGCAGCGGCGGGGGTACCCACCGTCCATGCGGGAGATCGGCCAGGCGGTCGGCCTGTCCAGCACGTCGTCGGTGGCCCACCAGCTGATGGCCCTGGAGCGGAAGGGCTTCCTGCGGCGTGACCCGCACCGCCCGCGCGCGTACGAGGTGCGGGGCTCCGACCAGCCGAGCACGCAGCCCCAGGACACGGCCGGCAAGCCCGCGGCGTCGTACGTCCCGCTCGTCGGCCGGATCGCCGCCGGCGGGCCGATCCTGGCCGAGGAGTCGGTCGAGGACGTCTTCCCCCTCCCCCGGCAGCTGGTGGGCGACGGCGAGCTGTTCGTGCTGAAGGTCGTGGGGGACTCCATGATCGAGGCCGCGATCTGCGACGGGGACTGGGTCACGGTCCGCCGCCAGCCGGTCGCGGAGAACGGCGACATCGTGGCCGCCATGCTGGACGGCGAAGCCACGGTCAAGCGCTTCAAGCGGGAGGACGGCCATGTGTGGCTACTGCCGCACAACGCCGCCTACCAGCCCATCCCCGGCGACGAGGCGACCATCCTCGGCAAGGTGGTGGCGGTTCTGCGGCGGATCTGACACCCGCCGCCCCGACCGGGCCCCGGGACCCCTGCGCCGGTCCCGGGGCCCTGCCGCGCCCGCTCAGGCCCGGCCTTCGCCGCCCGGTCGATGGCCGCGAGGGAGCGGCGGACCTGATTGCGGTCCGTCGTGTACCAGAAGTCCGGCATCGAGGCGCGCAGGAAGCTCCCGTACCGGGCGTTCGCCAGGCGCGGGTCCAGGACCGCCACCACGCCGCGGTCGCCCGTCGCCCTCACCAGACGGCCCGCGCCCTGCGCCATGAGCAGCGCCGCATGGGTCGCGGCGACGGCCATGAAGCCGTTGCCGCCGGCCTCCTCCACCGCCTTCTGGCGCGCGCTCGTCAGCGGGTCGTCCGGACGCGGGAAGGGGATCCGGTCCATGACCACCAGCTGGCAGCTGGGCCCCGGGACGTCGACGCCCTGCCACAGGGAGAGCGTCCCGAACAGGCAGGTCTCGGGATCCCCGGCGAACGTCTTGATCAGCTCTCCCAGCGTGTCCTCGCCCTGGAGCAGTACGGGCTTGTCCAGCCGTCCCCGCAGCTCCTCCGCGGCGGCCTGCGCGGCCCGCATGGAGGAGAACAGGCCGAGCGTCCGGCCCCCGGCCGCCTCGATCAGCTCCGCCAGCTCGTCCAGCATGTCCGTGCGGCCGCCCTCCCGCCCCGGTGTCGCCAGATGGCGGGCCACGTAGAGGATGCCCTGCCGGGGGTAGTCGAACGGCGACCCGACGTCGATGCCCTTCCACACCGGGAGGTCCTCGCCCTCGACGCCCTCGGCGGCGAGGCCCAGCGAGGCCCCCACCCCGTTGAAGTCCCCGCCCAGCTTCAGGGTGGCGGACGTCAGGACGACCGACCGGTCCGCGAACAGCTTGTCGCGCAGCAGTCCCGACACGGACAGCGGCGCCACCCGCAGGGACGCGCCGAACCGGTCATGCCGCTCGTACCAGACCACGTCGTACTCGGAGCCGTTCGCGATGCGCTCCGCCACCGCGTGGACGTTCTCCACGGAGGCCATGGCCTGCTTGCGGACGGCGTCCTCGTCCTGGACGGACCGGTCCCGGGTGTTGCCCAGCGCCGTGATCACTGCGCGTGCGGCGTCCCGCAGGGCCATCAGCGCGTACGCGAGGTCCTCGGGAACCTCCTGGATGCGGCCGGGCAGAGCGAGCTCCATCAGCCTCTCGAACCCCTCCGCCGCGGTCTGGAGCCGGTCGGCGACCTTCTCGTCGACGAGCTTGGCCGCCCGCCGAACCGCCCGGTTGACCTGTCCGGGCGTGAGCTCGCCGGTGGCGACACCGGTCACCCGGGACACCAGCTCGTGCGCCTCGTCGACGATCAGCACCTCGTGCTCCGGCAGGACCGGGGCGCCCTCGATGGCGTCGATCGCGAGCAGCGCGTGGTTGGTCACCACCACGTCGGCGAGCTTGGCGCGCTCGCGCGCGGCCTCCGCGAAGCACTCGGCGCCGTACGCGCACCTGCTCGCTCCCAGGCACTCGCGCGACGAGACGGACACCTGTCCCCACGCCCGGTCGGAGACGCCCGGCGTCAGGTCGTCCCGGTCGCCCGTCTCCGTCTCGTCCGACCAGTCCCGCAGGCGCAGCAGGTCCTGCCCGAGCTTGCTGGTCGGGGCGGCCGCCTCGAACGGGTCGAACAGGCCGTCCTCCTCCTCCTCCTCCTGCGGCACGCCCTCGTGGATCCGGTGCAGGCACAGGTAGTTGGAACGGCCCTTGAGCATCGCGAACTCCGGGCGGCGGCGCAGCAGCGGGTGCAGCGCCTCGACCGTGCGGGGCAGGTCCCGTTCGACGAGCTGCCGTTGCAGGGCCAGGGTGGCCGTCGCCACGACGACGCGGTCCCCGTGCGCCAGGACGGGCACCAGGTAGCCGAGGGACTTGCCGGTGCCGGTGCCGGCTTGGACGAGGAGGTGCGTACCGTCGTCGATGGCTTGGGCGACGGCCTCGGCCATGGCGACCTGGCCTGGCCTTTCCACACCGCCGACGGCGGCTACGGCGGCGTGGAGGAGCTCGGGGAGGGATGGCTTCGTCATAGCCCGCCCACCTTACGGTGCCGCGCCGACAGCCGGGTCTCCCTCCGGACACATCCCGCCCGGTTCCGGCCGCCCGCCGGCGCGGCCGGAACCGGGCGGGGGCCGTGCGCCACCCGGGCCGGCGGCGGTGTCCGCGGGGATGCCCCGAGCGCCCCTCGCGCGGGGGAACCGCCGCCCTGCCGCACGCCGTCCCCAAGGGCACCGGCATAGTGGGGGGCCGCGCTCCGGCGCCCGGCACCGCCTTCGAGGGTTGCCGGAGCCGGGGCGTGGAATACGAGGTTCCGCATTCGAGGGCGCTTCCGCGGAGGCGCCCGGCTCACGAAGTCCCAGGGGGATCACTCATATGCGAACGATTCGTCCGCTGCTCGCGTCGGTCGCCGTCGCGGCGGCACTGGCGCTGACCGCCACGGGCTGCGGCCCGGAGGATCCGGCCGCCGCTCCCGGCGCCTCCGCGGCGCAGACACCCGGCGGGAACGGGAAGATCACCATCCCGGACGACCTGAAGAACCGGCTCAAGGAGCACGGGATCGACCTGGACAAGTGGCGGAACGGCGAGTGGCGGAACTGGGACCGGGACAAGTGGCTGCGTGAGGCGCAGGACTTCGTCAACCCGATCATCGAGGACCTCTGGAACCCGGACCGCATGCGGGAGGCGGAGCAGCCGGACCGGCCCGTCGAGGAGGCGGACATCCCCGGCGACGAGAGCGTGACGGACCCGACGCCCCGGCGGGTCGAGGCCGAGGAGGTGGAGCCGGAGTACCACGGCAGCGCGCCGGAGGCCGGCAAGCTCCTCTTCGACGGTCCCAAGGGCTCGATGGTGTGCTCCGCGACGGTCGTGAAGGATCCCGCGAACCCCGGCAGGTCGAACCTCGTGTGGACGGCCGGGCACTGCGTCCACGCCGGCAAGGACGGCGGCTGGTACCGGAACATCGCGTTCGTCCCGTCGTACAACGACAAGGGCCTGTCGGCCGCGGAGCTGGAGAACGCCTCCCGCGAGGACCTCGCCCCGTACGGCGTGTGGTGGGGCGACTGGGCCCAGACCTCCGAGCAGTGGATCGACCAGGGCGCGCCGGTGGGCGGCCAGGGGGCGCCGTACGACTTCGCGGTCGTCCACGTGACGCCGGAGAAGGGCAGCGGCGGGAAGTCGCTGGAGGAGACGGTCGGTTCGGCGCTTCCGGTCGAGTTCGGGGCACCCGCCGTACCGAAGATCGCGAGCATGGAGGCGACCGGTTACCCGGCGGCGCCGCCGTACGACGGCCAGCGGATGTTCCGGTGCGCGGACAAGCCGGGCCGGCTGTCGGTGAGGGCCGACCAGCCGACGATGTACCGCATCGGGTGCAGCATGACCGGTGGTTCGTCGGGCGGTGGCTGGGTCGCCGCGGGCGCGGACGGCAAGCCGGCGCTGGTGTCGAACACCTCGATCGGGCCGGTGCAGGCGGGCTGGCTCGCCGGGCCGCGGCTCGGTGCGGAGGCGAAGGGCGTGTTCACCTCGGTCAGTGAGAAGTTCGCGGGCCGGTAGACCGCGGGGCCGCCGCGACGGCGACGAAGCGGGGTCCCCGGCCGGATGCGGCCGGGGACCCCGCTTCGTCGTGCGCGTCAGGCGGTGACGGCGCCGAACGGGACGAGCAGCGCGGCGAGCTCGCTGTGCACCCGCGCCTTGAGCAGCGTGCCCTCCGGGGTGTGCTCCTCGGAGATCACCTCTCCCTCGGCGTGCACCCGCGAGACCAGTCCGCCCTGCGTGTACGGCACGAGCGCGTCGATCTCGACCTCGGGGCGGGGCAGCTCGGCGTCGATCATCGCGAGGAGTTCCGCGATGCCCTGGCCGGTCCGCGCCGAGACGGCGATCGAGTGCTTCTCGACCCGCAGCAGCCGCTGCAGGACCAGCGGGTCGGCCGCGTCCGCCTTGTTGATCACGACGATCTCGGGCACCTTGGTCGCACCCACGTCGCGGATCACCTCGCGCACGGCGGCCAGCTGCTCCTCCGGGGCCGGGTGCGCGCCGTCCACCACGTGCAGGATCAGGTCGGAGTCGCCGACCTCCTCCATGGTGGAGCGGAACGCCTCGACGAGGTGGTGCGGCAGGTGCCGGACGAAGCCGACCGTGTCGGCCAGCGTGTACAGGCGCCCACTGGGCGTCTCGGCCCGGCGGACCGTCGGGTCGAGGGTGGCGAACAGGGCGTTCTCCACCAGCACGCCGGCGCCGGTCAGCCGGTTGAGCAGGGACGACTTGCCCGCGTTGGTGTAGCCGGCGATGGCGACCGACGGCACCTTGTTGCGCCGCCGCTCCTGGCGCTTGATGTCGCGGCCCGTCTTCATCTCCGCGATCTCCCGGCGCATCTTCGCCATCTTCTCGCGGATCCGCCGCCGGTCCGTCTCGATCTTGGTCTCACCGGGGCCTCGGGTGGCCATGCCGCCACCGCCGCCGCCGCCCATCTGCCGGGACAGCGACTGGCCCCAACCGCGCAGACGCGGCAGCATGTACTGCATCTGGGCGAGCGCGACCTGCGCCTTGCCCTCGCGCGACTTGGCGTGCTGGGCGAAGATGTCGAGGATCAGGGCGGTCCGGTCGACCACCTTGACCTTGACGACGTCCTCCAGGTGGATCAGCTGGCCGGGGCTCAGCTCACCGTCGCAGACGACCGTGTCGGCGCCGGTCTCCAGCACGATGTCCCGCAGCTCGTCCGCCTTGCCCGAGCCGATGTACGTGGCCGGGTCGGGCTTGTCGCGGCGCTGGATGACGCCGTCCAGGACGAGCGCGCCCGCCGTCTCGGCGAGGGCGGCCAGCTCGGCCAGGGAGTTCTCGGCGTCCTGCACCGTCCCCGAGGTCCAGACGCCGACCAGCACGACGCGCTCCAGGCGCAGCTGGCGGTACTCGACCTCGGTGACGTCCTCGAGCTCGGTGGAGAGTCCGGCCACGCGGCGGAGCGCGGCACGCTCCTGGCGGTCGAACTGGTCGCCGTCCCGCTCTCCGTCGATCTCGTGGCTCCAGGCGACGTCCTCTTCCATCAGGGCATCGGCCCGAAGGCTCTCGGCGCGGTTCGACTCCACGAAGCTCGGCTTGTCCTGGGAAGGGGATGAAGAGGAGGTCATTGGATCCTTACGTCGGTGGAAAAGTCGATTCGTCAGCCACAACGCCCGCTCTCCCCGGAACATTCCCGGTGGGAGGCCGTGTCTTCCGGCGGTGCCGACACGACGATGGTCGCACGTGCCGGCGGGCCCGTCACGCCGGTTTTCCGCTCGCCGGGTTCCGGCGCCAGTCGGGGTGGCCGGGCATGGGCGGGGTCTTCCGGCCGTGGAGCCACCCGTGCAGGAAGCCCGTGAGGTCGCGGCCCGCGACGTCGGACGCGAGGCGGACGAAGTCGGCGGTGCCGGCGGTCGCGTGCGCGTGGCCGGTCACCCAGCGCCGCTGGAGCTCGCCGAAGGCGGCGGCACCGATCTCCTGGCGCAGGGCGTACAGGACGAGGGCGCTGCCGTCGTAGACGACCGGCCGGAAGAGGCCGGTCTTGTCGTCCGGCGCGGGCGGGCGGGGCGCCGCCGGGGGGCCTCCTTCGGCGCGCCACCGGTCGGACGCGGCGTACGCGGCGCGCATCCGGTCCTCCAGGGAGGCGTGTCCGGTCTCCTCGGCGTACAGCGCCTCGTACCAGGTGGCGTGGCCCTCGTTGATCCACAGGTCGGACCAGGCGCGGGGGGTGACGCTGTTGCCGAACCAGTGGTGGGCCAGCTCGTGGACCATGATCGACTCGATGTACCACGCGGGCAGGTCGGAACGGGTGAACAGCCCGCGCTCGAAGAGGGAGAGGGTCTGGGTCTCCAGTTGGAAGCCGGTGGCCGCGTCGGCGACCAGCAGGCCGTACGTGTCGAAGGGGTAGCGGCCGACCCTGGCCTCCATCCACCGCAGGTGGCCGGGGGTCTTCTCCAGCCAGGGCTCCATCAGCTCCCGGTCGGCGGCCGGGACGACGTCGCGCAGCGGCAGGCCGTGCGGGCCGGTGCGGCGGACCACGGCGGAGCGGCCGACGGAGACCTGGGCCAGCTCGGTCGCCATGGGGTGCGCGCCCCGGTACGTCCAGGTCGCGGCGGGGCCGGCGACGGTGCGGGCGACGGCCCGTCCGTTGGCGACGGCGACGAGGTCCTTCGGCGCGGTGACGCGGAAGGTGAAGCGCGCCTTGTCGGCGGGGTGGTCGTTGCAGGGGAAGACGCGGTGGGCGGCGTCGGCCTGGTTGGCCATGGCGAGGCCGTCGGAGGTGCGCACCCAGCCGCCCTTCGCGCCGGCGGCGACCGGGTCGCTGGTGTGGGCGACGGCGATCTCGAACCGCGCGCCGGCCTCGACGGGCCGGGCCGGTTCAAGGACCAGGTCCTCCCCCGCGCCGGCGAAGTCGGCGGGGCGGCCGTCGACGGTCACGGACCGGACGGTGCCGTGGGCGAAGTCGAGGTTGACGCGCTCCAGCCGGCCGGTGGCCCGTGCGTCGATCCTCGTCAGGGCGTCCAGGGGCTTGCGGTTGTCGCCGGTGTAGGTGAGGGCGATGTCGTACGCGAGGACGTCGTAGCCGGGGTTGCCCAGGTGAGGGAAGAGGGGGTCGCCGATTCCGAGCGGCCGGGGCGCCGGCAGGGCCGCCGCGACGAGCCCCGCGGAAGCGGCGGTGAGGAGGACGGCGCGCAGGCGCGGAGAGGTGAGGGACATGGGGCCACCGCTACCAGCGCGTCCGGCGCGCTCCGGGACGGCGCGCTCCCGCTCCACCCGAACGGGCGGCGTGCCCGGGCGTACGGCGGCCCGCGGGGCCCTACCGGGCGGAGGCGGGGTGCTGCCCGCGGCTCACGTCGTACACGCCGGGCACCTCGCGCATGGCGCGCATCAGGGCGGGCAGGCAGGCCGCGTCGGGGAGCCGCAGCGTGTACGTGTGGCGGACGCGCTGCTCGCTGGGGGGCTCGACGGTGGCCGCGACGATCGCGGCGCCCGTCGCGGCGATCACCTCGGTGAGGTCGGCCAGCAGCCGCGACCGGTCGAACGACTCGGCGACGAGCGTGACCCTGCAGGGCGCGGCGCCGCTCCAGCGCACGGTCACGGGCTGCCTGCCGGTGTTCTCCATCCGCCGTACGGTCGGGCACTCGGAGCGGTGGACGGTGACGACGCCGCCGCGTACGGCGAACCCGGTGACGGTGTCGGGCGGTACGGGCGTGCAGCAGCCGGCCAGGCGGACACCGGTGTGCGGCGCGTCGACGACGGCGTTGGGCGTGGGCCGGCGGCCGGTGACGACGGAGGCGGGCGGACGGGGGTCCGCGGCGGGCGTCCCGCCGTCGTGGGGGTGGGTGCTGAGCCAGTGGCCGATGGCGATGCGCGCGGCGGGGGTGCGGGCGTGCTCCAGCCAGTCGGGGGACGGGCCGGAGCCGGCGTCCTCGGCGAGCAGCGGCTGGACGGTGTCGCCGTCGCGCAGGACGGTGCCGAGGGCGGCGAGACGGCCGTTGACGCGTGCCCCGACACAGGCGTGGGCGGTCGTTCCGTACTGGGCGTACGCGGCGTCCACGCAGGTGGCGCCGGCGGGGAGGGCGAGCGTGCCCCCGTCGGGCAGGAAGACCGTGATCTCACCGTCCTGGGCGAGGTCCGCGCGCAGCGAGGTCCAGAACGTGTCGGGGTCGGGTGCGGACCGCTGCCAGTCGAGGAGGCGGGAGAGCCAGCCGGGGCGGGTGGGGTCGGCGCGCTCCCCGTCGTCGGCCGTGTCGGGGCCGTCGGCGGAGGCGGTGGCGTAGGGGTTGCCGAGGGCCACGACGCCCGCTTCCGCGACCCGGTGCATCCGGTGGGTGCGGATGAGGACTTCCGTGACGGCGCCGTCGGGCGCGGCGACGGCCGTGTGCAGCGACTGGTACAGGTTGAACTTGGGGGCGGCGATGAAGTCCTTGAACTCGGAGACCACCGGGGTGAAGCAGGTGTGCAGCTCGCCCAGCGCGGCGTAGCAGTCCGCGTCCTCCTCGACGAGGACGAGCAGCCGCCCGAAGTCGGTGCCGCGCAGCTCGCCGCGTTTGAGGCCGACCCGGTGCACGGAGACGAAGTGGCGCGGGCGGACGAGGACCTCGGCCGGGATCCCGGCGTCCCGCAAGGCGGCGCGCACGTCGGCGGCGACGGCCGCCAGGGTGTCGCCGGCGTCGGCGTTCTCCGCGATGAGGGCACGGGTCCGCTCGTACTCGGCGGGGTGGAGGATGGCGAAGACCAGGTCCTCGAGTTCGGTCTTGAGCGCCTGGACGCCGAGCCGCTCCGCGAGGGGGATGAGGACGTCGCGGGTGACCTTCGCGATGCGCGCCTGCTTCTCCGGGCGCATGACGCCGAGGGTGCGCATGTTGTGCAGCCGGTCCGCGAGCTTGATGGACATGACGCGGACGTCGTCGCCGGTGGCGACGAGCATCTTGCGGAACGTCTCGGACTCGGCGGCGGCGCCGTAGTCGACCTTCTCCAGCTTGGTGACGCCGTCGACCAGGTAGGCGACCTCCTCGCCGAACTGCTCGCGGACCTCGTCGAGGGTCACCTCGGTGTCCTCGACGGTGTCGTGGAGGAGGGAGGCGGTCAGGGTCGTGGTCTCCGCGCCGAGTTCGGCGAGGATCAGGGTGACGGCGAGGGGGTGGGTGATGTACGGCTCCCCGCTCTTGCGGAACTGGCCCCGGTGGGACGACTCCGCCAGTTCGTACGCCCGGCGCAGGACGTCCAGGTCGGCGTCGGGATGGTGGGCGCGGTGGGCGTCCGCGACGTGCCCGATGGCGTCGGGCAGCCGGTCCCGGCCGGCGGGGCCGAGCAGCGCGGCGCGGCCGAGTCTGCGCAGGTCGATCCTGGGACGGCCGCGCCTGCGGCCGGTGGTACTGGGATTGGTGGCCTCTGCGCTCATGGGCACCTCCGGCGGCGTCGACCGGCGGTGGACGGATACGGCGCGATCGCCCTGCCGGTGCTTGATGCTACCGAGCCCACCACGTGGCGCAGTCGCCCTCTCGCCCAGCGTGAACGGGATCACCCATTCGAGCGAGGCCGGCGCGCTCGCGGTTTCGCTCCGTGACCGCTTCGGGCGTTCAGACGGCCGCTTCGGAGAGCCAGGCGGGGTCGATGCGGCCCTCGGCGACGATCACGGCCGGGCCGGTCATCTCGATCCGCCCGTCGGGCAGCTCGGTGATCAGCAGCGTGCCGCCGGGGACGTCGACGGTGTACGTGACCGGCGTGCCGGTCACGGCCGGGTCGACGCCGTCGCGCCGGGCCGCGGCCACGGCGACGGCACACGCGCCCGTACCGCACGAGCGGGTCTCGCCGGAGCCGCGCTCGTGGACGCGCATCGCGACGTGCCGGGGGCCGCGGTCGGCGACGAACTCGATGTTGACGCCGTCCGGGTAGACGGCCGCCGGGGCGTGGAGGGGCTCGGTGTACAGGTCGCCCGCGTGGGCGAGGTCGTCGACGAAGGCGACCGCGTGGGGGTTGCCCATGTCGACGTTGCGCGCGGGCCAGCTGCGGCTCCCGACGGTGACCGTGACGCCGGCCTCCGGGAGGAGGGCGCGGCCCATGGAGACGGTGACGTCGCCGTTCTTCGCGAGGTGGGCCTGCTTGACGCCGGCGCGGGTGGCCACGGCGAGGTCGCCGGCCGTGACGTGGCCGGCGTGCTCCAGGTAGCGGGCGAAGACGCGGACGCCGTTGCCGCACATCTCGGCGACCGAGCCGTCGGCGTTGCGGTAGTCCATGAACCATTCGGCCTCGCCGGCCATGTGGCGGGCCTCGGGGTGGGCGGCGCTGCGGACGACGTGCAGCACCCCGTCGCCGCCGATCCCGGCGCGCCGGTCGCACACTCTGGCCACCAGGGCGGCGGGCAGGTCGAGGGCGTTGTCCGGGTCGGGCAGGATCACGAAGTCGTTCTCGGTGCCGTGGCCCTTGAGGAAGGCGAAGGGTGCGGTGCTCACGCGATCAATGGTACGGGGCCGGTGCGGCGGAGGCCGGGCGTCCGGCCGGTGGGCCGCGCCGGGCGGACCTCGTCAGCGGAGGCGGGCGACGCGCCAGACGGCGAGGGCGACCAGGAGGACGACCCCCGCGGCGTACAGGGCGGCCACGCGCCAGTCGGGGCGCTCGCCGGAACCCCGGGGGGGCAGTCCGGGCCAGGTGTAGCCGACGCGGCGGGCGGCCATCATGCCCCAGCCGGCCGTGCAGCCGCAGAGCAGCAGTCCGAGCATCGCGAGGACGGCGCCGCCGTCGCCCGACCCGAAGGCCAGGGGGAAGGCGAACATCAGGGAGCCGAGGGCGCCGAGTCCGACGATCGGGGCGAGCTGCCAGATGCGCAGGCGCCGCTGCGGGCGCAGCTCGACCTCGACCTCGTGGGGGCTGACGTCCTGCGTCCCGTCCTCGGTCAGCTCCGGGCCGTCCGGGCTGAGCCGCGGCGTCTGCGTCCGCGAGTCCTCGCCGTCCGGCGCCCCCGGCCGTTCTCTGTCGCGAGGGCCGGCCTCCATCGCCACGCGCCCTCCCCACTCGGATCCACTGGTCGATCGATGCTCGATGATGGCACGGTCCGGGCCGCCGGGATGACGGGCGGGGCCTCCCGATGCCATCACGTGATCAGGCTGTAACCGCCCGTTCGACGAACGTCAGCGCCCGGCGCGGGAGTTCCCCGAGGTCGGCGGCGGCTCCGCTGAGCCAGTGGACCCGCGGATCGCGGCGGAACCAGGAGTCCTGGCGGCGTGCGAAGCGCTTGGTGGCGCGCACGGTCTCGTCGCGCGCTTCCTGCTGGGTGCACTCCCCGGCGAGGGCGGCGAGAACCTGCTGGTACCCCAGGGCGCGGGAGGCCGTACGGCCCTCGCGCAGCCCCCGTTCCTCCAGCGCGCGCACCTCGTCGACCAGGCCGGCCTCCCACATCCGGTCCACGCGCGCGGTGATGCGCGCGTCCAGTTCGGGACGGTCGACGTCGACGCCGATCTGGATCGTGTCGTAGACCGAGTCGTGGCCCGGGAGGTTGGCGGTGAAGGGCCTGCCGGTGATCTCGATGACCTCCAGGGCCCGTACGACGCGGCGTCCGTTGCCGGGGAGGATGGCGCGTCGTACGGGCNGNGGCGGGGTCGGCGGCGGCGAGCCGGGCGTGCAGGGCGCCGGAGCCCGACTCCTCCAGCTCCGCCTCCAGGCGGGCTCGGACCACGGGGTCGGTGCCGGGGAACTCCAGGGCGTCGATGGCGCCGCGCACGTACAGCCCGGACCCTCCGACGAGGACGGGGGTGCGGCCCTCGGCGAGCAGCCGGTCGATCTCCGCGCGGGCCAGGCGCTGGTACTCGGCGACGCTGGCGGTCTCGGTGACGTCCCAGACGTCGAGGAGGTGGTGGGGGATCCCGCCGCGCTCCTCGTGGGTCAACTTGGCGGTGCCGATGTCCATCCCCTGGTACAACTGCATGGAGTCGGCGTTGACGACCTCGCCGCCGAGTTCCCGTGCCAGGTGGACGCCCAGATCGGACTTTCCGGCTGCGGTGGGGCCGACGACGGCGATGACGCGGGGGGCGGGGGGTGTGCTGCTCACGTCCCCAGTCTCGCAAACGCCGGGGGGTGCACCCGAACGGGTTACGTAACGGGGGGCGTTCGGCGTCGTTCCCAGGTGCGAGGTCTCCGCACGCCGGTTCACGGGCCGGCTCCGCCGGGTGACGCGACGAGGCGCTCCGGGCAGCGCGGGATTTCACCCGCACGAGTACGCTATGGAGTTGATATGGGAGTTTTCGCGTGGTTTCGCCGGAAGGGTGAGAAGACCGCCGAAGCCGCTACCGGGGCGGCGGACACCACGGCGGCGGCCGGGCCGGAGGAACGCACCGGTGAGAGCGCGGAGGCCGGCGGTACGGAGGTCCGGGAGCGTCCCGAGGAGGCCGCTGAGGCGGCGACCGCGGAAACGGCGCCCGGGGAGCCGGACGCCGCGGAGCCGGCGGGGAAGTCCGCCGACGGGGAGGCCTCCGAGGAGTCGGCCGACGGCGTGGAGATCCCGAGGCAGCAGTCGGCTGGGGACGCGGTGGACAACGGGGCCGGCGAGGGCGCCCGCGCGTAGGCGCGGCCGGCGGAAGCGGTCCGCCCGGTGGCGCCCGTACGGACCGGCCGGTTCGAAGGAGGGCGGGCCATGGGGCTCCTGGACGTGTTGAGGACCAAGCTCTCCCCGGCCAGGGAGAAGGTCGCGGACCTCGCCCGGCGACACGGCGGCGGGATCGACCACGGCATTGAGAGCGCCGCGCGGATGGTCGACCGGAGGACCGGGGGCAGGTTCGGCGACAGGATCGAGTCCGGCACGGCCAGGGCCCGGCACGCCGTGGACCGGATCGCCCGCCGGGACGACGACGGCGGCGCCCCGCCGGCGTCGCCGTCCTGACCCGGATCGGAGCGCGCACGGCGGCGGGCGGCAGCGGGACACGGGGTCCCGCTGCCGCCCGCCGTCGTGCTCAGGACCAGGCGGCGACCAGGTAGCCCACGCCGTAGGGGGCGCCCTCGTAGAGCAGCCGGCCCTCCGGGGACGCGGTGTGCGCGGCCCCCGCGAGGACCTGCCACGGCGCGCGGCCGGCCGCCTTCAGCTCCTCCGCGAGGGAGGCGTCCAGCGCCTCCAGGGCGGCGGTGTCGGCGGCCCCCAGGGCGCGGGCGGCCCGCTCGTCGAAACCGGCGGCGCGCTCGTCGAGGTAGCCGGGTGCCCTGACGGTACGGCAGGCGCTGCCGTCGCCCATCACCAGCAGGGCGACCCGCGGGGCCCGCGCGGCGAGTTCCCGGCCGACGGCCGAGCAGCGTTCGGGCGCCAGCCGCCCGGCGACGCCGACGCCCTCCACGGGCGCGGCCGCCCAGCGGGTGCGCCGGAGCAGCCAGGCGGCGACGGCCAGCGACGGCGGCAGCGCACGGGCCGCGGCGGCGTCCTCCGGCCCGCCGTCCCCGAGCCGCACGTCGAGGTCCACGCCGAATCCGCGGAAACCGCCCCCGGAGCCCTCCGGGTACGCCGCGGTGCCGCCCGCGCCGGGATCGGCCTGCGGATCGGGGCCGACGACCACGAGCCGGTCGGGGCGCGCGGCGGCCAGCACGCCGATCGCGTCGAGGCAGGCCGCGCGCACGCCGTCGAGTTCGGGCGCGGCACCGGCGGCGACGGCGGGGACGAGGAGCGGCGGGCAGGGGCAGACGGCTGCGGCGACAAGCATGGGCCGCAGCGTAACGCGGGACGCGCCGGCCGGACCGGGACGGGNCCNGNCCCGGTCCGGCCGCGGTCTCAGCCGGCCGCGCAGCCGTCCGCGGCCGGGGGCAGCGGGGCGGGGACGCCGACCCGGGGCAGGCCGAGCATGACGCCCGCGGGCTTGGGCGCCCCCGCGGCGTTGCGCCTCTCCCAGGCGTCGCCCGCGCGGGTGCGGCGGACCGCCGCGACGGGCCCCTCCGCGAGGAGGTGGTGCGGGGCCGCGTAGGTGATCTCGACGGTCACCACGTCGCCCGGGCGCACCTCCTCGTCCGGCCTGGTGAAGTGGACGAGGCGGTTGTCGGGGGCGCGGCCGGAGAGGCGGCGGGTGGCGTCGTCCTTGCGGCCCTCGCCCTCCGCGACCATGACCTCCAGCGTGCGGCCGACCTGCTTCTTGTTCTCCTCCCAGGAGATCTCCTCCTGGAGCGCGACCAGCCGCTCGTAGCGGGCCTGCACGACCTCCTTGGGAACCTGGCCCTCCATCTCGGCCGCGGGCGTGCCGGGGCGCTTGGAGTACTGGAAGGTGAACGCCTGCGCGAAGCGGGCCTCGCGGACGACGTGCAGCGTCTGCTCGAAGTCCTCCTCGGTCTCGCCGGGGAAGCCCACGATGATGTCGGTGGAGATCGCGGCGTGCGGGATGGCGGCGCGGACCTTCTCGATGATGCCGAGGAAGCGCTCCTGGCGGTACGAGCGGCGCATCGCCTTCAGGACGGTGTCGGAGCCGGACTGGAGCGGCATGTGGAGCTGCGGCATCACGTTGGGCGTCTCGGCCATCGCCGCGATGACGTCGTCGGTGAAGTCGCGCGGGTGCGGCGAGGTGAAGCGGACGCGCTCCAGGCCCTCGATCCCCCCGCAGGCGCGCAGGAGCTTGCCGAACGCCTCGCGGTCGCCGATGTCGGAGCCGTAGGCGTTGACGTTCTGGCCGAGGAGGGTGATCTCCGAGACGCCCTCGGCGACGAGCGCCTCGACCTCGGCGAGGATGTCGCCGGGACGGCGGTCCTTCTCCTTGCCCCGGAGCGCCGGGACGATGCAGAAGGTGCAGGTGTTGTTGCAGCCGACGGAGATCGACACCCACGCGGCGTACGCGGACTCGCGGCGGGTGGGCAGGGTGGAGGGGAACGCCTCCAGCGACTCGGCGATCTCGACCTGCGCCTCCTCGCGGACGCGGGCGCGCTCCAGCAGCACCGGCAGCCTGCCGATGTTGTGGGTGCCGAAGACGACGTCGACCCAGGGCGCCCGCTTGACGATGGTGTCGCGGTCCTTCTGGGCGAGGCAGCCGCCGACGGCGATCTGCATGCCGGGCCTGCGGGCCTTCGCCGGGGCGAGGCGGCCGAGGTTGCCGTAGAGCTTGTTGTCGGCGTTCTCGCGCACCGCGCAGGTGTTGAAGACCACCACGTCGGCCTCGTCGGCGCCTTCGGGGGCGCGTACGTATCCGGCGTCCTCCAGCAGGCCGGAGAGACGCTCGGAGTCGTGGACGTTCATCTGGCACCCGTAGGTGCGAACTGCATAGGTACGCGTGGCGTCCACTGTCTGGCTCCGGTCGCTGCTGGTCATGGGACAAGGGTAGGCGGTGCCAAAGACGCCCCGGTTCCGGGACGGGGTCCCGGGCCCCCTCCGCGCGGGCTCCGTGCGGACCGGTGGGGAGGGCGGTTCCCCCCGGCGGGGCGGGCTGGCAGGATCGCGCCATGTCCTCCCCGCCGTTCCCGCCGTCCCGCCCCCCGCTGCGCCGGGCGGCGCGGGCCGGCGCCGTGCTGCTGGTGGTGTCGGCGGTGCTGGCCTGGTGGCTCTGGCCGGCCGGGGACACCGGACCGCGCGGGAGGGTCACGTTCAGCACGGGCGTGCCGAGCGGCGTCTACCAGCGGTACGGCGAGCTGCTGCGGGAGGCGCTGCGGCGGGACCTGCCCGGGGTGGGCGTGGAGCTGCGCGACAGCGAGGGCTCCCGGCAGAACCTCGCCCGCCTGGCGTCCGGCGAGGCGGACTTCACCGTCGCCACGGCCGACGCCGTCGCGGCGTACGTCCAGGAGAGGCGGCCCGGCTGGGAGCGCCTGCGCGGCTGCGTCCGGCTGTACGACGACTACGTCCAGCTGGTGGTCCCCCGGGGGTCGCCGGTCGGTTCGGTGCGCGACCTGCGCGGCCTGCGCGTGGGCGTCGGGCAGGCCGGATCGGGGGTGCGGCTGCTCGCGGACCGGCTGCTGACCGCGGCGGGGCTGGATCCGGCCACGGGTGTGCGCGCGGTCCCGGCCGGGATCGACACCATGCCGGGGCTGATGGAGAGCGGGCGGCTCGACGCGTTCTTCTGGTCCGGGGGCCTGCCGACCAGCGCCGTCCTGCGGCTCTCGGAGCGGTTCGCGATCCGGCTGGTCCCCCTGGACGCCGCCCTGCTCGACGCGGTGCACGGGGCGGGCACCGGACGCGGCGGGGACGGCCCCGGCAGCCACTACCGCTCCGCCGCGATCCCCGCGGACGCCTATCCCCAGGTCCCCGGCCGCGAGCCGGTGCGGACCGTGGCGGTGGCGAACCTGCTGGTCACCACGGACCGGACGGGCGACGCGCTCACCGAGGCCGTCACCCGGACGGTGATCGGCAACCGGGACCGCATCGGCCGCGTGGTCCACCCGGCGCAGCTGGTGGACCTGCGTACGGCGATCTACACCGATCCGCTGCCCCTCCACGACGGGGCCCGCCGCTACTACGAGTCGGTCAAGCCGTAGCCGGGCCGCCGGCACTCCCTCACCGGGGCGGCTGCGGTCCGGTCCCCTCGGGCGCCGTGCGCGGCAGCGCGAGGGTGACGCGCAGGCCGTGCGGGTCGTTGTGGGCGAAGGTGATCGATCCCCCGCCGGCGGTGAGCAGCGACCGGCAGATGGACAGTCCCAGGCCCGATCCCTTGACGTTCTGGTGGCGGCCGCTGCGCCAGAAGCGGTCGCCGACCCGGTCGAGTTCCTCGTCGGTGAGTCCCGGCCCGCGGTCGGCCACGACGATCGTCGACGTGTCGCCGCTCGCCGCCGCCCCGACGGTCACCGCCTCGCCCGCGGGGGTGAACTTGAGGGCGTTGTCGATCACCGCGTCCAGGGCGCTGGAGAGTGCCACCGGGTCCGCCCAGGCGGTGACGGCGGCGGGCCCGCAGCCGGTCAGGCGCACGCCCCGCTCCTCGGCGAGCGGGCGCCAGGCCGCGACGCGTTCGGCCGCCAGCTCCCCGACGTCCGTCAGCCGCAGGTCCGCGGAGGCGTGTTCGGCCAGGGCCAGGTCCAGCAGGTCGTCGAGGACCCGCGCGAGGCGCTTGCCCTCCGTGCGGACGGAGGCGACCTCCTCGTTCCCCTCGGGAAGCTCCAGCGCGAGGAGCTCGATGCGCAGCAGCAGGGCGGCGAGCGGGTTGCGGAGCTGGTGCGAGGCGTCGGCGACGAACGCGCGCTGCTGCTCCAGCACCTCCTCGACGTGGTCCGCCATCTCGTTGAACGACCGTGCCAGGCGCCGCAGTTCCGGGGGGCCGCCCGACGCGGCGACCCGCGAGGTGAGCCGACCCGTCGCGATGTCGTGGGCGGCGGCGTCCAGGACGCGGACCGGCTTCAGCACCCAGCCGGTGAGCCGGAACGCGAGGCCGACGGCCAGCAGCATCGCCGCGCCCTCCCCCGCCGCGATCAGCAGCCAGCCGTGCAGGATGCGGGAGCGCAGCCGTCCGGTCGGCGAGTCGGTGACCACCACGGCGACCACGTCGCCGTCCCGCACCACGGGCGAGGCGACGGCCAGCCGGGGGTCGTCCTGCCAGGGCCAGACCTGCGGCGGATCGTGCGACCTGCGGCCGAGCAGGGCCTCGCCGAACACCCGGCGCAGTTCCCCCTCCCCCGGCACGGCCCACCTGCCGGGCGCGGCGGCCATGGCCGTGCCGTCGCGGTGGTACACGCCCGCCCGGATGCCGTACACGTCGTGGTAGCGGACGAGTTCGCTCTGGAGGGTCGCCCGCCGCTCGCCGCTGCCGGGGCCGGACTCGGTGACGTACTGGGCCAGGGCGGCGAAGCGCGCCGTGTCGTCGATCCGGTCGACGACCACCGCCTGCTGGCGGGCGGCGGCGAGGCTCCCCGCGAGGGGGAAGCCGAGCGCGAGGAGCACACCCGCCAGGAGCACGATGAGCAGCGGGAGAAGACGCGTACGCACGGGTCGCCGGCCGTTTCGTCGGGCGCCGGCCCTACCGGGCCGCCGCCGGGGCGGCGGGGGCGACCAGGCGGTACCCGACGCCGCGCACGGTCTCGATCAGGGACGGCAGCCCCAGCTTGGCCCGCAGCGACGCGACGTGGACCTCCAGCGTGCGGCCCGTCCCCTCCCAGCTGGTGCGCCACACCTCGCTGATGATCTGCTCGCGGCGGAAGACCACGCCGGGCCGCTGGGCGAGCAGCGCGAGCAGGTCGAACTCCTTGCGGGTGAGCTGTACGGCCGCGCCGTCCATGCTGACCCGGCGGGTGGGCAGCTCGATGACGACCGGGCCCAGCCGCAGGGGTCCCGTCCCCGGACCGGGCAGCGGCGCGGACCCGGTGTCCTCCGGGTCGCCGCCGGCGGCGCGGCGGCTGACGGCGTGGATGCGGGCGAGCAGTTCGCCCGTGTCGTACGGCTTGACGACGTAGTCGTCGGCGCCGAGGTTCAGCCCGTGTATGCGGGAGCGGACGTCCGACCTGGCCGTCACCATGATCACGGGAGTGCAGGTGAGCTTGCGGAGCTTCCCGCAGACCTGGTAGCCGTCCTGGTCGGGGAGGCCGAGATCGAGCAGGATCACACCGAAGGGCGCCCTGCCCGCGTCACCGCGGGGCAGCACCGCCCTGAGGGCCTCCTCGCCGTTCCTGGCGTGCGTGACGGCGAATCCGTGCTTCCTGAGCACGGCGGAGAGGGCCGCTGCGACGTGGTCGTCGTCCTCGACGAGGAGAAGTCTCATGGCCTCCCTCCGGTGGTACGCCGATCACCTCGGCGACATCCTGACGTCATGCATCACGGCATCCATGCCGATGGCGGGCATCTCAGTCAAGGGGGTGGGGGCCGGTACCGCGGTTCCGTTACCCACCCGTACCCGGGCCGGCGACCTCGTTCACGCAGCGTACCGGCCCGCGGCCGGATCGTTATGCTCAATTTCCGCTCAGATGTGCTGACGCTGGTCTCGGGCCGTGGCTAAGGTCCTGCCCAACCGACGAGGACGGAGCATGATGAGCGGAGTGTCAGTGACCAAGGCCAGTGACGGCGCCGCGGCGGCGGCAGACGGCCTGGTGGTGCTGAGCAACGTCAACAAGCACTTCGGCGCGTTGCACGTGCTCCAGGACATCGACCTGACCATCGCGCGAGGCGAGGTCGTGGTCGTCATCGGTCCCTCCGGATCCGGCAAGTCCACCCTGTGCCGCACGATCAACCGGCTGGAGACCATCGACTCCGGCACGATCACGATCGACGGGAAGCCGCTCCCGGCGGAGGGCCGCGAACTCGCCCGGTTGCGTGCCGACGTCGGGATGGTCTTCCAGTCCTTCAACCTGTTCGCGCACAAGACGGTCCTGGAGAACGTCGTGCTCGGCCAGGTGAAGGTCCGCAGGACGGACCGGGAGACGGCGGAGGCGAAGGCCCGGCAGCTGCTCGACCGGGTGGGGGTGGCCACCCAGGCGGACAAGTACCCGGCCCAGCTCTCCGGCGGCCAGCAGCAGCGGGTGGCGATCGCCCGTGCCCTGGCGATGGACCCCAAGGTGATCCTCTTCGACGAGCCGACCTCGGCTCTCGACCCGGAGATGATCAACGAGGTGCTGGAGGTCATGCAGCAGCTCGCCCGCGAGGGGATGACCATGGTCGTCGTCACCCACGAGATGGGCTTCGCCCGGTCGGCCGCCAACCGGGTGGTCTTCATGGCGGACGGCAGGATCGTCGAGGAGGCCACGCCCGACCGGTTCTTCAGCAACCCGCGCAGCGACCGCGCCAAGGACTTCCTCTCGAAGATCCTGCACCACTGACGAGTACGCACCAACGACGTGAGGGATGTTCACATGAAGCTCCGCAAGGTCTCCGCCGCCGCAGCGGCGGCCCTCGTCCTCGCGCTGACCGCCACGGCGTGCGGCGGCAAGGAGGGCTCCGCCGGTGACCCGCAGTCCGTCAAGCCGGGGCAGTCCGGTGCGCCGGAGCTGCCGAAGTACACCGTCGCCCAGGACGTCGCGCTGGACTCGCCGACGTTCCAGAAGGCCAAGCAGCGCGGCAAGCTGATCATCGGGTCGAAGGCGGACCAGCCGTACCTCGGTTTCGAGGACCAGGCCACCAAGAAGCGCTCCGGTTTCGACATCGAGATCGCCAAGATGATCGCCGCGGACCTGGGCTTCGGCGAGGACAAGATCGAGTGGAAGACCGTGGACTCGGGCGTCCGCGAGACGGCGATCTCCAAGGGCCAGGTCGACTACTACGTCGGCACCTACACGATCAACGACAAGCGCAAGCAGCTCGTCGGTTTCGCCGGGCCCTACTACAAGGCCGGCGCCGACCTCCTCGTGCGCAAGGACGAGAAGGCCATCACGGGACCGGAGACCGTCAAGGGCAAGAAGGTCTGCTCCATCGTGGGCTCCACCCCGCTGCAGGAGATCAAGAAGCCCCAGTACGGCGCGCAGACCACCGAGCTGGCCAAGTACTCCGACTGCGTGCAGCAGCTCCTGACCGGCCAGGTGGACGCCGTCACGACGGACGACTCGATCCTCAAGGGGTACGCCGCGGCGAACCCGGGGAAGCTGAAGGTCGTCGGCAAGCCCTTCACCGAGGAGCCCTACGGCATCGGCATGGACAAGGGCGACAAGGCCCTGCGGGACTTCGTCAACGACTCGCTGGAGAAGCGCGTCAAGGACGGCACGTACAAGAAGATCTACGAGGCCACGCTGGGCCTGTCGGGGTCGCCCTTCGTCGAGCCGCCGGCCGTCCAGCGCTACTGATCCCGCCCTCGGCGAGCGCCCCGCACGCGAGACGTGCGGGGCGCGCCGCCCNGCCCTCCCGCCCCTGCCGCCGCCGACGCGGAGACCTCATGAATGTACTGTTCGACCACTTCTCGGCTTTCCGTGCCGGCTTCCTGGGAACGCTGTCGATCACCGTCCTGAGCAGCGTGCTCGCTCTGCTGCTGGGCGTCCTGATCGCCGCGTTCCGCGTCTCGCCGGTGCCTCCCCTGCGGTTCTTCGGCGCAGTGTGGGTGACCCTGCTGCGGAACACGCCGCTGACGCTGCTCTTCCTCGTCTCGTTCTTCGTCGTGCCGGAGATCCTCTTCCCCGGCATGAGCACCTTCCTCCTGGGGACGCTCGCGCTGGGCCTCTACACCTCGGCCTTCGTCGCCGAGGCGGTCAGGTCCGGTGTGAGCACGGTTCCGCTGGGCCAGGCGGAGGCGGCGCGTTCGCTCGGCATGTCGTTCGGCCAGACCCTGCGGCTCGTCATCCTTCCGCAGGCCACCCGGACGGTCCTCCCGCCGCTCAGCTCCATCTTCATCGCGCTGACGAAGAACTCGGCGATCGCCGGAGCGTTCAGCGTCACGGAGCTGTTCGGCTGGCAGAAGCTGCTGAGCGACCAGGGCTACGACATCGTGTCCCTCTTCTTCTGGGTGGCGCTCGGCTACCTGGTCATCACGTTCACCATCAGCGGCGTCTTCCGTCTGCTGGAGCGACGTCTGGAGGTCGCACGATGAGTGCCAGTGTCCTGTACGACGCCCCCGGACCCAAGGCGATCGCACGCAACCGCGTCTACGCCGTGGTCGGCACGCTCGCCGTGCTGGGCGTGATCGGCGTCAGCATCGCCCGCCTCGCGCAGAAGGGGCACTTCGCCCCCGAGATGTGGGACATCTTCAACTACGCGGGCATCCGGCAGAGCATCGCCGAAGGCGTGATCTCGACGCTCAAGGCCTTCGCCATCGCCGCCGTGGGCTCCCTGGTGCTGGGCGTGATCCTGGCGGTGGGGCGGCTGTCCGAGCACAAACCGGTCCGGTGGCTGGCGACGACCTTCATCGAGGTCTTCCGCTCCATCCCCCTCCTCATCACCATCTACGCGGTGTGGGTCGGCTTCCTCACCGACCACTCCATGTGGGCGCTCGCCCTGGGCCTGTCCCTGTACAACGGGTGCGTCCAGGCGGAGGTGCTGCGCGCCGGCATCAACTCGGTGCCGCGCGGCCAGCGGGAGGCGGCGTACGCACTGGGGCTGCGCAAGACCCAGGTGATGACCAGCGTGCTCATGCCGCAGGCGGTGCGGGCGATGATGCCGACGATCATCAGCCAGCTCGTGGTGACGCTGAAGGACACCTCGCTCGGCTTCATCATCCTGTACCCGGAGCTGCTGTACGCGGCCCGCCTCATCGCGAGCAACACGCAGGTCAACGGGCAGTACCCGTACGTCTCGACCATCATCGTGATCGGCGTGATCTACGTCGCGATGTGCCTGGCGCTCTCCGCCCTCGCCAACTGGATCGAGCGGCGCGGCCGCAGGGCGAAGACCGGGATCGGCACGGCCGCCGCGGCCGAGCCGGAGGAGGCGCCGGGTGTCCTGGGCGGGACGGGGACGCCCTCCGACGAACTCGGACCCCACATCGCCGAAGGCTCCCACGTCACCAAGGACCCCCGCGCCTGAGGGACCCGGCGGGCGGCCGGACGGCCGGCGGGGTCCGGCGGGGTCCGGCGGACGGCTCTCGGCCGCCGGCCGGGCTCCGGCGGGTTCTCCGGTCCCCGGCCGGGCCTCCCTCACTCCGCCGGGGCCTCCGCCGGGCCGCCCTCACGCCCGTCTCCGGGCCGCCTTCGCGTCCGCCGCTGGGCCGCCTTTCCCTCGAACCGCCTTCCGGCCGGGGCGCCGCGCTCCCCGTGAGCCCTCCCGAGTACGGCCGCGGCGGTTCGGAACCCGGCCCGGGCGGAGGCCCGGGGCCTCCACGCGGGGCGGTACGGAACCGGCCGCCGCACTCGTACGGAAGCGACCCGCCCGCAGGGCGGCGGTCGCGTCTCCCGGAGCACACGGCGGCGGCGCCCCGCGCGCTCCGCCGTCACTTGACGCAAACACGTGCAGTGGGTTGCATACGTTCTGTGATCATTCCCCGGGTACCAGTCGTACATCCACATGTTTCCCCCGCTCACCCCAGGCCCCTTCGGATCGCGGGAGTCACGGGAGTCACGACATGGACCCGGTGATCATCGTCGGGGCGGGACCGGTCGGGCTCGCGCTGGCCCTCGCGCTCGCCGTCCAGGAGGTGCCGTCGGTGATCCTGGACGAGGGGACGGGCGACGAGGAGCACCGGCCCGCCCGGACCGTGGTGCTGCGGGCCGACACCGCCGCGTTCGTGGAGCGGCTGGGCTGCGCCGGGGCGCTGCGGGACGAGGGCGCCCGGTGGACCGGGTGGCGGTCGATGCGGCGCGGGCAGCTCGTGCGGCACCTGTCGTTCTCGGACGTACCGGCCGGCGGGGCGGTGGACGGGGACGGCAGGGCGGGGCCCGCCAAGGCGGGATCCGGTGGAACGGGGCCCGGCGAGGGGATCGCGGCGCCGCTGCACGTTCCGCAGCACGCGCTGGCGGGAGCGCTGCGCGAAGCCCTCGCCTCGCCCCTCGCGGCCGGACTGGTGCAGGTCGCCACCGGTTGCCGCCTGGACGCGCTGGAACAGGACGACAGCAGGATCGCGGCGCACACCCGCGGGGCCGGCTCGACGTGGTGGCGGGGAAGCCACCTGGTGGGGTGCGACGGCGCGCGGTCCACGGTGCGCAAGCTGCTGGGCGTCCGCTTCCCGGGCCGTACGGCGGTGGAGCGCCACGCTGTCGCGACGCTCCGCACCGAACTGCCGTGGCCGGACGAGGGTGTGCTGCACCGCCGGCCGCCGTGGCGGGGCGGCGGCGGCGAGGTGACGGCACGCCCGCTCCGGGACGGGTGCTGGCGGCTGGACTGGCTGCTGCCGCCGCGCGGGGACCTGGTGACGCCGGAGGCCCTGGTGCGGCGGATCCGGGAGACCCTGTCGGGGTGGTGCGGGGAGACACCCCCGTACGAGCTGATCGACACCGGTGTGTACACGGTGCACCACCGGCTCGCGCGGCGCTGGCGGACCGGGCGGGCCTTCCTGGCCGGTGACGCCGCGCACCTGCTGGGCGCGCTGGGCACGCAGGGCTTGGACGAGGGACTGAGGGACGTGGAGAACCTGGCCTGGAAACTGGCACGGGCGTGGCACGACGGCGGTGCTCCGGAGGTGCTGCTCGACAGCTACCAGGCGGAACGGCGCGCCGCGGTGGCCGCGCGGTTGCGGACGGCGGATCAGGCGCTCCCGGCGCTGCGGGGCGAGGGCGGGCTGCGGACGTACCTGCGGGGCGGCTCACGCGGGTACGACGCGCTGCTGGCCGACGGGCACCTGGGGCTCGGAGCGCTGGGCGGCCCGCCCGCCTACCTCCACTCGCCGCTCACTCCGGTGGACGTGGAGGACGGGGTGGCGGTCGGTACCGCCCCGGGAGCGCCGGTCGCCGACGTGTCGGTGACCGCACCGGACGGGACGGAGGGGCGGCTGCGGGACCGGCTGGGGCGGGGGCTGCTGGTGGTGCTGGTCGCCCCGGGGACCGGGGTGTGGGACCGGCGGCACTGGGTCAGCGCCGGGGTGATGCCCCGGCTGGCCGAGACGGTGCGGACCCTGCCCGTACCGGGTGAGCTGCTGGTCACGGAGGCGTACCCGGGTGCGGCGGCGCACACGGTGTTGCTGATACGCCCCGACGGCCATCTCGCCGCGGCCTTCGCCGGCGTCCGGCCGAGGACCCTCCGCGCGGCGGCGCGGGTCGTGCTGGGGGCGGCGCCGGGGCCGGCGGCCGAAGCGGAGGAGGAGGCAGCCGACGCCCCCTGACCTTCGGGGCGGGGGACGAGAGCCGGTCGGGGTTCTCCGCGGGGACGGGCCGCCGTCAGGGGGCGTCGAGGTCCAGGCCCCCGGTGTCCTCGCCCTCCTCCTCCAGTGCCCGGCGGACGACCCGGAGGGCGAGGCCCTCGGGGTATCCCTTGCGGGCGAGCATGCCGGCGAGGCGGCGGAGCCGGCGGTCGCGGTCCAGGCCGCGGGTGGTGCGCAGTTTGCGCCGGACGAGTTCGCGGGCCGTCTCCTCCTCCTGCTCGGCGTCGAGCCGGCCGACCGCCTCCTCGATCAGGGAGAAGTCCACGCCCTTGGTACGCAGTTCCCTGGCGAGAGCGCGGCGGGCCAGGCCGCGGCCGTGGTGCCGGGACTCCACCCACGCCCCGGCGAACGCGGCGTCGTCGATCAGGCCGGCCTCCTCGAACCGTGAGAGGACGTCGTCGGCGATCTCCTCGGGAACGCCCCGCTTGTGCAGCGCGTCCGCGAGTTGCCTGCGGGTGCGCGGCATCCCGGTGAGCAGACGCAGGCAGATCGCCCGCGCCTGCTCAGCCGGGTCCCGCGGCGGCGGCTCCTCCTCGGCCCTCGACGAGTCGGTGCCGCCGCCCGGCCGTTCGGTGCGCCGGGCCACGGGTCACCCCTTGGCCGCTGCGGTCCGGGGCGCCTTGGCGGCCTTCACCGCCGGTGCGGGGACCTGCTTCACGGCCTCGCCCGGGGCGTCCGCCGCACCCGGCGCGTCCGGGGCCGGCTCCGTCACCGCGGTGTCCGGCCGGACACCGACGCCCAGCTTCTCCTTGATCTTCTTCTCGATCTCGTTGGCGAGGTCGGGGTTGTCCTTGAGGAAGTTGCGGGCGTTCTCCTTGCCCTGGCCGAGCTGGTCGCCCTCGTACGTGTACCAGGCACCGGCCTTGCGGATGAAGCCGTGCTCGACGCCCATGTCGATCAGGCCGCCCTCGCGGCTGATGCCCTGGCCGTAGAGGATGTCGAACTCCGCCTGCTTGAACGGCGGGGCGACCTTGTTCTTGACGACCTTGCAGCGCGTGCGGTTGCCCACCGCGTCCGTGCCGTCCTTGAGCGTCTCGATGCGGCGGATGTCGATGCGCACCGACGCGTAGAACTTCAGCGCGCGGCCACCGGTGGTGGTCTCGGGCGAGCCGAACATCACGCCGATCTTCTCGCGGAGCTGGTTGATGAAGATCGCCGTGGTCTTGGACTGGTTGAGCGCGCTGGTGATCTTCCGGAGCGCCTGGCTCATCAGGCGGGCCTGCAGGCCCACGTGCGAGTCGCCCATCTCGCCCTCGATCTCCGCGCGCGGCACGAGCGCGGCGACGGAGTCGATGACGATCAGGTCGAGCGCACCGGAGCGGACGAGCATGTCCACGATCTCCAGGGCCTGCTCGCCGTTGTCCGGCTGGGAGAGGATGAGGTTGTCGATGTCGACGCCGAGCTTCTGGGCGTACTCGGGGTCGAGCGCGTGCTCCGCGTCGACGAAGGCGACCTGGCCGCCGGCCTTCTGCGCGTTGGCCACGGCGTGCAGGGTGAGGGTCGTCTTGCCGGAGGACTCCGGGCCGTAGATCTCCACCACACGGCCGCGCGGCAGGCCGCCGACGCCGAGTGCCACGTCGAGCGCGGTGGAGCCGGTCGGGATGACCTCGATGGGCTCCCTCGACCGCTCGCCCATGCGCATCACGGCGCCCTTGCCGAATTGCCGTTCAATCTGTGCGAGCGCGGCGTCGAGCGCCTTCTCGCGGTCGGTTCCTGCCATGGGTTCCACCCGGTTTGCTTGAGTCGATCGCTTCACGTCAAAGACGCTAACCCCTGCCACTGACAACGCGCCTCGGCGTGCCTCCCGGCCTGTGGAAAACCGCCGTTTCGGCACGTAGAGCCCCAGGCCACCCTCTCATAAGAATAGATGTTCGATTTTTGTGTCAAGCGAGCCGCGCCGCCGTGCGGCACCCTGGCGCGGGCGTCGCGGTCCGCGCGCCGAGGAGCGGCGCACGCAGGGAGGCCGGCGCCGGACGGGGCCGTACGGCACCGCTCCCGCCTGCCCGCGCGGCGCCGGCGCGAACCGCGCGGACCCCGCCCTCCGGCCCGNNNCNNNGGGACTGACCGCCCCGCCCTTCCCCGCCTCCTCCCCGACGGCTCCGGGGCGGCGCGGTCAGTCCCCTGCCGCGGGCGGCACCTGGTCGCGACCGGTGCGCAGCGCCCGCTGGAGCCTGGCCAGCACCATCTCGCCGTGCCGCCGGTGACCGTGCACGCGCGGGTCCTCCGTCACCGCGTACCGCTTCACGTACGCGCCGAGGAACGCCTGGAGCGTGGCCACCGCGGGGATCGATATCAGCGCGCCGACCGCGCCGAGCAGCGCGGTGCCCGCGACGACCGAGCCGAAGGCCACCGCCGGGTGGATGTCCACGGTCCGCGCCGTGAGCTTGGGCTGGAGCAGGTAGTTCTCGAACTGCTGGTACACGACGACGAAGGCCAGCACCCACAGCGCGTACCAGGGGGCGACGGTGAACGCGATCAGCATGGGCAGCGCACCGGCCAGGTAGGTGCCGATGGTGGGCAGGAACTGCGAGACGAGGCCGACCCACACGGCGAGCGCGGGCGCGTAGGGAACGCGCAGGAACTCCAGCAGGACGAAGTGCGCCGCGCCGGAGGTCAGGGCCATCAGGCCGCGCGAGTAGAGGTAGCCACCGGTCTTGTCGACCGCGATCTCCCAGGCCCGCAGCACCTCCGCCTGCTTCGCCGGGGGGAGGACGGAGCACAGGGCCCGGCGCAGGCGTGGTCCGTCCGCGGCGAAGTAGAACGAGAAGAGGAAGATCGTCAGGAGCTTGAAGAGCCCGCCGAGCACGGTGGCGGAGACGTCGAGCACGCCGCTCGCACTGTTCTCCACGTACTTCCTGAGCCAGTCGGAGCGCAGCAGGCTGTCCTGGACCGCGACCCGGGAGAGTTCGGTGTCGAAGGTGTGGTTGATCCAGTTGATCAGCGAGTCGAGGTACTTGGGCAGGTCCTCGACCATGTCGACGATCTGGCCGGCGAGCATCGACCCCAGCAGGAGGACGAAGCCGACGCCCACGACGAAGACCCCCAGGAACACCAGGAAGGTCGCGAGGCCCCGGCGCATCCCCCGGGCGGCCATCCGGCCGACCACGGGCTCGACGGCGAGGGCGAGGAAGAACGCGATCAGGATGTTGATCAGCAGCCCGGTGAGCTGGTGGAAGGCCCAGCTTCCCAGCTGGAAGCAGGCGTAGAGGGCCAGGGCGAGCGCCATCGCCTTCGGCAGCCAGCGCGGCATCCGGGCGGCGCCCGCGGGCACCGGGGCCGGACCGCCGGCCGGGGCCGCGGGCGNNGCNCGGANGNGNTCGGCGGGCNGGCCGGCCCGGTCGCCACGCCGGTCGACGAAGCGGCCGGTGCACCGGCCGGCTCGGAGTCGGGGACGGGGTTCTGGGTCTCGTCAGTCGGGGCCACGGGGCAAGTGTCGCGTACGGCGGCGACACCGCGCCCGGCCCTGTGGACGACCCGGGCGCGGTACCCGGCCGGACCCCGGGTCAGCGCTTGTCGGCGGGGACGTCGACGGCCGCGCACACGGCGCGCCACACGTCCTTCGCCTCCCATCCGGCGTCGAACGCCTCGTACACCGTCCGCCCGCCCAGCTCGGACATCACGTGGTCCCGGGCGAAGGACTCGGCATAGGACCCGCCGAAGTGGCCCGCCATGCGTTCCCAGAAAGTCGTCAACCGCATGCGCCCAGTATCGCGCCCCCCGCGCACGGACCGTCCCCGGGCCGTGCGCGGGGCTCCCCCGGCCCCGGGGAGCACGACCTCGCGGAACTGTCCGCCCCGGCCGTATCCGGCTCCCCCCTCACGGGCGGACCGGTGCCGTCCGGTTCACCGCCCGCGTTCCCGGGCGAGGCCGTTTTGCGTGCCGCCTCCCGGCGGCGGCACCGGCCGGGCGCACGGCCGCCCCGCGGGCCGACCGCCCGCTCCCGTCCCGCGCGGGTCAGCCGCCCAGGGCCCGCACCCCGGCCGTGACCGCCACGGCCGCGGTGACGACCACCAGGAACGGCGCGCGGAACACCAGGGCGAGGGCCGCCGCGGCGAGCCCCGCCCCGCGGGCGTCCAGCACGAGCGCGCCGCCCGCGCCGAACGTCTGCTGCGCGGTGAGGGCGGCGAGCAGTGCGACCGGCAGCAGCGCCGCGAGACGCCGTACGAGGGGCTGCTCCAGGGCCCTGGCCGGCACCAGCAGGCCGCCGAGTTTCAGCAGGTAGCAGCCGACGGTGGTCAGGCCGATCGCGACCCAGACGGCGGTGGCGCTCATCGCCGGGCCTCCTTGCGCCCCAGCGACCACAGGACGGCGGGTGCGGCCAGCGCCGCGACGAGCACCGGCACGCCGGCGGGCAGCACCGGCAGGAACCCGAGCCCCAGGACGACCGCCAGCGCGGCGACGGCCCGCTCGGTCGCGGAACGCAGCATGGGGGCGAGCAGGGCGAGGAACACGGCGGGCCCCGCCGCGTCGAGACCCCAGGCACCGGTGTCGCCGACGGCCTCCGCCCCCAGGGCGCCGGCGAAGGTGGTGAGGTTCCACAGCACGTAGAGGGTGAGGCCGGTGACGGTGAAGCCGATCCTGGCGGCGCGGCGCGTGGGCTGCGCGAGGGCCACCGCCGCGGTCTCGTCGATGACCCACTGGGCGGCGGCGGGGCGCACCGCGCGCGGGAGGGCCAGCAGCTGGGACAGGCGCAGCCCGTAGAAGGCGTTGCGGGTGCCGAGGAAGAAGGCGCCCGCGGCGGCGGTGAAGGGACTGCCGCCCGCGGCGAGCGCGCCGACCAGCGCGAACTGCGAGGCTCCGGTGAAGACGAGCAGGCTGAGCGCGCAGGTCTGGAGGAGGTCCAGGCCGGCACCGACCGAGGTGACGCCGAAGGCGAAACCGGAGAGGCCGACCGCGACGCCGACGCCGAGGGAGTCGCGCACGACGGCCCGGTCGGGCTTCGCCGGGCCGGGGCGGACCGCCGGCGTGCTCCGCTCCGCGTCGTCCGCGCGCGCGGGGCGCGCCACCGCGGGCGCACTGGGGGGTGTTGACCGTTCTGCCACGTCCGGAACGCTACGGCCGGCCCCCGCCGCCGGTCTTGTACGTTCTTGCGCGTTCCCGCTGGTAGGCGCCGGGCGGGACGCCGACGATCCGGGTGAAGTGGCGGTTGAGGTGCGGCTGGTCGGTGAAGCCGACCGCCACGGCCGCGTCGCCGGGCGGGGTGCCGGACTCCAGGAGGCGGCGGGCGGCCCGTACGCGCGCGTCGGTGAGCCAGGTGTGGGGCGGCATCCCGTACGCCGCCTTGAAGGCGCGCAGCAGGGCGAACGGGCCGGTGCCGAGTTCCCGGGCGAGCTGCTCCAGGGACGGCGGCCCGGCCATGCGGTCGAGGAGCACCTCGCGCGCGGCGGCGGCCGTGCGGGCGCCGGCGGTACGCGGGGTGCTCGGGGGGAGGGACCGGCCGTGGCGGCGCAGCAGCCGGGCGACGGCGATCCGCAGGAAGCTGTCGGCGGCGAGGGCGTCGCCCTGCTCGGCGGCGCGGTGCACGGCGGCGATCAGCCGGGCGGTCCCCTCGTCCTCGACGAGCGCCTCGCCGAAGGAGACCGTGCCGCGCAGGCCGGCCTCCTCCTCCGCGATCCCGGCGACCAGCCCCGATGAGGGGTAGAGCGTGGTGTACGACCAGCCCTCGGGCACGCCGGCGTGCGCGGAGTGCGGCACCTCGGGGTCGATCATGACGACGGTGCCGGGGCCGGCGCTGATCGTCCCCTGGGGCAGGACGACCTCCTCGACGCCGCGGTGGACGGCGCACAGCACGTACCCCTCGTGGCTGTGGCGGGAGAAGGAGTGGCGGACGTAGCGGGCGCGCAGCAGGTCGAGGCCGGGCACCTCCGGGTACCGCCAGTGCCTGGCCCACTCGTCGGGACGCTTGCCGTCCGGGGTGGTCGCCACGCCTCCATTCTGGCCCGCCGGCACCCCCGCCGACCTGCGCGTCCACGGGGCGGACGCCGGTTGTCGGTGGCGGGGTGCACGATGGGGGGCATGGCCGGAACCGCGCTCGACTCCTTCTCCCCCGCCACCCGCGGTTGGTTCACGGGGGCGTTCAGTGCGCCCACCGCCGCCCAGGAGGGGGCGTGGCGGGCGATCGGCGCGGGGTCGGACGTGCTGGTCGTGGCGCCGACGGGGTCCGGCAAGACCCTGGCGGCGTTCCTCGCCGCCCTCGACCGGCTGGCGTCGGAGCCGCCGCCCGCCGACGCGAGGAAGCGCTGCCGGGTGCTGTACGTGTCGCCGTTGAAGGCGCTCGCGGTCGACGTGGAGCGGAACCTCCGCAGTCCGCTGACGGGCATCCGCCAGGAAGCGGTGCGCCTGGGGCTGCCGGAGCCGGAGGTGCGGGTCGGGGTCCGCTCGGGCGACACTCCGGCCGCCGAGCGGCGCGCACTGGCGACGCGCCCGCCGGACATCCTCATCACCACCCCGGAGTCGCTGTTCCTGATGCTGACCTCCGCCGCGCGGGACGCGCTGGCGGGCGTGGAGACGGTGATCCTCGACGAGGTGCACGCCGTCGCGGGCACCAAGCGCGGCGCGCACCTGGCGCTGTCGCTGGAGCGTCTGGACGAGCTGCTGCCGCGCCCCGCCCGCAGGATCGGCCTGTCGGCGACGGTCCGGCCGGTGGACGAGGTGGCCCGGTTCCTCTCGCCGCGGCGGAGGGTGGAGGTGGTCCAGCCCCCGTCCGGCAAGGAGTTCGACCTGTCGGTGGTGGTGCCCGTCGAGGACCTGGGCGAGCTGGGGGGCTCGCCGGCCGCCGACGCGGGTACCGGCCCCGCCGAGAAGCCGTCGATCTGGCCGCACGTGGAGGAGCGGATCGCGGACCTGGTGCAGGAGCACCGGTCGACGATCGTCTTCGCCAACTCGCGGCGCCTGGCCGAGCGGCTGTGCAACCGGCTGAACGAGATCGCCTACGAGCGGGCCACCGGGGAGGAGCTGCCCGACGACGCCTCCCCCGCGGAGCTGATGGCCCAGTCGGGCGCCGCCAGGGGCGCCCCGCCGCTGCTGGCGCGGGCGCACCACGGCTCGGTCTCCAAGGAGCAGCGCGCCCTGGTCGAGGAGGACCTGAAGGCCGGCCGCCTGCCGGCGGTGGTCGCCACGTCCAGTCTGGAGCTGGGCATCGACATGGGCGCGGTCGACCTGGTCGTCCAGGTCGAGTCGCCGCCGTCCGTGGCGTCCGGGCTCCAGCGCGTGGGCCGCGCGGGGCACCAGGTGGGCGCCGTGTCGCGGGGCGTGGTGTTCCCCAAGTACCGGGGCGACCTGGTGCAGGCGGCGGTGGTGACGGAGCGGATGCGGCAGGGCGCCATCGAGTCGCTGCGCGTCCCGGCCAACCCGCTGGACGTGCTGGCCCAGCAGCTCGTCGCCATGGTCGCGCTCGACACGTGGAACTACGACGACCTGCTGGCGCTGGTGCGGCGGGCGGCGCCGTTCGCGTCGCTGCCGGAGTCGGCGTTCACGGCCGTGCTGGACATGCTCGCCGGGCGCTATCCGTCGGACGCGTTCGCGGGGCTGCGCCCGCGTGTCGTGTGGGACCGGGTCACCGGGGCGGTGACGGGGCGCCCCGGCGCCCAGCGCCTGGCCGTCACCTCGGGCGGCACGATCCCCGACCGGGGCCTGTTCGGCGTCTTCCTGGCGGGCGCCGACCCGAAGCGCGGCGGGGGCCGGGTCGGCGAGCTCGACGAGGAGATGGTGTACGAGTCGCGCGTCGGCGACGTGTTCACCCTCGGCACCTCGTCGTGGCGGATCGAGGACATCACCCGCGACCGGGTCCTGGTGTCGCCCGCGCCCGGCGTGCCGGGCCGGCTGCCGTTCTGGAAGGGCGACCAGCTGGGCCGCCCGCTGGAACTGGGCCGGGCCGTCGGGGCGTTCCTGCGGGAGGTCGGCTCGCTGCCGCCCGACGGGGCGCGGGCGCGGCTGGCCGCGGCGGGGCTGGACGCGCGGGCGGCCGACAACGTCCTGGCGTACCTGGACGAGCAGCGCCGCGCCTGCGGGCACGTACCGGACGACCGGACGATCCTCGTGGAGCGGTTCCGCGACGAGCTGGGCGACTGGCGCGTGGTGGTCCACTCGCCGTTCGGCGCGCAGGTGCACGCCCCGTGGGCGCTCGCCCTGGGCGCCCGGCTCGCGGAGCGGTACGGCGTGGACGCCCAGGTCATGCACGCCGACGACGGCATCGTCCTGCGCCTGCCGGACGCCGACCTGATGGGCCTGGACCTGATGGACCCGGACCCGGCGGGCCCGGACCCGCTGGACCGGCAGCCGGCCGCGGGATACGACGGCGAGCAGGCCCCGGTCGGCGCCGCCGACGTCGCGTTCGACAGGGGCGAGGTCGGCCGGATCGTCACCGAGCAGGTCGGCGGTTCGGCGCTGTTCGCGTCCCGCTTCCGGGAGTGCGCCGCCCGCGCGCTGCTGCTCCCCAGGCGCGACCCGGGCAAGCGCACGCCGCTGTGGCAGCAGCGTCAGCGCGCGTCGCAGCTCCTCCAGGTGGCGAGCGAGTTCGGTTCGTTCCCGATCGTCCTGGAGGCGGTCCGCGAGTGCCTCCAGGACGTGTTCGACGTACCGGGGCTCCAGGAGCTGATGGGGGACGTCGAGGCGCGCCGCGTCCGACTGGTGGAGGTCACCACACCGGAGCCCTCGCCGTTCGCCCGCTCACTGCTGTTCGGGTACGTCGCCCAGTTCCTGTACGAGGGGGACTCGCCGCTCGCCGAGCGCCGCGCGGCCGCGCTGTCGCTGGACTCGCGGCTGCTGGCGGAGCTGCTGGGCCAGGCGGAGCTGCGCGAGCTGCTCGACCCGGAGGTGCTGGCCGAACTGGAGCGCGAGCTGCAGTGGCGCACCGACGAGCGCCGGGTGAAGGACGTCGAGGGCGTCGCCGACGCGCTGCGCGTGCTGGGCCCGCTCACCGACGCCGAGTTGGTGGAGCGGGGCGCCGATCCGGTCTGGCCGAGGGAGCTGGCGGCCGCCCGCCGGGCGATCCCGGTCCGCGTCGCGGGCGCCGACCACTGGGCGGCGATCGAGGATGCCGGCCGCCTCCGCGACGCGCTGGGCACCGCCCTGCCGGTCGGTGTCCCCGAGGCGTTCACGGAGCCCGTGAAGGACCCCCTCGGCGACCTCCTGGCGCGGTACGCGCGCACCCGCGGCCCGTTCACGTCCGCGCGGGCCGCCGCCCGGTTCGGTCTCGGCACGGCCGTCGCGGAGGGGGCGCTGCACCGCCTCGCCGCGGCCGGCCGCGTCGTCCAGGGCGAGTTCCACCCGTCGGGCATCGGCCAGGAGTGGTGCGACGCCGCCGTACTGCGCCGGTTGCGGCGCCGCTCCCTGGCCGCGCTGCGCCAGGAGCTCGAACCGGTTCCCCCGGCCGCGCTCGCCACGTTCCTGCCGCAGTGGCAGTACGTGGGAGGCGGCGGGCTGCGCGGCGTCGACGGCCTGGCCCGCGCTGTCGAGCAGCTCCAGGGCGCGCCCGTCCCCGCGTCGGCGCTGGAGCGGCTGGTCCTGCCCTCCCGGGTCCGCGACTACGACCCCCGGCTCCTCGACGAACTCACCACCGCCGGCGAGGTCGTGTGGGCGGGTGCGGGCGCCCTGCCCGGCAAGGACGGCTGGGTGTCGCTGTACCTCGCCGACGCCGCCCCCCTGCTGCTCCCCCGCCCCGCCCGCTGGANNNNGCCGACGCCCCTTCACGAGTCGGTCCTCGCGGCCCTGTCGGGCGGGTACGGGCTGTTCTTCCGCCAGATCGCCGATCAGGTCCGGGCGACCGCCCACCCCGGCGTGACGGACCCTCAGCTCGCCGACGCCCTGTGGGACCTCGCCTGGTCCGGCCGGCTCACCAACGACGCCCTCGCGCCGCTGCGCGCCGTGCTCGGCTCCGGCCGTACGGCGGGTTCCACGGCGCACCGGGCCAGGCGCTCCGTCCCGCGCGGCCGGTACGGCACGCCGTCGGTCGCCGCCCGCCCCGCCTCCCGCTCCGGCCCGCCCACGGTGAGCGGCCGCTGGTCCCTGCTGCCGACCGCCGAGCCCGACCCCACGCACCGCGCCCACGCCCTGGCCCGGACGCTGCTGGACCGGCACGGCGTGGTCACGCGCGGGGCGGTGGCCGCCGAGGGCGTCGAGGGCGGCTTCTCCGCCGTCTACCGGGTCCTGTCCGCGTTCGAGGACAGCGGCCAGGCCCGTCGCGGTTATGTCGTGGAGGGCCTGGGCGCGGCCCAGTTCGCGATGGACGGGGCCGTGGACCGGCTGCGGGCCGCGGCGTCGGCCCGGGAGCGCGCCGAGGGGTCGGCTGCCCCGGAGGCCGTCGTCCTGGCCGCCGCCGACCCCGCCAACGCGTACGGCGCGGCACTGCCCTGGCCGGAGTCCCCGCTCGGCGCGGGCCACAAGCCCGGCCGCAAGGCGGGTTCGCTGGTGGTCCTGGTGGACGGCGAGCTGACGCTGTACGTGGAGCGCGGCGGCAGGACGCTGCTGTCGTGGTCCCTCGATCCGCAGGCCCCGGCCCTGCGGGCCGCCGCGGACGCCCTGGCCGCGGCGGCCCGCTCGGGCGCGCTGGGCACGGTCACGGTCGAGCGCGTCAACGGCGCGGCCGCCCTGACCTCGCCCCTGTCGCAGGCTTTGGAGGCGGCGGGCTTCCACGCCACCCCGAGGGGGCTGCGGCTGCGCGCGTGACACCCCCGGCCGGGCCTTCGCACACGGGCCCGCCGCGGGACCGGCCTCGCGGGCGCATCATGGGTGCCATGCCCGAAGGAGACACGGTCTGGCGGACCGCCCACCACCTCCACGGCGCGCTCGCCGGCCGGCTGCTGACCCGGTCGGACCTGCGCGTCCCCAAGCTCGCCACCGTCGACCTGACCGGCCGGGCGGTCGTCGGCGTCGTCCCGCGCGGCAAGCACCTGCTCACGCGGATCGAGGGGGGCCTCACTCTCCACTCGCACCTGAGGATGGACGGCGCCTGGCGCGTGTACGCGGCGGACGAGCGCTGGAGCGGCGGGCCCGGGCACCAGATCCGGGCGGTCCTCGGCACCTGCGAGCACGACGCGGTCGGCTACCGGCTGCCCGTGCTGGACCTGCTGCGCACGGCCGAGGAGCCGACCGTGGTGGGCCACCTGGGTCCGGACCTGCTCGGCCCCGACTGGGATTTCGACGAGGCCGTGCGCCGCGTCCTCGCCGACCCGGCCCGCCCGCTCGGCGAGGCCCTGCTCGACCAGCGGAACCTGGCCGGCCTCGGCAACGTCTACAAGTGCGAACTGGCGTTCCTGGCCCGGGTCACGCCGTGGCTGCCGGTCGGCGACCTGCCCGCAGGGGTGCCGGAACGGCTGGTCGCGACGGCCCGGCGCCTGCTGGAGGAGAACAAGACCCGCTTCACGCGCCGCACGGTGCCCGGCGGCCGGACCGACCGCCGTCTCTACGTGTACGGGCGCCTCCACCGGCCCTGCTACCGCTGCGGCGCCCCGATCCGCCGCCACGGCGGGGACGACGCCGGCGAGCGCGTCTCCTACTGGTGCCCCGGCTGCCAGGCCGGCCCGGCGCCCGCCGCGCCGTGACACCGCCGGCCTCCCGGGCCGTACGGGGGACCGCGCCGGCCGGACGTGCGCCCTCACCCGCCGGCACCGCTTCCGCCGCCGGGCCGGCGCGGCCTCCCGCGACCGCAGGCCCGTACGAGGTCCCACACGAGGTTCCGCAGCGGCTCGGGAAACGAGTCGCGTACCGCGGTGAGCCACCGGGGGCGCCGCCCGCCGGGCCGCCCCGGCCCGCGCGCCGACGCGACGTGCACCGGGAGCAGACTCAGCCCCCAGCCGCTCGCCGCCGCGACCCCTTCGACCAGCCCGGCACGATCGGGCACCAGCGCCAGGCGCAGCACCGCCCACCACCACAGCCCGCCCACCACGAGCGCCGACAACAGCGCCGGCAGGGGAGTCCGTCGCCGCACCATGCCGCCTCCTCCGGCCGACGCTAGACCGGCCCGATCACCGGACGGCAGGGCGCACCGGGGCAGTCGCAGGCGCGTCCGCCGCCCGTCCCGCACCCGTCCGGGAACCCGAAGGGCCCCGGGCCCGCCGGGTCCGAAGACCGCGGGCCCGGGGCGGAGAGTCCTCGCACTCCCGGAGCGCCATGAGCGGACGTGCCGGGGCTCCGGGGCCTCTCCATCTTCCAGAAACGTTCCGCCCGTCCTCCGGTTTCCGCCTTTCCCCGGCAGGTCCACGGAGCCTCGTGAGACTTCGGGAGGGAATCCGCCGCAGGTCGGGAGGGGTACGTTCCCGAACGGCTCAGACGTTCTCCGCCTGGAACATCCACGCGTGCTTCTCGAGTTCGGCGGTGAGCCCGATGAGCAGGTCCTGGGTGACCGGGTCCGGCTCGTCGGTGACCGCGACGCGCTCCCGCATCCGCTCGATCACCGAGACCAGCGCGTCCACCATGATCCGTACGGCGTCCCGGTCCTGGATCCAGCCGGTCGGCACCTCGCCGATGGCACTTCCGGACGCCACGGTCGCGGCACGGCCGTCCGGGTTGACGCCGATGGCCGAGGCGCGCTCCGCCACCACGTCGGAGTGGGTGCGGGCGGTGGTGACGACCTCGTCGAGCTGCAGGTGTATGGACCGGAAGCGCGGTCCGACCACGTTCCAGTGGACCTGCTTGGCCACCAGGGACAGGTCGATCAGGTCCACGAGGGCCCCCTGCAGGGCCTCGCCGACCACCTTGAGATCGGCGTCGGACAGCGAGCTCTTGACGACAGCCATGCGAATCCTCCATTCCGTGCGCACGTTCCACCATGGCACACAGCGGGCAAAACAGGCATTCGACCAAAAGCGAAAGCCCCGGTCGGCACCTCGGGTACCCGGCCGGGGCTCGGCCCAAAACGCCGGTTCCGGCGGCCCGCGGCGAACGGGGCGCGGAACCGCGGAGGGTCAGGCGGCGACGACGTCCACCGCTTCCGCGGGCGCCTTGATGGTCACCCGCTCCGTCGGCACGCCCGCCACCGACGTCACGGACACGGAATTGAGCATCGGGCGCATCGGCGCGGGCACCGGCTCGCTCGCCGCTGCCGACTCCGCCAGTTCCGCCAGCGAGAGCTCGTCGCTCACTTCCCGCATGAGCTCGGACATCCGTACGTCCAGCGCGTCGCAGATCGCGGAGAGCAGTTCGGAGGACGCCTCCTTCTGCCCCCGCTCCACCTCGGAGAGATAGCCGAGCGATACTCGGGCGGACGAGGAGACTTCGCGCAGAGTACGGCCCTGACGCTGGCGCTGCCGACGCAGCACGTCACCCAGCAGGCGACGGAGCAGAATCATCGGTGGCTCCCTCCTCGGACCGCGTAGCCGCATCCTTCACGCCCCACCGTACCGCCTCGCGCTGCGGCCGTGCGGGGAGCGATGTCGTGTTCACTCAGGGCTGCAAACATCCATCCCCACCGTTCCGTTCCGTATCCTTTGCCCGCGCATTCCCCGAGAGTTCGCCCGCGAGCAGTTCCAGCACGCTCCGTACGCTCTCCCTACGGATTTCCGCGCGGTCGCCGTTCAACCCCAGGGCGGCCACCCTCCCCGCCGCCGCGGCGGCGCCGGGCGGCCCCCACACGGCCACGTAGACCGTCCCCACCGGCTGCCCGTCCTGCGGATCGGGACCCGCCCCCCCGTCGTCGCGGCCCCCCACGCGGCGCCCAGCCGACTCCGCACACCCCGCGCCATCTGCAGCGCGACCTCCGCGTCGACCGCTCCGCGCCGCTCCAGCAGGTCCCCGTCGACCCCCAGCAGCTCCCGCTTCAGCGACGTGGCGTACGCGGTGACGGAACCCCGGAAGACCCTGGACGCGCCGGGCACGGACGTCAACTCGGCGGCGACCAGGCCACCCGTGAGCGACTCCGCCACGGCCAGCGTCTGGTCACGCTCCGCGAGCAGGCGCAGGACGCGCGCCGCCGGCCCCGCGCCGGGCCGCTCCTGCGGGCCCGTCGGTCCGTCCTGCCGAGCCGTCCCTCTCACCGGGGCGGTTCCAGGGTGGCCCGGGCGGCCCGGGCGGACCGTTCCGCGGCGAGCCCCCGACGGCGCAGCACGACGGCCTGCCGTACGTAGTCGAGTCCCGTGACGACCGTCAGGACCACCGCCAGCGCCATCACCCACCACCGCAGGGTGGCCAGCGGCCCGGTCAGCGCCAGCACGTACATGCCCACGGCCGTGCCCTGGGCGAGCGTCTTCATCTTGCCGCCGCGGCTGGCCGGGATCACCCCGTGGCGGATCACCCAGAACCGCATGAGCGTGACACCGAGCTCGCGGGAGAGGATGACGCCCGTCACCCACCACGGCAGGTCGCCGAGGGCGGACAGGCAGACCAGGCCGGCGGCCATGATCGCCTTGTCGGCGATCGGGTCGGCGACCTTCCCGAAGTCGGTGACGAGGTTGTACGTCCGCGCCAGATGCCCGTCGAAGATGTCCGTGATCATGGCGACGGCGAACGCCGCCCACGCCCAGGCCCGCCAGGCGGGGTCGTAACCGCCGTCCTGGAGCAGCAGCACCACGAACGCCGGGACGAGCACCAGGCGCACCATGGTCAGGATGTTGGCGATGTTCCACAGGCTGGCCTGGCTCACGGCCGCCGCTCCCAGCTTCCCGCCGGGCGCCCTCCTCCCCGTGCCGCCCGAAGCGGACGCCGGGACTCCGGTCATCTGCCCGCCTCCTCGAGTACCTCGGCCACCAGGTCGACGCCTTCCGTGCCCACGACCTTCGCCCTGACCATACGGCCGACGGCCAGCCCGGCGCCCGTCGTGAACAGCACCTGCCCGTCGGTCTCCGGCGCCTGGTGGGCCGCACGGCCGGCGGCGGCGTACTCGTCGTCGTCGAGGTCGTCGCCCTCGACGGACTCGACCAGTACCTCCAGGGTCTCCCCCAGGCGCTCCTCCGCACGCTGGGCGGTCAGCTCCTCGGCGAGCCGCGACAGGTGGGCGAGGCGCGCGTCGACGACCTCCTGGTCGAGTTTGGCCTCGTACGTGGCGGCCTCGGTGCCCTCCTCGTCGGAGTACCCGAACACGCCGACGGCGTCGAGCCGGGCGTGGACCAGGAAGCGCTCCAGCTCGGCGAAGTCCTCCTCGGTCTCGCCGGGGAAGCCGACGATGAAGTTGGACCGCACGCCGGCCTGCGGCGCCTTGGCGCGGATGGTGTCCAGCAGCTCCAGGAACCGGTCGGTGTCGCCGAAGCGGCGCATGGCGCGCAGCACGGGGGGCGCGGAGTGCTGGAACGACAGGTCGAAGTACGGCGCGACCTTCTCCGTGGACGTCAGGACGTCGATCAGGCCGGGCCGCATCTCGGCGGGCTGGAGGTAGCTGACCCGGACGCGCTCGACGCCGTCGATAGCGGCCAGCTCCGGCAGGAGCGTCTCCAGCAGGCGGATGTCGCCGAGGTCCTTGCCGTAGGAGGTGTTGTTCTCGGAGACCAGCATGATCTCCTTCACGCCCTGCTCGGCCAGCCAGCGCGCCTCGCCCAGCACGTCGCCGGGGCGGCGGGACACGAAGGAGCCGCGGAAGGACGGGATGGCGCAGAACGAGCAGCGCCGGTCGCAGCCCGAGGCCAGCTTCACCGAGGCGACCGGGCTGGTGTCCAGGCGCCGGCGCAGCGGGGCGCGCGGGCCGGAGGCCGGTGCGACGCCCTCGGGCAGGTCGGCGGGGGCGGGAGCGGGCTCCTGCGCGTGGCCCGGCAGCGCGACCTCGGCGGCCGCGTCCTGGCGCCGCACCGGGCTGAGGGGCAGCAGCTTGCGCCGGTCGCGCGGGGTGTGGGCCTCCACGCTGCCACCGGCGAGGATGGTCCGCAGGCGGTCGGAGATGTCGGCGTAGTCGTCGAAGCCGAGCACGCCGTCGGCCTCCGGCAGGGCCTCGGCGAGCTCCTTGCCGTAGCGCTCGGCCATGCACCCCACGGCGACGACGGCCTGGGTGCGGCCGTGGTCCTTCAGGTCGTTCGCTTCGAGGAGGGCGTCGACGGAGTCCTTCTTGGCGGCCTCGACGAAGCCGCAGGTGTTGACGACGGCGACATCGGCGTCGGAGGCGTCCTCGACGAGCTCCCAGCCGTCCGCCGCCAGGCGGCCTGCGAGCTCCTCCGAGTCCACCTCGTTACGGGCGCAGCCAAGAGTGACAAGGGCGACGGTACGGCGTTCGGGCATGGGCTCAAGACTACTTCGTCTCCGGCAGCCCTCCGGCGTGCAGGTCCGCCGCCCCCTCCCCGACCGCCGCAGGCCCCGGCCGGGGGGGGCGGTCGGGGCCTGCGGAGCGCGGCCTCACGGGACGCGGGGGCGGGAGCCGGGCGGTCAGCCGACCTGCGGGTCGCCCTTGGTGTACGTCAGCCGCTCGACCTGGCCGGGGGCGAACTCGTCCTCGACCTTCCTGCCGTTCACGAACAGCTCGATCGCCCCGGCGTTGCCGAGGACGAGGTCGAGCCGCTCGTCGTCCCGGAAGGTCCTGGAGTCGCCCTTCGCGAGCAGGCCGTCGAAGAGGCGCTTGCCGTCGCGGGCCTTCACCGAGATCCAGCTCTCGCCGCCGGTCGCGGTGAGCTTCACCGTGACCTCGTCCTGCGGGACGGCCGCGATCGCGCTCTCCGAGGCGATCGGCGCGGGCTTGGAGGGCGCCGGCTTGGGCGCCTGGCTCGGGGTGCCGGCCGCGGTGGCGCTCCCGGAGCCGGTGCCGGCGTCGTTCTGCCCGAAGAGGGTGAAGCCGGCGAAGCCGACCACCGCGACGATCGCGGCGACCATGGCGGCGGTCCAGTTGGGCCGGCGCCGTTCCGGGCGGATCCGCTCCGCCTCGAACACGGGCGCGGCGGAGGTGGGGGCGGGGCGGCCGCCGTGCTCGGCGTCGTACTGCCCGACCAGGGCCTCCGGATCGAGACCCACGACCCGCGCGAGCGCCCGCACGTGCCCGCGGGCGTACACGTCGCCGCCGCACCGCGAGAAGTCGTCCTCCTCGATCGCGCGCACGATGGGGGTGCGCACGCGGGTGGAGGCGCTGACCTGTTCGACGGTCAGGTTCGCGGCGACGCGCGCGTCGCGCAGCGCACGGCCGATGGAGGGCCGGTCGGCCTCGGGGAGCGGGGGCCGGCCGTCTTCGGGGGAGTTGCCGTCGGGGGCGTTGCCGATGGACACGAGAGCGCCTTTCGAGCGTGTAACCACCTGCCGGAGGTTCAGTCTACGGGGGGTGCGAAAGGGTGGGGCAACCGGACGGGCGAAGGGTGTACGCCATCGGAATGGCCGCCGTCCGCGGTGCGGGGGACCATCATTCTCCGCTCCCTCCTCCAACTTGACGTGCAGCACGGGACAACGATTGCTCACGGTTGCCTTACGGGTCGGACACGACCGGGTCAGGAATCGCTCCCACCGCGGATCGAGGCGAGCACCCCGTCCAGATCGTCCGGTTTCACCAGGACGTCCCGCGCCTTGGAGCCCTCGCTGGGGCCGACGATGTTCCGCGACTCCATCAGGTCCATGAGCCTGCCCGCCTTGGCGAAGCCGACACGCAGTTTCCGCTGGAGCATCGAGGTGGAGCCGAACTGGGTGGAGACGACCAGCTCCGCCGCCTGGCACAGCAGGTCCAGGTCGTCGCCGATCTCCTCGTCGATCTCCTTCTTCTGCTTCGTCCCGGCCGTGACGTCGTCGCGGAAGACCGGCTCCATCTGCTCCTTGCAGTGGCGCACGACGGCCGCGACCTCCTCCTCCGTGACGAAGGCCCCCTGGAGGCGCACCGGCTTGTTCGCGCCCATCGGCAGGAACAGGCCGTCGCCCTTGCCGATGAGCTTCTCGGCCCCCGGCTGGTCGAGGATGACGCGGCTGTCGGCGAGGGAGGAGGTGGCGAAGGCCAGACGGGAGGGGACGTTGGCCTTGATGAGACCGGTGACGACATCGACGGAGGGCCGCTGCGTGGCGAGCACCAGATGGATGCCCGCGGCGCGGGCCAGCTGCGTGATGCGGACGATGGAGTCCTCGACGTCGCGCGGCGCGACCATCATCAGGTCGGCCAACTCGTCCACGATGACCAGCAGGTACGGGTAGGGCTGGAGCTCCCGTTCGCTGTCCGGCGGCGTCTTCAGCTTGCCGCTGCGCACCGCGGCGTTGAAGTCGTCGATGTGCCGGTACCCGAAGGCCGCCAGGTCGTCGTACCGCAGGTCCATCTCCCGCACGACCCACTGGAGCGCCTCGGCGGCCCGCTTGGGGTTGGTGATGATCGGCGTGATCAGGTGCGGGATGCCCTCGTACGCGGTCAGCTCGACCCGCTTGGGGTCGACGAGCACCATCCGGACGTCCTCCGGGGTGGCCCTGGTCATCACCGACGTGATCAGGCAGTTGATGCACGACGACTTGCCGGACCCGGTGGCCCCGGCGACCAGCACGTGCGGCATCGTCGCCAGGTTGGCCATGACGTAGCCGCCCTCGACGTCCTTGCCCAGCGCCACCAGCATCGGGTGGGCGTCCCCGGCGGCGTCGGCGAGCCGCAGCACGTCGCCGAGCTTGACCATCTCGCGGTCGGTGTTGGGGATCTCGATGCCGACGGCGGACTTGCCGGGGATCGGCGAGATGATCCGCACGTCGGGGCTGGCCACCGCGTACGCGATGTTCTTCGTCAGCGCCGTGACCCGCTCGACCTTCACGGCCGGGCCGAGCTCCACCTCGTAGCGGGTGACGGTCGGGCCGCGGGTGAAGCCCGTGACGTCGGCGTCCACCTTGAACTCGGAGAAGACGTTCCGCAGGGCCGCGACGACGGCGTCGTTGGCGGCGCTGCGCGTCTTGCCCGGACCGCCCCGCTCCAGCAGGTCCAGGGACGGCAGGGTGTAGGTGACGTCCCCGGCGAACTGGAGCTGCTCGGCCCGCGCGGGCAGCGGCTCCACCGCGTCCCGTACGGGGGCGGGCTTGGTCAGGTCCGGTACGGCCCCGCCGTCCGCCTCCTCCCGCGCCGGGGGCACGGCCGGAGGGGCACCGTCCGCCCCGGCCCGTCCCGCGCCGCGGTCGGGCGCGCCGGTGCCGGCCCGGTCGTGGTCGGCGGTGACGTCCCGGGTCAGGTCGGCCACGAGGGGGGAGGGCGGCATGCCGTTCAGCACGGCGCCGTCGAGGTCGGCCGCGGCGGCCGCGGCGATGTCGACGGGGTCCGGCGAGCGCCCGGGCCCGGCGGTGTCCGGCGCCCGGCGGGCACGCGACCGCCGGGGCCGGGCGGGCGCGTCCTCCTCGGCCGCGGGGCCGCGGCCCCGCGGCGGGGCGGGCAGGGCCTCGCGCCACTGCTCGTCGTACCGCTGGTCGTCCTCGCCCCACTCCCCGTACGGCTCGATGACGCCGAGCCGCTCGCCGAGCGCCCGCAGCCGGCGCGGGATGGCGTTGACGGGGGTGGCGGTGACGACCAGCAGGCCGAAGACCGTCAGCAGGACGAGCAGCGGGACGGCGAGCACCTCGCCCGTCATGAAGATCAGCGGGGTCGACGCGGCCCAGCCGACGAGGCCGCCCGCGTCCTGCATGACCTGGGCCCCCTCGTCGCGGCCCGGCGAACCGCAGGCGATGTGGACCTGGCCGAGGACACCGACGACCAGGGCGGACAGGCCGATGACGATGCGCCCGTTCGCCTCGGGCTTCTCGGGATGGAGGATCAGCCGGACGGCCATGGTGCCGATGAGGAGCGGCACGAGCAGGTCGAGCCGGCCGAACGCGCCGGTGACGAGCATGTCGACGAGATCGCCGACCGGGCCCTGGAGGTTGGCCCAGGTGCCGGCCGCGACGACGAGGGAGAGACCGAGCAGCAGCAGGGCCAGCCCGTCCTTGCGGTGCGCGGGGTCCAGCCCCTTCGCACCGCGCCCCACGCCCCGCAGCAGCGCCCCGACGGCGTGGGCGAGCCCGAGCCACAGGGCCCGGACGACCCGGTAGACACCGGCCGTGGGGGACGGCGCCGCCTTGGGCACCGGTCTGGCGGCCGCCTTCTTCGCGGTCCTCCTGGCAGGCGCCTTCTTCGCCGCGGCCTTCCGGGCGGGGGCGGGCTTCCTGGCGGGCGGCTTGCCGGGCACCGCCTTCTGCGCGGCACCCCCCGTACGGCCCGCGGCGCGCGGCTTCCCGGTGCCCGCCGTGCCGTGGGGACCTTTGCCGGACGTACGTGAGGCCATGGGGGTGAGATTACCGGTGCGGGCACCGCGGGACACGCGTCCGAGCCCTTCACCCGTTCGTGTCGCCCCGGCGGTGCGTGAGGGGTGACGGGCTCTCACGCCCGGCGCCGGACGCGAGGGGGGCGGTCAGACCGGAAGGTTGGAGCCGCTGCCTCCGGTACCGGGCTCCAACGCGTCCAGCGCCCGCCGCAGCCCGGTCAGCTTCCGCTCCAGATGCGCGGCGGTGGCGACGGCCGCCGTGTCGGCGGACTCGTCGTCGAGCTGCTTGGACAGCGCCTCGGCCTGCTCCTCGACGGCGGCGAGCCGGGCCGACAGTTCGGCGAGGAGGCCCACCGACTCCCGCGCTTCGGTCCCGCCCCGGGCACCGTCGCCCCCTTCGAGCTGGAGGCGCAGCAGGGCCGCCTGTTCACGCAGTTGACAGTTCTTCATGTACAACTCGACGAACACGGAGACCTTGGCGCGCAGGACCCACGGGTCGAACGGCTTGGAAATGTAGTCGACCGCACCGGCCGCGTACCCCCGGAACGTGTGGTGGGGGCCGTGGTTGATGGCGGTCAGGAAGATGATCGGGATGTCGCGCGTGCGCTCCCGCCGCTTGATGTGGGCGGCCGTCTCGAAACCGTCCATGCCCGGCATCTGGACATCCAGAAGGATGACCGCGAAATCGTCCGTCAGCAGCGCCTTGAGCGCTTCCTCCCCTGACGATGCCCGCACCAGCGTCTGATCGAGCGCGGAGAGGATGGCCTCCAGCGCCAGCAGATTCTCCGGCCGGTCATCGACCAGGAGGATCTTGGCCTTCTGCACCATGGCCCGTCCTCCTCGCCCCGGCAGTTGGCCGGGCGCCGCCCCAGGGGACGACTCCCTTGCGCCGTCCGTCCTTGTGCCGGTCATGGTAGCCGCACCCCGCTTGTCACCACACCCTGTCACCGCGATGTCACTGTGCACACAACGGAAACGTGGCGGGCGACCAGAAGGTTCCCCGGGCAGGCCCCCCTCACACGCCTCCGGCAACTGCCGATTGGCGCGATACCGACAGCCTCCCGGCCCGGCTCACTCCTCGTACATCCACCGCTCCATCACCCCGAGCAGGTGGTCGGGGTCGACCGGCTTGGTGACGTAGTCCGACGCCCCGGACTCGATCGCCTTCTCCCGGTCGCCCTTCATCGCCTTCGCGGTCAGCGCGATGATCGGCAGCCCCGCGAACTGCGGCATCCGGCGGATCGCCGTCGTCGTGGCGTACCCGTCCATCTCCGGCATCATGATGTCCATCAGGACGACGGCCACGTCGTCGTGCTGCTCCAGGACCTCGATGCCCTCCCGGCCGTTCTCCGCGTACAGCACCGACAGCCCGTACTGCTCCAGCACGCTGGTGAGCGCGAAGACGTTGCGGATGTCGTCGTCGACGATCAGCACCTTCTCGCCGTCGAACCGGAACGTCCGGCGCTCCTCGGCCGCCTCCCCGGCCTGTCCGCCGGCCTGCCGGTCCTCCTGCTCGGCCCGCATGCGCGCCTCCGCCGCGGCCGCCGCCATGCGGCGGTGCCGGAACAGCGCGCTCGCACCCGTCTGCCGGTCGTCCGCGAACGGACCGGAGGCGGGCCCGGCCGGCAGCGCGGCGGGCACGGCGCCCGTCCCGCCGGCCGCCGCCTCGTCGGCCGTCCGGGCGTGCGGGTCCTGCAAGGCGTCCGCGGCGGAGCCGTGGCCGTGCGGCGACAGCTCGTCGACGTGGAGCGGCAGGTACAGCGTGAACGTCGAACCGCGGCCCGGCTCGCTCGCCGCGTGGATCTCGCCGCCCAGCAGCCGCGCGATCTCGCGGCTGATGGACAACCCCAGGCCCGTACCTCCGTACTTGCGGCTCGTCGTGCCGTCCGCCTGCTTGAACGCCTCGAAGATGACCCGCATCTTGCTCGCGGCGATCCCGATGCCGGTGTCGGTCACCGAGAACGCGATCAGGTCGGCGTCCGGATCGCGCAGCGAACCCGCCTCCAGGAGCTGCTCCCGGATCGACGGCGGCACGTCCGCCCTCGCCGGGCGGATGACCAGCTCGACCGCGCCGGTGTCAGTGAACTTCACCGCGTTGGACAGCAGGTTGCGCAGCACCTGCAGCAGCCGCTGCTCGTCGGTGTGGAGCGTCGCCGGCAACTCCGGGGAGACTCGTACGGAGAAGTCGAGGCCCTTCTCCACGGTCAGCGGCCGGAACGTCGCCTCCACGTAGTCGACCAGCTGCACCAGCGCGATCCGGGTCGGGCTGACGTCCATCTTGCCCGCCTCGACCTTCGACAGGTCCAGGATGTCGTTGATCAGCTGAAGCAGGTCGGAGCCCGCGCCGTGGATGGTCTCGGCGAACTCCACCTGCTTCGGCGACAGGTTGCCCTCCACGTTGTCGGCGAGCAGCTTGGCGAGGATCAGCAGCGAGTTGAGCGGGGTGCGCAGCTCGTGCGACATGTTCGCCAGGAACTCGGACTTGTAGCGCATGGAGACGGCGAGCTGCTCGGCCCGCTCCTCCAGCACCTGCCGCGCCTCCTCGATCTCGGTGTTCTTCACCTCGATGTCGCGGTTCTGCCGCGCCAGCAGCTCGGCCTTCTCCTCCAGCTCGGCGTTGGAGTCCTGCAGCGCCTTCTGCCGGCTCTCCAGCTCCGCCGACCGCTCCCGCAGCTGCTCGGTCAGCTCCTGCGACTGCTTCAGCAGCACCTCCGTCTTGGAGTTGACGCTGATGGTGTTGACACTCGTCGCGATCATCTCGGCGATCTGGTTGAGGAAGTCCCGCTGGATCTGCGTGAACGGCTGGAACGACGCCAGCTCGATCACCCCGAGGACCTTCCCCTCGAACAGCACCGGAAGCACGATCACATGCGCCGGCGCGGCCTCCCCGAGCCCCGACGAGATCTTCAGGTAGCCCGGCGGGACGTGCACCTGGATCGTCCGCTTCTCCTCGGCCGCCGTCCCGATCAGCGTCTCGCCCGGCCGGAACGACGTCGGCATCGACCCTGCCGAGTAGCCGTACCCGGCGCGCATCCGCAACTCGTACGAGCCGTCGTCCCCGCCGCCGGGCTCCACCGTCCCGCCACCGGTCGGAACGGCCAGGAAGAACGCGCCGTGCTGGGCCGACACCACCGGCGTCAGCTCGCTCATGATGAGCGACGCGACGTCGTCCAGGTCCCGGCGGCCCTGCATCAGACCGGAGATCCGGGCGAGGTTGCCCTTCAGCCAGTCCTGCTCCTCGTTGGCGAGGGTCGTGTCGCGCAGGTTGGCGATCATGGTGTTGATGTTGTCCTGGAGGACCTGGATCTCCCCGGACGCGTCCACGTCGATCTTCAGGTTCAGATCGCCGCGGGTCACCGCCGTGGCGACGGCGGCGATGGCACGCACCTGCCGGGTGAGGTTCCCGGCCATCTCGTTCACCGACTCGGTGAGGTCCCGCCACGTGCCGTCGACGTCCCGCACCCGGGCCTGGCCGCCCAGGATGCCCTCCGTACCGACCTCCCGCGCGACGCGGGTGACCTCCTCCGCGAACGACGAGAGCTGGTCGACCATCGTGTTGATGGTGTTCTTCAGCTCCAGGATCTCCCCGCGCGCGTCGATGTCGATCTTCTTGGTGAGGTCGCCCTTGGCGATGGCGGTCGTGACGGCCGCGATCTGCCGCACCTGACCGGTCAGGTTGGACGCCATCGAGTTCACCGACTCGGTGAGGTCCTTCCACGTACCGGACACCCCCGGCACCCGCGCCTGGCCGCCCAGCTCGCCCTCGGTACCCACCTCGCGCGCGACGCGGGTGACCTCGTCGGCGAACGACGACAGCGTCGTCACCATCGTGTTGACCGTGTCGGCCAGCTCGGCGACCTCGCCGCGCGCCTCGACCGTCACCTTCTTCGTCAGGTCGCCGTTGGCGACCGCCGACGACACCCGGGCGATGTTGCGGACCTGCGAGGTGAGATTGTTCGCCATCACGTTGACGTTGTCGCTGAGGTCCTTCCAGATGCCGGTCACCCCGCGCACCCGCGCCTGGCCGCCGAGGATGCCCTCCGTACCGACCTCGCGCGCCACCCGCGTCACCTCGTCCGCGAAGTTCGACAGCTGGTCCACCATCGTGTTGACGGTGGTGACCAGGTCGAGGATCTCGCCCCGCGCGTCCACGGTGATCTTCTTGGACAGGTCCCCCCTCGCGACCGCCGTCGTCACCTGGGCGATCTGCCGCACCTGCGAGGTGAGGTTGGACGCCATGAAGTTGACCGACTGCGTCAGGTCCTTCCAGGTGCCCGAGACGCCCTGCACCTCCGCCTGGCCGCCGAGGATGCCCTCCGTACCGACCTCGCGCGCCACCCGCGTCACCTCGGAACCGAACGCGGACAGCTGGTCCACCATCGTGTTGAGGGTGTTCTTCAGCTCCAGGATCTCGCCCCGGGCGTCCACGTCGATCTTCTGCGACAGGTCGCCCCGCGCCACCGCCGTGGCCACCTGGGCGATGTTGCGGACCTGCGCGGTGAGGTTCCCCGCCATCCCGTTGACGGAGTCCGTCAGGTCACGCCACACCCCGGCCACACCGGGCACCTGCGCCTGACCGCCGAGCCGCCCCTCGGTGCCCACCTCGCGGGCGACCCGGGTGACCTGCTCGGCGAACGCGGACAACTGGTCGACCATCGTGTTGATGGTGTTCTTCAGCTCCAGGATCTCGCCCCGGGCGTCCACGTCGATCTTCTGCGACAGGTCGCCCCGCGCCACCGCCGTCGTCACCTGCGCGATCTGCCGCACCTGCGAGGTGAGGTTGCCGGCCATGAAGTTGACGGAGTCGGTGAGCTCCTTCCACGTACCGGACACCCCCGGCACCCGCGCCTGACCGCCGAGCCGGCCCTCCGTACCCACGTCACGGGCCATGCGCGTCACCTGGTCGGCGAACGACGACAACTGCGCCACCATCGTGTTGACGGTGTTCTTCAGCTCCAGCATCTCCCCGGCCACGTCGACCGTGACCTTCTGCGACAGGTCGCCGTTGGCGACCGCCGTCGTCACCTGCGCGATGTCCCGCACCTGACCCGTCAGGTTCCGGAACGCCGTGTTGACCGAGTCCGTCAGGTCCTTCCACCGGCCCGCCGCGCCCGGCACCTGCGCCTGGCCGCCGAGCAGCCCCTCGACACCGACCTCCCGCGCCACCCGCGTCACCTCGGAGCCGAACGCGGACAGCTGGTCCACCATCGTGTTGACGGTGTTCTTCAGCTCCAGCATCTCCCCGGCCACGTCGACCGTGACCTTCTGCGACAGGTCGCCGTTGGCGACCGCCGTGGTGACCTCCGCGATGCCGCGCACCTGGGAGGTGAGGTTCCCCGCCATCGTGTTGACGGAGTCGGTGAGGTCCTTCCACACACCGGCGACGCCGGGCACCTCCGCCTGACCGCCGAGCTCGCCCTCCGTGCCGACCTCCCGCGCGACGCGGGTCACCTCGGAGGAGAACGACGACAGCTGATCCACCATCGTGTTGACGGTGTTCTTCAGCTCCAGCATCTCCCCGGCCACGTGCACGGTGACCTTGCGCGACAGATCGCCCTTGGCGACCGCCGTGGTGACCAGGGCGATGTCCCGGACCTGCGCGGTCAGCCGGTACGCCATCGTGTTGACCGAGTCCGTGAGGTCCTTCCACGAACCGGACACCCCGCGCACCTGCGCCTGACCGCCGAGCTTGCCCTCCGTACCGACCTCGAGGGCGACCCGCGTCACCTCGTCGGTGAACGACGACAACTGGTCGACGAGGTTGTTGACCGTCCGGGCGACCTTCAGGAACTCGCCGCGCAGCGGCCGCCCCGCCCCGTCGGCCCCCTCGGACCGCAGCTCCATCCGCTGCTCCAGGTCGCCGTCCGCGACCGCGGACAGCACCCGGCCGACTTCGGAGACGGGCCGGGTCAGGTCGTCGACGAGCGCGTTGGCCGCCTCGATCGCGGTGGCCCAGGCGCCCTCGCTGGCACCGACCTCCAGCCGCTCCGACAGCTTGCCCTCGCGGCCGACGACCCGGCGCACCCGCGCCAGCTCGCCGGTCAGGTGCAGCTTGCGGTCGGCCACCTCGTTGAAGACGGCGGCGATCTCCGCCATCGTCCCCTCACCGGTGACGGTGAGCCGCTTGCGGAAGTTGCCGTCGCGCATCGCGGTCAGAGCCCCCAGCAGCCGCTCCAGTGCGGCCGCGTCCACCTCGACGGTCCCACTGCTCCGGGACCGTCCGCCCTTCGCGCGCGTGCTACCGCCCCGCGCCGCCACGCCAGACTCCACCGTGTCCCTCCCGCAGGGGTCGACCTTGTTCCTCGGGCTCGCGTCCGGGCGTCCCTCCGGCCGCGGCCCTCGCGACGGCTGACGCCGGACGCCCTCCCAGTCTTCCACCGCGAGCGGGCCGGGCCATAACGGCTTCGACAGCTTCGCATAACGTCCCCGCCCGCTGGGGACGGAAACAACCGTGACCGCCCGCCCGGACTGCGAAGGTAAGTAACCTGGCATCCGGCTGTCCAACCGCCCCGGTCCGCCCGGCGGGGGCGGTGTGGCCGTACGACCAGGGGGTACCGGGAGGGGCGGGGCCGACCATGGCGGAGCCGGGCGTCGAGACGCGTACGAGGAGTTCTGTGATCACCGCGCGGGCGGCTGCCACCTTCGAACCCGTGGCGCGGGCGGTCGCGACCGCCCGCGCCTTCGTCCGGGACACCCTGCAAGGCTGGGGGTACTCCGACGTCGTCGACGACGCCGTCGTCCTGACCAGCGAACTCGTCACCAACGCGGTGATCCACGCCGGCACGGCGGCGGACGTCCTGTGCCTGCGCACGGAACACGGCGTACGGGTCGAGGTCGCGGACCGCTACCCGGAGCGCGAGGTGCCCCTGCAGGGCACCGGCCGGCCCGCCCCGGCACCGGACCGGGAGAACGGCCGCGGACTGCTCCTGTGCGCCGCCCTGGCCGCCCGCTGGGGAGTGGAGTACTCCCCCACCCACAAGCACGTCTGGTTCCAGCTGGACCTCCCGGAACGCCCGGTCGGCACCCGCCACGCGGGCCCCGCCCTCCCCGCCGACCTGCTGCCCGTCGCCGACGAGCGCGTCCGGGTCGCGGTCGTCCAGATCGACCGCTCGGGCGCCATCACCGCCTGGAACGGCGACGCGGAACACCTCTTCGGGTACCCCGCCGACCAGACCGTCGGCAAGCAACTCGGCGACTTCGCCGCCTGGCCCCACACCCCGGGCACGGGCACGGGCCTGGCGGAGGCCCTGCAACTGTCCCGCTGGGAGGGCAGCTACGGCATCCGCGGCACACACGGCCGCGTGATCCCCGTGTACGCCTCCCACCTGCGGGTCCGCGACACGCACGGTGAACCGTCGACGGTGTGCCTGCTGGTGCGCGACCACGAGCGCGCCGTCCTGCAGACCCCGCCCCGCGCGACGGGCGGCGAACCGGCGGGCGAGGGGCGCACGGCGGACCCGTTCGAGGTGTTCATCGGCTCCCCCGCCCCTGACGACCTGGACGGCCTCCTCCAGCGCACGGTGGAGCGCGCCCGCGACATGCTCGACGGGGACGCGGCGTTCCTGCTCCTGGCGACGGACGACGAGACGGAACTGGAGGTGCGCGCCACCACCGGGCTCCCCTCCGCCCGCCAGCGCTTCGCACGCGTCCCCGTGGAGGCGGGGACCGGCCGGTACGCCTCGGCCCGCATGCCGACCGTGCACGAGGACCTGCTGGCGGTACCGGGCGCGGTCCCGCTGCTGAACGGCACGGGCATGCGTTCGGTCGTGACGGTCCCCCTCAAGGTGGAGGGCCGGCTGACGGGCTCCCTGGGAGTGGCGGCCGAGGCGGCGGGCCGTTACGCGAACGAGGAGGCCCTGCGACTGCAGTTCGCCGCCGACCGGATCGCCCTGGCCGTCGAGTCGGCCCGGCTGGGCGAGCTGGAGCGGCTGCGCCGCGGTTCCCTGAGCTTCCTGGTGGAGGCGTCGGACCTGCTGGCGGGCACGCTGGACCGGGACCAGACACTGGCGCTGATGGCCCAGATGACGGTCCCGACGCTGGCCACCTGGTGTGCCGTCTACACGATCGCCGACCAGGCGGCGGAGCCGGACCTGTCGTACGTGCTCCACGAGGACGAGGAGCGCATCGACGGACTGAAGGAGCTGCTGTCGGGCGTCACCCCGCCGGCCCCCGGACCCGACACCGGGCGCCCGTCCGTGGGGCGCGCCCGGGGAGGCGGCCCAGCGGGCGGCGCTGGAGGCGTCGCGCCGGCAGCTGGGCATGACGTCGTCGCCCTTGTCCTCCGGGATCGGTACGACGCTGGCGACGGCGGCCGCGGTAGGCGGCGAGACGGTGGTGCTCCCCCTGGTGGCCCGCAACCGGGTGATCGGCATGCTGACGCTGGGCAGGCCGTCGGACGACCACTTCCGCCAGGAGATCCTGGAGCTCGCCGAGGACCTGTCCCGTCGTGCGGCCCTGGCCCTGGACAACGCGCGGCTGTACAGCGAGCGGACGGCGATCAGCCAGTCCTTGCAGCGCAGCCTCCTCCCGCCGGGACTGCCGCGAATCCCCGGGGTCGAGGTGGACGTCATCTACCGGGCGGCCGGCGAGGGCAACGAGGTGGGCGGCGACTTCTACGACCTGTTCCCGATCCGGGACGGGGCGTACGGCCTCGCGATCGGCGATGTGTGCGGCACGGGACCGGAGGCCGCCGCGGTGACGGGCCTGGCCCGTCACGCGCTGCGGCTGCTGGCCCGCGAGGGCTTGGGCGGCCCCGCGGTCCTGGAGCGGCTGAACGCGGCGATCCTCGACGAGGGCCCCAGAAGCCGCTTCCTGACGCTGCTGTACGGGGAGTTGTGCCCGCAGGAGGACGGCAGCGCGCTGCTGAAGGTGGTGTGCGCGGGACATCCGCTGCCGTTGCGGTTGCGCCAGGACGGCACCGTGGAGCCGGCCGCGGAGCCCCAGCCGCTGCTGGGCGTGATGGACGAAGTGGAGTTGTACGAGCAGACGGTGGTGCTGGCTCCGGGAGATGTCCTGCTGTGCGTCACCGACGGCGTCACGGAGCGGCGCGAAGGCACGCGGATGCTGGGTGACGACGGCCTGGCGGAGGTGCTGCGGACGTGTACGGGCCTGACGGCCGGCGCGGTCGCGGCGCGTGTGCTGCGTGCCGTGGAGAGGTTCGCCGCAGAGCCGGCGTCGGACGACATGGCGATCCTGACCCTGCGCATTCCGGAGCCGCCCCGGCAGTGACGGGGTGGGAAACGGAGAAACGCGGAAGGCCCCTCGCCTTGTGGCGAGGGGCCTTCCGCTCTGAGCCCCCAAACGGAATCGAACCGTTGACCTTCTCCTTACCATGGAGACGCTCTGCCGACTGAGCTATAGGGGCCTGTCGCTTTCGGGATTTCCCCTGTGGCGACGAGAAAACTATACCCCGCACGGGACCCGAACGCCTAATCGGCTGTTCCGGCCCACCGGATTCGGCACTCCGGGAAACGCAAAAAAGTCCCGGTTTCGGGGGACGATGCCCCCGAAACCGGGACTGAAGAATTGTTCGGCGGTGTCCTACTCTCCCACAGGGTCCCCCCTGCAGTACCATCGGCGCTGAAAGGCTTAGCTTCCGGGTTCGGAATGTAACCGGGCGTTTCCCTAACGCTATGACCACCGAAACACTATGAAGATATGAACTCGACCGGCCCACACAAGGGGGGAGTTCGTTACTTCAGAACTGACACAGTGGACGCGAGCAACTGAGGACAAGCCCTCGGCCTATTAGTACCGGTCAACTCCACCCATCACTGGGCTTCCATATCCGGCCTATCAACCCAGTCGTCTACTGGGAGCCTTACCCTCTCAAAGGAGGTGGGAACACTCATCTCGAAGCAGGCTTCCCGCTTAGATGCTTTCAGCGGTTATCCCTCCCGAACGTAGCCAACCAGCCATGCCCTTGGCAGGACAACTGGCACACCAGAGGTTCGTCCGTCCCGGTCCTCTCGTACTAGGGACAGCCCTTCTCAATATTCCTACGCGCACAGCGGATAGGGACCGAACTGTCTCACGACGTTCTAAACCCAGCTCGCGTACCGCTTTAATGGGCGAACAGCCCAACCCTTGGGACCGACTCCAGCCCCAGGATGCGACGAGCCGACATCGAGGTGCCAAACCATCCCGTCGATATGGACTCTTGGGGAAGATCAGCCTGTTATCCCCGGGGTACCTTTTATCCGTTGAGCGACGGCGCTTCCACAAGCCACCGCCGGATCACTAGTCCCGACTTTCGTCCCTGCTCGACCCGTCGGTCTCACAGTCAAGCTCCCTTGTGCACTTACACTCAACACCTGATTGCCAACCAGGCTGAGGGAACCTTTGGGCGCCTCCGTTACCCTTTAGGAGGCAACCGCCCCAGTTAAACTACCCATCAGACACTGTCCCTGATCCGGATCACGGACCCAGGTTAGACATCCAGCACGACCAGAGTGGTATTTCAACGGCGACTCCACCATGACTGGCGTCACGGCTTCACAGTCTCCCACCTATCCTACACAAGCCGAACCGAACACCAATATCAAACTGTAGTAAAGGTCCCGGGGTCTTTCCGTCCTGCTGCGCGAAACGAGCATCTTTACTCGTAGTGCAATTTCACCGGGCCTATGGTTGAGACAGTCGAGAAGTCGTTACGCCATTCGTGCAGGTCGGAACTTACCCGACAAGGAATTTCGCTACCTTAGGATGGTTATAGTTACCACCGCCGTTTACTGGCGCTTAAGTTCTCAGCTTCGCCCGGACGAATCCAGGCTAACCGGTCCCCTTAACGTTCCAGCAC
>NZ_CP095474.1:3414446-3416095 GCF_023614315.1 Streptomyces sudanensis | reverse complement strand
GCGTCAGTCCGTATACCTCGCCTTACGGCTTCGCACGGACCTGTGTTTTTAGTAAACAGTCGCTTCTCGCTGGTCTCTGCGGCCACCCCCAGCTCGGAGTGCAAGACTCGTCACCAGACGTGGCCCCTTCTCCCGAAGTTACGGGGGCATTTTGCCGAGTTCCTTAACCATAGTTCACCCGAACGCCTCGGTATTCTCTACCTGACCACCTGAGTCGGTTTAGGGTACGGGCCGCCATGAAACTCGCTAGAGGCTTTTCTCGACAGCATAGGATCATCCACTTCGCCACAATCGGCTCGGCATCAGGTCTCAGCCTTCAATGTGTGACGGATTTGCCTACCACACGGCCTACACCNTACCCCGGGACAACCACCGCCCGGGCTGGACTACCTTCCTGCGTCACCCCATCGCTCACCTACTACCAGTCTGGGCCACCGGCTCCACCACTCCGTGCTTGTCCGAAGACGCACACGACGGCTTCACGGGCTTAGCATCGCTGGGTTCAGCGCTGGCGCTTCAAAGCGGGTACCGGAATATCAACCGGTTGTCCATCGACTACGCCTGTCGGCCTCGCCTTAGGTCCCGACTTACCCTGGGCAGATCAGCTTGACCCAGGAACCCTTAGTCAATCGGCGCACACGTTTCCCACGTGTGTATCGCTACTCATGCCTGCATTCTCACTCGTGAACCGTCCACAACTCGCTTCCACGGCTGCTTCACCCGGCACACGACGCTCCCCTACCCATCACAGCGGGCGTTGGCCCTCATGCTGCAATGACACGACTTCGGCGGTACGCTTGAGCCCCGCTACATTGTCGGCGCGGAATCACTTGACCAGTGAGCTATTACGCACTCTTTCAAGGGTGGCTGCTTCTAAGCCAACCTCCTGGTTGTCTCTGCGACTCCACATCCTTTCCCACTTAGCGTACGCTTAGGGGCCTTAGTCGATGCTCTGGGCTGTTTCCCTCTCGACCATGGAGCTTATCCCCCACAGTCTCACTGCCGCGCTCTCACTTACCGGCNTNNNACTNCTGTTAANNTCAGTAACCCGGTAGGGCCCATCGCCTATCCAGTGCTCTACCTCCGGCAAGAAACACACGACGCTGCACCTAAATGCATTTCGGGGAGAACCAGCTATCACGGAGTTTGATTGGCCTTTCACCCCTAACCACAGGTCATCCCCCAGGTTTTCAACCCTGGTGGGTTCGGTCCTCCACGAAGTCTTACCTCCGCTTCAACCTGCCCATGGCTAGATCACTCCGCTTCGGGTCTTGAGCGCGCTACTAAACCGCCCTATTCGGACTCGCTTTCGCTACGGCTTCCCCACACGGGTTAACCTCGCAACACACCGCAAACTCGCAGGCTCATTCTTCAAAAGGCACGCAGTCACGAGGGCCCGAAGGCCCCGACGCTCCCACGGCTTGTAGGCACACGGTTTCAGGTACTATTTCACTCCGCTCCCGCGGTACTTTTCACCATTCCCTCACGGTACTATCCGCTATCGGTCACCAGGGAATATTTAGGCTTAGCGGGTGGTCCCGCCAGATTCACACGGGATTTCTCGGGCCCCGTGCTACTTGGGTGTCTCTCCAACGAGCCGCATGAGTTTCGACTACGGGGGTCTTACCCTCTACGCCGGNNCCTTATAA